>JAKAVN010000163.1 GCA_021827495.1 Deltaproteobacteria bacterium | reverse complement strand
CCCGCTCCGCTGGGCGGCTCGATGCCGTTCCCGATGACGGGGGCATGGCCTGTGCCGCCGGCTACGGCGCAGGAGCGCTCCGCGATACCGCCTTACATGCAGCAGTACCAGGGCGCCAGCCAGCCTCCCGGCGCGCGCAGTGAACAGGAAGCGAGCGCTATCTACGACACGATATTCGTCGCGCGCGCGACGGGCGGGAACGATGGCAGTGAGTTGACCGTCGTCGCGGTGGCGCATCCGGGCTTCGACGCGCGCGAGGTCAGGAAACTGATAGCCGAGGAGATCGCCAACGCCGTGCTCCATTAGAGGAGCATGGCGTCGCGAGCTGGTTGCGCGCCCGAAGAGAGGACGCTGTCGCTTCAGGCCTTATCTCTCGTGTCGCGTTCTATCTGTTTGCCGCTCTCGATCTGGACCTGGACCCTGCGAGCGCCCGCCTCTCCGGGTACCGGCATCGTCAGCTCGAGCACGCCGTTGCGGTAAGCCGCCTTGATCTCATCGGCCTTAACCCCCGCAGGCAGCTTCAGCAAGCGCTCGAAGCTGCCGTAGCTGATCTCGCGGTGGATGAAGTTTCGGCCGCTCCCTTGGTGGCGTTGCTCACGCTTGCCGCGCAGCGTCAGCGTGTCACCGGTGGCTGTGACCTCGACCTCGTTGGGGTCGATGCCCGGGAGGTCGGCGTGGACCACGAGTTTGCCGTCTTCGACGAAGGACTCCAGCGCCGGGAACGCAGTTCCCATCGAGAACACCGAGTCTGCCCGACCACCAAGGAAGCGGTCGAACAGATCATCGACATCGCGCCGGAAACGATCCAGCTCCTTCAGCGAAGACCATACCTTGAGTTCGTTCGCCATCTGTGTGATTCCTCCTTTCGTCGGGATTCCACGCAAAAAAATAATCATCCGACGCGCGCACGCAAGGCCGGTCAGCGCGGGCGGCTGGATCAAGTTTAACGGCTACTGATTGTCGCCGTCGGCGGGCGCGGCCGCGCGTTTGGGGGCCGCATTTCGCGGCCGTGCGGCGGCTGCCGCCGGGTTGCCGACGACGGTGGTCTCGGGAAGCGTCGCCGGAGCCGCGGCCTGCGGCGCGGGCGCTGCCAGTGGTGCTGGTGCGGCCGGCGGCATCGTGGCGCTCGGCGCGGCCGGCGCGGCCGGATGGAAGCCAAATTCGCCGCGATGGTGCCCGGAAGCGATGATATAGAGCACGACAATCGCGGAGAGCACGATTATAAACAGGGCCACGCGTCCCCACCGCGCGCGCTTGCGATCGTGCAGGGCGAGCGGCTCGGACATCCGCGGCACCGCCACGCCCTCGGCGCGCTGCACCTCGCGCACGAAGCGCATCGCGATCTCTTCGCCGTCGAGGTTGAGAAAGGCGGCATAGCGGCGCAGAAACGGCAGCAGGTAGATCTGGTCCGAGATGAGGCCGTAGTCGTTGCTCTCGATCATCTCGATGTAATGGGCCGGGATGCGGGTTTGTAAGACGACCTCGGCGCGGGACACGCCGCGCCGCTCGCGCTCGGCGGCCAGAGTCTTGCCCAGGCTGGGCTCGCTCTCGGCGCCCGCCTTTGGCGGCTCCGATGAAGGTGACGATGGCGCGGGGCCAGCGCTAACGGTTTTGATCCCGGCTGCGGAATTGGTTTCGCCGGCCGGCGTGGTCCGGTTATCGGCCTCGGTCTCGGTGCGAGACTTGGCACCGGAATCGGTCTTGTTTCCGGATTTGGTCTCCCTTCCGGAACTCACGGTTTTTTCGGTTTCCCGTGCGGCAGCCATCCGCCCGTCCCCTCCCTGCCGATGATGCAGGACGCCCACAGCCGCGTCGACAGGAGGAACTTACAATTAGCGCGCCGCGAAACCAAGTCCCCGCTAAGGGCCGGAAGCCGGCGTACAAGGGCGGGCGTCCCAGCCGGTGCCGAGACCACGCGGTTGTAAAGCGCGAGCTTTTTGCCTCGCAACCGACGACCGTGGTGGCGGAGCCCAGCAACGCGCCTACGTGCGGAAGATCGTTGCGATTGACGACCAGCACGGCGCATCCGGGACGCTGCCACAGCCGTGCGAGTTCGGCGTCGGTTGCGATGAAGCTCGCGCGCGCGTCGGGGCCGCGGCCGCGATATGGCGCCCGCGCCAGGCGATCGCAACGCATACGAAGATCCCGCGGTAAGCGCGGCCATGGCGGCAAGCGCGTCGGCGAGCAGTGCGGGCGCCGATGCGCGCCGTCAACCGCCGCCCCGAGCCGCGATTGCGCGGCGCGCCCCTGGCAAGCTACGGGTTGCGCGGACGGATGTCGACGCTGTTCATCGGCTGACGCGGCGCGGAATCGGCGTGCGCGGGTTCATCCGGCGCCGGATCGAAGCGTGCGGGTTGGTCGATCGAGCTGGCGTCGCCGCGCGCGGCACGCAATGAGATCCCTCACCTGTAGGGGGCCGCTCGTGAGCGGCCCTCCTAATATTCAACAAATTCGGGCCGTTCGCGAACGCCCCCTACGGAAGAAAAGCCCGGCGGCACGCAATGAGATCCTTCGCCCGGGCCGCGATTCCGAGATCGGCGCGAAAATCCGCCATTTCCGTCGATTCTCCCGCGGCGCGCCGTCTTTAACTTAGCAGGCTCGTTTGTAACAATTGCCAATGACGCGGCATTCGATCGTTTTGTGCAGGCCCGGTCCTCACGGCGCCGCTTACGGAAAAATTTGAGCTCAGCCGAAAAGATAGCCGCGATTCGCGAGCCGGATACGGCGGCCGGCGGGTCGCTGGTCTCGGTCGTAATTCCGGTCTACAACGAGGCCGCCAACCTGCGCGCGCTGTGGGCCCGGCTGGAGCCGGTGCTGCGCGCGTGCGGGCGACCGTGGGAGGTCCTGTTCGTCGACGACGGCTCGGCCGACCAATCGCTCGACATCCTGCGCGAGATTGCCGCGGGTGCGCACGGCGCGGTGCGCGTGGTCGAACTGGCGCGCAACTTCGGCCAGCACTCGGCCATCCTGGCCGGCTTTCGCCAGTGCCGCGGCGAGGTCGTGGTGACGCTCGACGCCGACCTGCAGAATCCGCCCGAGGAAATTCCCCGGCTGCTCGCCGCGATCGATGAGGGCAACGACGTGGTCGGCGGATGGCGCGAGGAACGCCAGGACTTTGCCTATCGCCGGTTCGCCTCGCACCTGCACAACCGCGTGACCTCGATGATCGTGGGCGTGCCGATGCACGACTACGGATGCATGCTGCGCGCCTACCGCCGCCATATCGTCGACACAGTGGTTGCCTGCGATGAAAAGGCGGCCTTCGTGCCGGCGCTGGCCAATTCGTTCGCCAAGCGCGTGGCCGAGATTCCGGTCGGCCACGACGAGCGTCAGAGCGGCAACTCCAAGTACAACCTGTTTCGCCTCGCCCATCTGAGCCTCAACCTCATCACCGGGTTTTCGCTGATGCCGATTCAGGCGGTGAGCTTGGCCGGGCTGCTGGTCTTCGTGCTCGACACCTTGTTCGCGCTGCTGCTGGTTGCCCATCGCATCTTCTTTGGGCCGCAGGAAGAAGGCGCGTTGTGGACCTTGTTCGCGGTGGCGTTTTTCGTGCTCGGCTTCATCCTGCTCGCGATCGGACTCATCGGCGAGTATATCGGCCGCATTTATATCGAGGTGCGCAAGCGCCCGACCTATATCGTGCGCGCGGTGCACGGCGAGGAGCCCGAGGCGCCGGTGCGCCGCTGATTAGACGTGGCCGCGCAAAATCCTCCCGCCCCCGCCGCGCGGCTCAGCGCCGCGCGATGCGTGGTGTTCGCCTATCACGAGATGGGCTACGGATGCCTGGAGGCGCTGCTGAAGATGGGCGCGCCGGTGGCCGCGTTGTTCACCCATGAAGACGATCCGCACGAGGAGGTCTGGTGGCGCGCGTGCGCCAGCCTCGCGCGCGGAAAGGGCGTGCCGGTCTATACGCCGGAGCGCCTGGACGCGCCGTGGATCGAGCGGATCGCGGCGCTGCGCCCGGCGGTGGTCTATTCGTTTTACTACCGCAACCTGCTGCCCGGCGCGGCCCTGCGCGCGGCGCCGCTTGGCGCGTACAATCTGCACGGTTCGCTGCTGCCGGCCTACCGCGGGCGCGCGCCGGTCAACTGGATGCTGGTCAATGGCGAGCGTGAGGCGGGCGTGACGCTGCATCACATGGTCGCGCGTGCCGACGCCGGCGACATCGTGGGCCAGCGCTCGCTCGCGATCGACGACAGCGACACGGCGCTGACGCTGTACCGCAAGCTGGTGCCGCTGGGCGTCGCGTTACTCACCGAGATGCATCCGCTGATCGTGGCCGGGCGCGCGCCGCGCCGCCCGCAGGAGCTCTCGCGCGGCAGCTACTTTGGGCGGCGGCGGCCCGAGGACGGGCGAATCGATTGGCGATGGCCCGCGCGGCGCGTCTTCAATCTGGTGCGCGCCGTGGCTCATCCTTATCCGGGCGCGTTCTGCGCGCTTAACGGGCGCAAGCTTTGGGTATGGGAGAGCAGGATCGCGCACGAGGCGGGCCGGCGCGGCGGCGCGGGCGAAATCATCTCGAGCGGCGGCGGCGCGGTTGAAGTCGCGGCGGGCGAGGGCAGCCTGTGGATCACGCGGGCGCAGTTCGACGGCGCGTCGGAAGGCGCGGCGGCTGAAGTTTTGTCTGAAGTTCTGTCTGAAGTTTTGCCCGGCGCCGGCTCCAAAGCGGGCGCGCGGCTGGAATAGCGGAGGCAGCATGCGGGTTCTGATTACGGGCGGCGCGGGCTTTTTGGGTTCGCATCTGAGCGACGCGTTCATCGCGCGCGGCGACGAGGTTTTCGTGCTCGACACCGGCGCGATCGCCAAGGTGCGCCACCTCCTCGACAACCCGCGTTTCCACTATGTCCATGACTCGGTCTTCAACCTTGAGCTGATCGACAGCCTGGTGTCCAAGGCCGACCTCATCTACCATCTCGCCGCCGTGGTGGGTGTCGAGCACTACGTCGCCGACCCCTACGAGACGCTCAACGTCAACGTCAACGGCACGCAGAACGTGCTGAAGGCGGCCTACAAGCATGGACGGCGCCTGGTCTTCAGCTCGACCTCCGAGGTTTACGGCCGCAATCCCAGGGTGCCGTGGAAAGAGGACGACGACCGCGTGCTGGGCGCAACCACAATCGATCGCTGGTGTTACTCGACCTCCAAGGCGGTGGGCGAGCATTTCTGCTTCGCCTACCACAAGCTCGGCCTGCCGGTGGCGGTGGTGCGCTACTTCAACATCTATGGTCCGCGCCTGGACCGCGTCGACGTCGGGCGCCTGTTCACGATCTTCATGGGCCAGTTGCTGCGCGGCGCCGACCTCACGGTGATCGGCGACGGCCAGCAGACGCGCTGCTTTACCTACGTCACCGACGCGGTCGCCGCCACGGTCGCGGCCGGGATCAATCCCGCCGCCGACGGCCAGGCGATCAACATCGGCACCGAGGTCGAGACCTCGGTGCTGGAGTTCGCCAATTTGATGATCGAGCTTTACGGATCGGTCAAATCGAAGATTAAATTCGTCAGCCAGGCCGAGGTTTACGGCCACAGCTACGAGGACATCCCGCGCCGCGTGCCCGACAACACCAAGATGCGCACGCTGCTGGGGATTACGCCGAAAGTCTCGCTGCGCGAGGGCACGGCGCTCGCGATGGACTGGTTCCGCCGCGAACTGGCGGGCTGATTTTCAGCACCCGCGACGCTCGTGAACGGCCCCCCTATATTCGGCAAATTCGGGCCGTTCGCGAACGGCCCCTACAGAAAAAAGAGCGGCCATTGCCGCTACAATTTGCGCGCGATCGTCAGCCCGTCCGACACCGGCAGCATCACGAGTTCCACCCGCCGGTCGGCCACCGCGAATTCATTGAAGGCGCGGATCGCCCTGGTGTCGTCGGTCTGATCCTTTTGCTCGAGCACCGCCCCGGCCCACATCACGTTGTCGACCAGGATCAGCCCGCCGGCGCGCATGCGCCGCAGCACTTCCTCGTAGTAGTTACGGTAGTTGGTCTTGTCGGCGTCGATAAAGGCGAAATCGAAAACCTCGCTGGCCGGCAGCGCGCGCAAAGTGTCGAGCGCGGGCGCGAGCTTGAGCGTTATCCTGGCGGCGACACCCGCCTTCTCCCAGTAGCGCCGCGCGATCGCGGTCCATTCCTCACTAACGTCGCAGCACAGCAGGCTGCCGTCCGCGCTCAGGCCGCGGGCGATGCAAATCGCGCTGTAGCCGGTAAATGTTCCGACCTCGATCGCGCGCCGCGCGCCGATCGCGCGCGCGAGCAGCGTCATGAACGTTCCCTGCTCGGGCGCGATTTGCATCCCGGCCCGCCGCCCCAGCTTCTGCTGGGTCTCCTGCGCCAGCCCACGCAGGAGCGGGTCGCCGTTATGCCCGTGGGCGAGCATGTAGTCGTAAAGCTGGTTGTCAAGGGTAATGAATTTTCCGCCTGGCGTCATGCCGCAAATGTTAGCATCGTCCGCCCGCGATCGCATCGCCAGCGCCGCTGCATCACGGCTGCGCCCAAAGACTCGAGCTACAAGCCCATCGAGTCGAGCTCGCCGCGGATGCGCTCTGGATGCGTTGCGCCCCAGTAAACGCGGCCGCATCGCGGGCAGAGCGCGAAGCGCTCGTGGCTGGCATAAACAAAGGGCGGTACGCGGCGCACGACCGCGTCGCGCCCGACCACGGCGAGCGGTTCGTTGCAGTGTGAGCATCGCGTGAAAGCGTCGCGGCGCGGATCGAACGGGAAGCGCGCAAAGACTTCGCGGAGCTGATCGCGGAACAGGTGGCTTTCGATATAGAGCGCGTCGGGTGCGGTGCGCAGGCGCTTGTCGCGCGTGAGCGTGAGGCGGCCTTCCGCGCGCGCGCGGGCGAGCAGCTTGGCGCCGCCCAGCGCCGGATCGAAGAGCACGTCGGCACCGAGCAGCCGCAGCCATCGCGCCAGCCGCGCGAGCATCCGGTCGGCCGCGAATTTCGGCGCTGATTGCGGAGCCGATTTGAACAATTCGTCCATCGCGCCAAATATAGTATAGCAGGGCGTCGGGAAGCGGGCCGCCGCGGTGGCGTATCGCGCATTCCGCCGGGCTTTTCTTCAGTGGGGGTCGTTCGCGAACGGCCCGAATTTGTTGAACATAGGCGGGCCGCTCGCGAGCGGCCCCTACAGGTGAGGGATCTCATTGCGTGAGAAGCTGATCGTCGAGGACCAAAACCGATGAAGGAAGAGCGGGTGACGTTCAAGTCCGGAGATCTCACGCTCGAAGGGATGATCGCGTACCCCGGCGGCCCCGGGCCGCATCGCGCGGCCGTCGTATGCCATCCGCATCCGCTCTACGGCGGCTCGATGTACAACAATGTGGTCGAGGCCGCGCTGGAGGCGCCGCATGCGCACGGCTTTGCGACGCTGCGCTTCAACTTCCGCGGCGTTGGCCAGAGCGAGGGCGAGTTCGACAACGGCCACGGCGAGTCCGACGACGCCGCCGCGGCGGTGCGGTTTCTGACCGCGCAAAAGGGAGTGCGCGGCGGCGGCGCGGTGCTCGGTGGGTATTCGTTCGGTGCGATGATGGCGGTGCGGGCCGCCGCGAGCCTGGCGGAGGTCGGGGCGATCGTGGCCGTCGCGTTGCCCTTAGGGAT
Organism: Deltaproteobacteria bacterium; assembly: GCA_021827495.1. Lineage (GTDB taxonomy): Bacteria > Desulfobacterota > Binatia > Binatales > Binataceae > JAKAVN01. The sequence goes on along the minus strand of JAKAVN010000163.1, from coordinate 12 downwards.
GATCGATCTGGC
>JAKAVN010000162.1 GCA_021827495.1 Deltaproteobacteria bacterium | reverse complement strand
GTTGATGCGGGCGCCGGCCAGCACGCTGACCAGGTCCTCGCGCGGCGTCCGCCGGCGCGTTTCGCAGAGCTGATTAAAGTAGCGAAAAAGGTCGTCCTTGGCGCGCAGCGAGGTCTCGGCCGGCGTGGAATTCCGGCTCCCCTTTGGCGATGCCCTAGCTTGACATGTTAATTGTTTTGGGATAGAAACGTTTACGGATAATATCACAAGAGAGTTAGCAGATATGGAGGAAAACGGGCTTGCGCAAGGAGCTTTTCCTAGACTGCTTGGCCCTGTTGAGGCAGCCCTGGCTCTCTATTTCAGGCCGGGCCGCAAGGATCATGGAGTTCCGGCGCAGGCTTTAACGGAAGGCCTAACAGGTGTTCGAGGCATTATTAGCCAAGCAAAGACGAAGGCTTGAGTCGTGGCGCGGCACTCTCGGTGCCGTGGAACGCGAGGTTCCGCTCAGGAGTTGGCCGCAACCGCCTGACCGACGGCGCACGTCAGTCTCGCCTGAGAACCTCAGCCTAACGACGAAAGGGGGGTGATCTTTTCCGATGGCAGAAGCATTGGCCGCGCAACTAGACAAACTCCAGCAGCGAGCGGGAATCCGGTTTCGAGAGGTCGCGCAGATGTTGGACACGACCCCGCAAACCGTTTCACGTTGGAAATCCGGCAAGGTCGAGCCTCAACCGGACAGGCTCAGGCAGCTTCTAGCTCTTACGTGGCTTGCAGAGGAGCTTTCTGAGTTCTATTCCCCGCAAGAGGCTCGTCTATGGCTTTTCAAACCCCATAAGCTTTTAAACGGCGACACGCCGGCGGACCGGATTCGGGCGGGCAAACTGGAGGACGTCATGGTGCTAATCGCTCAATTAAAAGATGGTGCCTACGTCTGATCGCGTGCGCGTGAGCGAGTGAAGGTGCCTTATCGGCCCAAGCCGGCTCTGCTGAAGGTTCTCGAAGCATTTGAGAGTCAAACCTGGGACGGAACGGTGTGGCGGCACATGTTTGGCAACAATCCGCCCACGCGCGAAAACCGGCTAGGTGCGCGCTGGAATCCGCCCGGCGTTCCGGCCATCTACTGTAGCCTTGATCGCGCTACTGTGCTGGCTGAAGGAGATTATGCCGTCGCAGTGCAGCCTTTGAAGCCGACGGTTGAACGGACAATTTACAAACTGCACGTCCGTTTGGCGAAGGTTCTGGATCTTTCGAATCGATCAGCATTGCTCGATCTCAGCGTCAATGAGCGCGAGCTTGCCAACGTCGATCACACTGTTTGCCAAAACATCGGCGGTGCGGTCGAATGGCTGAAACATGACGGTCTGCTCGTCCCTTCCGCTAGGAGTTCGGGAATCAATCTCGTCATATTCGCCCGCAGGCAAGGCGCGGAAGCAGATTTCGAGATAATCGATAGCGAAGTCATCAGCTAAGCGCGCTGAAGCTGCGGCAAACCTCATGCCGGCGCGCCCGTGACTCCCGTTGACCAGCGTTGCCCGCGCGGCGGGCCCGGGCGCCGGGCCCAAGTGCGGCGCGGCGAAGCAACGAGCAGGCACGTGCGCCGCGGCGGGGCAGGGGGTCGAGCGGGGGAGGGGGTCAGGCGCGGTGCAGGCCTCAAACCATGGGGTGAAGCTTAAGCCTTACCGGCACGTGCTTTATGCCGCCGACAAAGACCGAACGCAGGCGCTCGATCGGGCCGGTGAGCTCGGCGTCCTCCACCCGGGCGAGCAATTCCCTGAAGACCGCTTTGAGTTCAAGGCGCGCCAGGTTCGCCCCCAGGCATACGTGCTCGCCGATGCCGAAGGCGAGATGAGGATTGGGCTGGCGCGTGATATCGAAGCGCTTGGGCGCCTCGAAGACCTCTTCGTCGCGGTTGGCCGACGGGTAATAAAGCGCGAGGTCCTCGCCCTCGCGGATGCGCTGTCCGCGCAGCAGGACATCCCGGGCTGCGGTGCGGGTAAACTGAATCACGGGCGAGGTCCAGCGCAAAATCTCCTCGACCGCCGCGGGCAGCATCGTTGGGTTGTCCCGCAACAGCCGCCATTGACCGGGATTTTCGATGAGCGCGAGCAACCCGCCCGAGGTGGCGTTGCGGGTGGTCTCGTTGCCGGCGACCACCAGCAGATGAAAGTACGACATCAGCTCGAAGACCGGCAGCGGCGCGCCGTTGATGCGGGCGCCGGCCAGCACGCTGACCAGGTCCTCGCGCGGCGCCCGCCGGCGCGTTTCGCAGAGCTGATTAAAGTAGCGAAAAAGGTCGTCCTTGGCGCGCAGCGAGGTCTCGGCCGGCGTGGGCTCGCTCTGGAACTCCGGGTCGGCGCCGCCGATCACCTCGTTGGTCCAGCGCAAAACCATCGGCCGGTCCTCGGCAGGAATCCCCAGCATCGCGGCGATCACCGCCAGCGGCAGTCTGGCGGCGACGTCGAGCACGAAGTCGCATTCGACTACCGGCGGCGCACTGCCGGCGCACGCGCTCAACTCGTCCATTATGGCGCGCGCGATCGCGCCCACCTCACCCTCGAGCTTACCCAGCGCCCGGGGCGTGAAATGGGCGCTGGTCAGCGCGCGGTAGTGGCGATGCTCGGGCAGGTCCATCTGCAACAGATTGCGTATCGGCAGGGGCTGCTCGCCGCCGCCCTCGCTGGAGCGCGGCACGACAAAAAAGGGGAAACGGCGGCCGCTTAGGAAAAGCTCGGGCTGGCGCGAGACGGCAACGATGTCGGCATGCTTGGTCACCGCCCAGAACGGGCGCACGTTGGGCCGGTCATACCAGAAGACCGGCGCGTGACCGCGCAAGAGCTCCCACTCGGCGTACGGGTAGCCCTCGCTCACGTAGCGCTCGGGGTCGACCAGATCGATCGATTCAAGCGTTAGTGCCATACGACTCCCCGGCGCCCCGCTCCGCAGCAAGCGCCCCTTTCCCGGCTGTCACCGCGCCGCCGGGGAAGGAACTCTGGGCGGCGCGGGGGGCAAGCGGCAGGCGGCGCGGCTAATCGTGGTTCACGTTTCCACGGTGACCGTGATTGCCTGGCGTGGGCACAACCGCGCGGCGAGCAGCGCTTTCTCGCGCAAGGTCTCAGGCGGCGTGGCGTTCATCACGCGCGACTTATCGTCGTCGCCGAGAACAAAGAGCTCCGGGGCCGTCGCCGCGCAGCGTCCGTTGCCTTCACAGAGCACCGCATCGACCGCAACGCGGATCATCGAAGATAATACTCCTCGGCGATAATGGCCCCGCGACGCTTTTTGCCGCGCGCGCGATAACACGCGCCCGCCGGCCACGCGGCTCCCATCATTGCTCATAGTTGCCGCGCGCGCGCATCGTGTCAAGCCGCGCCGCGAAGCTCCTTCCCCCCACGGCGCCCGCGTCCTGCTCGCTCCTTCCCCCGCCGCGCGGGGCAAGGTCGGGATGGGGGGCTTTCCCCAGAGCGTTGGGCCCGCTGCGCGCGATCAGGGAGCCTCCGGAGCGCTCGCCGGCCTCAGCGTGAGCCAGTCGGCGCGCATGCTGTCCCATTCCTGGATCAGAAGGCCGTACGACTCGAAGAAATGGCGGATTTTAATCCGGTCCCAGCCGGCCAGAGTTTCCAGGATTGGCACCAGCACGGCCAGCGCGTTGTCGCTGAGCACGGTGCGCTTGGCGATCTGCGCCACGTGCCGGCTCTCGGAGGCCGCGATAGTGAAGCCGTCGCGCGTGTTCACGTGAAGCATCACGTGGATATCGGAGCTGCCGTCGCCGACGTAGATGATATAGTCGGGCCCCAGCTTCAACTCCGCTTGCAGCCGATCCAGCACGGTCACTTTCCCGTAGCCGGCGGTGGCGCGAATGATCGTGTCGATCTCGCCGCCGGCGTGGTAGCGAAACTCGGTGCCGTAGATATGGTCGGCGGGCACGATACCCTCCAGCGCGGCTTGGATAACTTCGACCGGGGCGGCCGAGAGGATGCGGAAGTCAAAGCTGTAGCCCTCAATCCCGTGATCAAGAATCTCGTAGAGCAGCGCGATATTCTCCTTGAGACGAACCCGCTTGCCGGTTTCGTACAGATGTTCGCGGCGCACGCGCTGGCGAAATGCCGGGTCGTGCAGCAAAAGGTAGGCGAGCTCGGCGCCCTGCTGCACCAGGTTCAGTTCCGCCATCCCTGCCACCTTGCGCTTGAATTCGTCAGCCGAAATGCCGACCAGTTCGCTCAGCACATGGCCGGAGTCGTTGCAGCTCAGGGTCTGGTCGAAGTCGCAGGCGAACAGAAAGCGTTTTGTCGATTTATCGCTCATAGACGATTTTTTCCGTATTAATCAGCGGTCGGCGCGTCCCGTAAAAACTGACGGCGGCGGCCTTTCTCACGCGGGTCTTGATGCCGCCGCCTTAGGCGAGGCCGAATCGCGGCCGTATCGCACGGGCGCGCTCTTGCGGTAGACATCGAGCCATCAGGCTCGTCTAACATAGCAAATATTATTCCGCTTTTTTACACCGCAACGGCCGCGCGGCATTAAGGTATCATGACTACGGGGTTTTATAGGCGAAGCGGCGGCAAACCGCAGCCTATTTTGATGGCCGCCGTACGGTCGATTTGCCTAAGTTCGACGCAACGGCGCAAAACCGAGGCAGGCCGCGCGCCGCGCGGCCAGACAACTTTATACCAAAGTGCGATTAGGTTGCAGTTTTGCTCCTAAATACGCTTGTTGACACTCAGCGAGGGTGTCTGTCGCGCCACGGTTCCTGGCGTCGATCGTGAGCGGAGCCCATCTCATAAATGACCGTGGGGGATGGATCTCACTCCGAGCATTCTCTTTTGTCATTCCGAGAGTTTGTGATTTTTTGAGTAGGGCGGGCACGGCGGCCGCAGCGGCGGGCACGGCGGCCCGCCCTACTACTTTAGCGCTGCACCCCCTCACCCGGAGCGCGAATTACGCTTCGTAATTCGCGCTCCGAGCTCTCCTGGCTTGCGCGCGTGGCCGCCGCGCGCGCGGAATCCCGGATTTCTCACTCCGTGCTCGCGGCCGCGAATGCCCAATCCACTTGTGCAGAGGCTCCCTAATGGGGCAGGCGGCTATGGGCGAGAAGGACCGCGAACTCGATTACGCCGATCAGCAGCACGCTCTCGATGCCTATCGCGCGGACCAATTCGTAGCGCCCCGACTCCTCGGTCGCGCGCCGCGCCAGGCGCAAGCGAATATAGACGCCAAAGGCAATTACCACAGTGAAGAGCATCACCTTTGCCATCAGCTCGCGCCCATAACGCGAGTAGATCAGGTCGGCGGGCACCAGGCCGACCACTGCGTAGGCGATAAGAAAGCCGGTCAGCACAACTATTGCTGCGCACCATCCGGCCACGCGCCACAGCCACGGCATCGCCGCCGCGCCCCATCCCGGGTCGTCCGCCTGCGCAGCGCCGAACGAAAACCCCACCATCGCGCCGAACCAGAGCCCGGCGGCGAGCATATGGACGGCGTATACCCCCACCGCCAGGGCGCCATGGTCAAGGGTGTGGCTGACCATAGCTCGCGCGACGAGCCATAAGGCGCCCAGCACGACGATCGCGCCGTCGCGCAGGCGCGACTCCCACGGCATCCAAGCCGCGGAGAAAAGCGCCAGGGTCAGCACCACCCGAGCGCACCAGAGCCGGCCCGCGCGGCTGTCGCGCACGGTCGCGGCGATCAGCCCCAGCGCTTCGCCGAGCGAGGTCCCGGAGGTGGCCGATGTCGCAGCCAAAAATCCGATGGGTACCAGCACTACGGCCAAGACCGTGAGCACGCGCCAAAGCCTCGCCAGCGCGCGGCGCGCCTCCGCCTGGCCGGGGCCCGCGGGCGCCGGCGCGCAGACGAGCAGGACGAACAGCGCGCTGCCGTAGAGCGCGGCGACCGCCGCCAGCGCCAGCCATGCCACCAGCACCTGCGCCGTGATAAGCCTCATGAGCGCTGACTCCTCGTCACGAAACTGCAAAAGCCGCTTGCGCGAGGGCTCGCGGCGCCATAGCAATAGAACCTCGCTCCATAAAGACGGTCAGGTTGTGCCTCTTACGGGCGGCTTAAGCGAACAGTACAATAAGCGAGAAGGCAGCGCAAAAAAAGTTCGCTCAACAACGAAAATCAGCCTGGCTTCAATGCGCTCGGCGCAATGCCCAAGAACACCGGCAGGCGGCAGCTCGCGCCGGGAATGCCACAGTAAGGGGGGAAGGCGATGGCTTCGAACGCCGCCAATTGGCGCGAAAAACTAGGTTCCAAACTGGGGACTCCGCAAGAGGCGGTCTCGGCGATCAAGAATGGCGCCAGAGTCTGGGTCGGAGGCTGGATGTCGGTGCCGGCAACGCTTTGTACCGCGCTTGCATCCCGCTTTCGGGAACTTCACGACGTAGAGGTGTTAACCTTCCTCTCGCCCTTCTCATGGGACAAGCCTGAGCTGCTGCAGCATTTCAAAGTGACGACCGCGTTCGTCGGGCCGCGCGACCGGGCGGCGGTTCGCGCCGGGCAGATCGACTATCTTCCGGTCGGCCACTACCGCGACGGAAGACTTCCGGCGGGTCTGGATTTTGAGGTGGCGATGCTTCCTATCTCGCCGCCCGATGAGCAAGGGTTTTGCTCGTTCGGCGGGTCGGTCTGGTTTTCGCCGAGCGCCGCGGCGCGCGCCAAAACCCTCATCGGGGAGGTCCACCCCGAGTTCATCCGCACGGGAGGCGACAACCGGATCCATATCTCGCGCTTCGAGCGCGTGGCGGAGGCCGGGCCGGCAATTGCGCCGCCGATAATGCCGCGCTCGGAGGAGACGGCGCTCGCCGCACAGGTCATCTGCACGTTGGTCGGCGCGGAGCTGGTGGCGGACCGCGCGACATTACAGATGGGCGTGGGTGACGTTTCGGCCGCGTTGCCGCTCTTTCTTTCAGGCCGGCACGATCTCGGGATTCACACCGAGATTCTGCCCGGCGGCGTGCTCGAGCTCATGAAGCAGCGAGTAGTCACGAACACATACAAGAACGTTCACCCGGGCAAAACCGTGGCAACTGCGCTGGTACAAATGCCGGCGGAGGAGCTGGCGGAGATCGACGGCCACCCCGACATCGAACTCTACGACTTCACCCACACCGATGACATAACCTTGCTGATGAAGCTCGATAACCTTGTGGCGATCAACAACGCGCTCGCGGTTGACATCACCGGAAACGTCTGTGCGGAGGCGATGGGGCCGCAGATCTTCAGCGGCCCCGGCGGGCAGATCGTTTTCGCCGCGGCCGCGTCGATCACCAACCACGCTTCGATCACCGTGCTGCCCTCATCCCAGCTTGTGGGCGACATCCGGCACTCACGCATCGTGGCCGCGCATCCGGCCGGCGCCACCGTGACGGTCCATCGAACGTTCGTCGATGCGGTCGGGACCGAGCAAGGTATCGCGCGGCTTACCGGCAAAACCCTGCGCCGGCGCGTGGACGAAATGATCGCCGTTGCCCATCCGGATTTTCGCCGCGAACTCCGCGCCGAAGCTAAGCAGCTTTACGGAATAGGGTGATTGACCTCTCGGCTCGTTGGCGATCTTTTCGGCTGCGCGAGGGAGGGAGTTAGCCCTGAAACGAAAATAAATCTTAGTGGGGCGGGCGGCCCTGCCCGCCCGTGCCTCGCGCGGGCAGGGCCGCCCGCGCCACCGAGGCCGGCGGACCGGGCAACCTCCAACGCACCAAAAACCCGCAAGCCGGTCCTCTGCCTTTGGCGCATGCCGCAGGCCTGGG
>JAKAVN010000015.1 GCA_021827495.1 Deltaproteobacteria bacterium | reverse complement strand
CGATCTCGCCGTGCGCGGCGGCGCGCGCCTGGGCGGCGCCGGCGAAGCCCAGCTCGAGGCGCTCGAGGCCTACGCGCGCGCGCTCGGGCTCGCCTTCCAGGTGATCGACGATATTCTCGACGTCGAGGCCTCGACCGAACAGATGGGCAAGCGCACCGGCAAGGACCTCGCGCACGGCAAGAACACCTATCCCCGGTTGATCGGGCTGGACCAGTCATGGCGGTTCGCGCGCGAGCTGGAGCGCCGCGCGCACCAGGCGCTCGACAGTTTCGACCAGCGCGCCGAACCGCTGCGGTCGCTCGCGAGCTTCGCCGTGGAGCGCAGGCTGTGAAGCCAATCGGCGCCGAAGCGGTTTGCGGATCGGTCGCGCCGGGGCGGGCTCGTGCGCGCCAGGCCGTGCTGTTCGCGCCGGGCGATCTGCGGCTGTGCGGCTTCAGCCCGCCGCGTCCAGGCCCCGGCGAGCTGCTGCTCCAGGTCAAATGCGCGCTGAGCTGCGGCACCGATCTCAAGACCTATTGCCGCGGCCATCCGATGTGGCGTCTGCCCACGCCCTTCGGGCACGAGTTCGCGGGCGTGGTGGTCGAAATTGGCGAAGGCGTAACCCAGTTCAAGCCCGGCGACGAGTTGATGGCGGCGCCGACCGCGCCTTGCGGAGCGTGCTTCCATTGCCGCCGCGGGCAGGAAAATCTGTGCCCGCAGGCGATGGAGAAAATGGTCATGGGCGCGTACGCGGATTTTCTGCTGCTGCCCGCCCGGGTCGTCGCCTGCAACGCCTTTCGCAAGCCCGCCGCGCTTTCTTTCGAAGAGGCGGCGCTGCTCGAGCCGCTTTCCTGCGTGATCCATGCGCAGGCGCTGGCGCGGCCCGCGTCGGCGGAGAGCGTGCTGATAATTGGCGCGGGCGCCTTCGGCCTGCTCCACATGCTGGCGCTGCGCGCGGCCGGCGTGCGCGAGGTCGCGGTCGCGGGACGCGGCGCCGATCGGCTGCAATGGGCGGAGCGGCTCGGCGCCGATCACGTGATCGACGCCGCCGCGGGCGATCCGGCGGCCGAAGTCGCGCGGCTCAACGATGGCTTCGGGCCCGACCTGGTGATCGAATGCACCGGGCAGGTGGCGGGATGGCGCGACGCGTTCGCGCGTGTGCGGCGCGGCGGCCGGGTGGTGTTTTTCGGCGGCTGTGCCGCCGGGACCACGTTGGACATCGACACGCGCCGCATGCATTACGACAATCTTACGCTGATCGCCCCGTTTCATTTTCGCCCGCGCGACGTGCGCCGCGCCCACCGGCTGCTCGCGGATGGCCACCTCGGTGCCGGCCGCATCATCAATGCGCATCGTCCGCTGGCGGATATCGCCGGGGTGTTTGAGATGCTCGAGCGCGGTACGGTGCTGAAGTGCGCGATCGTGCCCTAGGCGGTGGCGCGAAGCGGGGCGGGGGTTGGGGAATCCGAGTCCAGCGCTCCGATCTATAACCAGCAGGAATCTCGAATCTTATGAGTGAAGCTATCGAAAGCGCCAACGGCGGAGCCCCGGAGCGGACCTTCGTCGCGCCTGCCCCGCACGATGAATCCGCCGACAAGCTGCGGTCCACCATCGACCATGCCCAGCGCGCCTTGCTGGCGCTGCAGCATCCCGAGGGCTACTGGCAGGCGGCGCTCGAGGCCAACGCCGAGATGAACGCCGAGTTCATCATCTTCAACCGCTTCATGGGCGTCAGTGACCCCGCCACGGAGGCCAAGCTGCGGCGCCACTTGCTCGAGATCCAGCAGCCCGACGGCAGTTGGAACCTGTTTCCCGGCGGCGAGGGCGATCTCTCGACCTCGATCGAGGCCTATTTCGCGCTCAAGCTGGCCGGACTGCGCGCCGGCGACGAGCAGATGATGCAGGCGCGGCGCTGGATTCTCGCGCGGGGCGGAATCGCCCGCTCCGGCACGCTCGCCCGCTTTTACCTCGCGGCGATGAACCAGGTGCCGTGGGATTGCACTACCGCGCTGCCGGTGGAATGGATTCTCACCCCCGACTGGCTCCCGGTTAATATCTACGAGCTTTCTTCATGGGCGCGCGCCACGCTGGTCGCGCTGATGCTGCTGCGGGCGGGGCGGCCGGTAGTCGAGATCGACTGGCGCGAGGGCGTGCTCGAGCTTTACATCCAGCCGCCGCATTTCACCAAGTTCGAGCTGCCGCGGCCGGCGCATTGGTGGTCGCCGCGCCAATTTTTCAACCTGGCTGACCAGCTCCTGCGCCTTTACGACCGCCATCACTTGAAAGGCCTGCGCAGGGACGCCGTGGCGCGCGCCGAGCGCTGGCTGCTCGACCATCAGGACGCCAACGGATCGTGGGGCGGAATCCAGCCCTGCTATCTGCTCAGCGCGATGGCGCTCAAGGGGCTCGGCTACCGCAACGACCATCCGGTGATCAAAAAGGCGCTCGAGGCGACCCGCGAGCTTATCTGGGACCGCGGCGACTCGATCCTTTTCCAGCCCTGCGTTTCGCCCAACTGGGACACCGCGCTCGCCGCCAAGGGGCTGATCGATTCAGGCCTTCCGGCCGGGCATCCCGCGCTGCGCGACGCCTCGAAGTGGCTCATCGATCACCAGATCTTCAAGCGCGGCGACTGGTCGATTAAACGGCCCCATCTGGAGCCCGGCGGATGGGCCTTCCAGTTCTTCAATGATTGGTATCCCGACGTCGACGACGCGGCGGCCATCCTCATAGTGCTGGCCGATTCCGCCGCCGACGATGCCGACGCCCGCGAGCGCGCGATCAGCCGCGGCGCCAACTGGGTGATGGGCATGCAGTCGAAGGACGGCGGCTTCGCCGCCTTCGACGTCGACAACAAGGCGACCTGGTTCAACTACGCGACCTTCGCCGCCGACACCGAGTCGGCCACCGATCCGACCTGCCCCGATTTGACCGGCCGCGTGCTCGAGATGATGGCGGCGGTGGGCTACCGCGCCGACCACCCGGTCGCCCGCCGCGCGATCGCATGGCTCAAGCGCGAGCAGGAGGACGACGGCTCGTGGTGGGGGCGCTGGGGCGTCAACTATATTTACGGCACCGGCACGGCGCTCTCCGGACTGCGCGCGATCGGCGTTGACCCGGGCGAGCCGTGGATCAAACGCGCGGTGGAGTGGCTCAAGTCCAAGCAGAACGAAGACGGTGGATGGGGCGAGAGTTGCCTGAGCGACAAGGACCCGGCTTGGCGCGGCCGCGGCACCAGCACGCCATCGCAAACCGCGTGGGCGATGATCGGGCTGCTGGCCGGCGAGAACGGCATCGGTCCGCACCTGATGCGCGGCATGCAATGGCTCGTGGAGCGCCAGCGCGAGAGCGGCGACTGGGAGGAGACCGAGTTCACCGGCACCGGCTTTCCCAACCATTTCTACCTGAGCTACCATCTCTACGCGCACTACTTTCCGCTGCTGGCGCTGGGGCGCCTGAGCAAACGGATGGCGGAACGCGCCGCGCGCTGAGTCCCAAGAGGCAGACGTGAAGTCGATCACAATTCTCGGCTCCACGGGCTCGGTCGGCGTCACCACGCTCGACGTGGTGGAGCGCTTTCGCGACCGTTTCCGCGTGGTGGCGATGGCGGCCGGGCGCAATCTCGATCTCCTGGTCCGCCAGGTCGAGCGCCACCGTCCGGAACTGGTCTCGGTCGCCACCGCCGAACTGGCGGGCGAACTTGAGCGCCGGCTGGGCCCGTCGTGCGGGACCGAAATCCATCACGGGCGCGAGGGCGCGGTCGCCGCCGCGACTCATCCCGCGGCCACGATCGTCGTTTCGGCCCTGGTCGGCGCGCGCGGACTCGGTCCGACGCTGGCCGCGATCGCGGCCGGCAAAGACATCGCCTTCGCCAACAAGGAAGTGCTGGTGATCGCGGGCGAGCTGATGACGCGCGCGGTGGGCGCGCGCGGCGTGCGGCTGCTGCCGGTGGACAGCGAACACAACGCGATTTTCCAATGCCTGGAGGGACGCGGCCGGGCCTCGCTCAAGCGCATCATTTTGACCGCTTCAGGCGGTCCGTTTCTCCGCCTCCCGTCCGCGCGCTTCGCGTCAGTAACGGTGGCCGAGGCGCTCAATCATCCAACCTGGCGGATGGGCCACAAGATCACGATCGATTCCGCGACCTTGATGAACAAGGGGCTCGAAGTAATCGAGGCGCACTGGCTGTTCGATCTCCCCGCCGCGCGCATCGCCGTCGTCATTCATCCGCAAAGCGTCATCCATTCGATGGTCGAGATGATCGACGGCTCGGTGATCGCCGAGATGGCCGAGCCGGACATGGCGATTCCGGTCGCTTACGCGCTCGCCTTTCCCGACCGTCTGCCGCTCGACCATCTCAAATCGCTCTCGCTCGCCGAGCGCGGCAGCCTGACTTTCGAAGACCCGGATCTGGCGCGTTTTCCATGCTTGCGGCTCGCCTACCAGGCGCTCGAGGCGGGTGGCACGATGGCGGCCTGCCTCAACGCCGCCAATGAGGAATTGGTCGCGGCCTTCCTGGGCGGGCGGGCGCGCTTCGCCGACATCCCGCGCCATATCGAGACCGTGATGACGCGCCATAAGAACAGCCCCGCGCGCACGTTGGAGGATCTCTACGAGGTCGATGGATGGGCCCGCGCCCAGGCGCAGGAGCTTATCGGACAGGCGCCTGCCGCGAGCCTCTGACGTGGACGCCGGGGGTGCCAACCGCAGTTCCGCCTGTGCGCCCGGCGCGCGCGCCACCCCTGCGCCGGTGGCCGAACCCAGGGGCGCCGCCGCACTCGCCGAAGCCTACGATTTCTGCTCGCGCCTGGCGCGGACGCATTACGAAAATTTCACCATCGCGTCGTGGCTGATGCCGCGCGCGATGCGCAAGCACATGCATGCGATTTACGCATACGCGCGCATGGCCGACGACTTCGCCGACGAGGAGCACGACCCCGCCAAGCTCGATGAATGGGAGCGTGAACTCGATTTGGCTTACGCCGGCGCGCCGCGCCATCCGGTGTTTGTCGCGCTGGCCGACACCGCCCGCCGCTTCGCTATTCCCCGCCAGCCGTTTGCCGACCTGCTCAAGGCGTTTCGCTCCGACCTCGAGTTCCGCGGCTTCGAGACCATTGGCGACCTGCTCGAGTACTCGCGCTACTCGGCCAATCCCGTCGGTCGGCTGGTGCTCTATCTGTTTGGCTACGGCGACGCCGAACGCCAGCAGCTCGCCGACAAGGTGTGCAGCGGGCTTCAACTCGCCAACTTTTGGCAGGACATCGCCATCGACCTCGACAAGGGGCGCGTCTATCTGCCGCGCCAGGACCTGGCGCGGTTCGGCGTGAGCCTCGATGAGCTGCGCCTGCATCACACCAACTCGAGCTTCATCGCACTGATGCGGCATGAGGCCGCCGGCGCACGCGAATTGCTGGTGGCGGGCGCGGCGCTCGCCCGGATGGTCGACCGGCGGCTCGGCCGCGACATCATGATGTTCGCGGGCGGAGGGCTGGCGATCCTGAACGCCATCGAACGCGCCGGCTATGACGTGTTTCGGCAGCGGCCCGCGCTTGGCAAGCTGGACTACCTGCGCCTGGGATGGCGGGCGCTGCGGGGGCGGCTTGAAACCTGAGCGCATCGCGGCGGCGGCGATGCCCGGAGCGGCGGCGGCGCTGGAGGAGGATTATGCGCATTGCGCGTCGATCACGCGCCGCTCCTCGTCCAATTTCTACTATGCCTTCATGCTGCTGCCGGCCGCGCGCCGCCAGGCGCTGTACTCGGTCTACGCGTTTTGCCGCTTTGTCGACGATATCGCCGACGACCAGTCGGTGGGCCATCCCGCCGAACTGCTCGCGCGCTGGCGCGAGGAGCTCGAGCGCATTTTCAACGGCACGCCGGCCCATCCGATTTCCCGCGCGCTCGCCCATAACGTGCGCCGCTTCGCGATCCCGCGCCGCTACTTCGAGGAGATAATCGATGGCGTCGAGATGGACCTTGGACGCACGCGCTACGCGAGCTTCGAGGAGTTGCGGCTGTACTGCCACCGCGTCGCCTCGGCGGTCGGCCTGGTCTGCATCGAAATTTTCGGCTACCGCAACCCGCGCGCCCGCCAGTACGCCGAGCACCTCGGCATCGCGTTCCAGCTAACCAACATTATCCGCGACGTAAGCGAGGACGCCGGCCGCGGCCGGATCTATCTGCCGCTGGAGGACCTCGCCCGCTTCGGCGTGCGCGAGGACGAGATCCTGCGCGGCATCGACACCCTCGAGCTGCGCCGCCTGCTGGCGTTCGAGGTCGAGCGCGCGCGCTCGTTCTACGCGCAAGCCGAACAGGCGTTGCCCGCCGAGGACCGCGCCGCGATGGTCTGTGCGGAAGCGATGCGCTCCATTTACCAAGCGCTGCTCGAGCGAATCGCGAGCCAGGGCTGCGGCGTGATCGGGCGGCGCTATCGGCTCTCGACCCCGCGCAAGCTCTACCTGGTCGGCCGCACGTGGGCCGGCACGCGGCTGCGCGCCAGGAGCCAGGCCTAGATGGTCGAGCCGCGCGACGTGGTCGTGATCGGCGGCGGCTTCGCCGGGCTGAGCGCCGCCGTGGCGCTTGCCAAGCGGGGCTTTCGCGTGGCCGTGCTCGAGCGCAAGCCGGCCCTGGGCGGCCGCGCCTATTCGTTCGCCGACACCGAGAGCGGCGACTTCGTCGACAACGGCCAGCACGTGCTGATGGGATGCTACGCCGAGACGCTCAAGTTTCTCGATGGTATCGGCGCGCGCGGCCAGTTGGTGTTTCAGCGCAACCTCGCGATCGCGATGGTCGAACGCGGCGGGCGCGCCGGTATGCTCAAAACCGCGCGCCTGCCGGGTCCGCTGCACATGGCCGCCGCCCTGATGCGCTACCGGCTGCTGACGCTCCGTGAACGGCTGAGCGCGATGAGGGCGGGGCTCAGGATGCTGCGGATGCATCGCTACGACCGCGCGCGGTTGAGCCAGGCCACGGTGGCGGCGCTGATGGAGGTGCTGGGGCAGGGCGAGCGGGCGCGGCGATGCTTCTGGTATCCGCTGGCGATTGCGACGCTCAACGAGGACCCTGAACTTGCCTCCGCGGCGCTGCTGGCCGGGGTCTTCAAGCGCGCGTTTTTCGCGCGCCGCTCCGACTCCGCCTTCGTCTACGCCAGGGTCGGGCTGAGCGATCTCTACTGCCCCGGCTCGGTGCGGATCATCGAGGCCGGTGGCGGCCTGGTCGAGACGCACGCCGCGGTCGAGACGCTGGAGTTCGCCGCGCCGGGGACGGTTAGCGGCGTGCGGCTGCGCGATGGGCGGCGCTTGCAGGCCGCCAATTTTATCGCCGCCGTGCCGCCCGCGCAGCTCGTGCGCCTGCTGCCCGAAGGGGCCGGCGCCGATCCGTTCTTCGCGCATCTGGGCGAGATCACTTCGTCGCCGATTATCTGCGTCCATGCCTGGTTCGACCGCGAAATCACCGATGCCGTCTTCGTCGGCTTCGTCGGCACGGCCACGCAATGGCTCTTCAACAAGCGCCGCATCTTTGCCGAGCATGGAGAGCGCGCCAACGGCTATTTGAGCTTCGTCATCAGCGGCGCGCGCAAGCTGGTTGACGCGGGCAACGAAGAGTTGCTCGATCTCGTCACCGGCGATTTGAATGCGATGATCCCGGCGTCGCGCGGCGCCCGCCTGCTCAAGGCGCTGGTGCTCAAGGAGAAGCAGGCCACGATGGCGCCGTCGCCCGAGTGCGACCGCTTGCGGCCAAGCCTGGCGACGCCAATCTCAAACTTTTTCCTGGCCGGCGACTGGATTCAGACCGGCCTGCCGGCGACGATCGAGAGCGCCGTCGCGTCGGGGCATGCGGCGGCCGCCGCCGTTGCCGCGCGCGCCGGCGATTGGGCCAAGCGGGCCTGAGGCCAATGGCTGAGCGAACCGCACTGGTAACGGGCGCTAACGGCTTCGTCGGCAGCCATGTGGTGCGCGCCTTGCTGGCGCGGGGAGACGCGGTGCGCGCGCTGGTGCGCAAGGGCGCCGATCTCCGCGCGCTTAAGGGTTTGCCCTGCGAGTTTGCGTGGGGCGACCTGCGCGATGCTGAAGCGGTGGAGCAGGCGGCGCGCGGATGCGCCGAGGTCTACCACGTGGCCGCCGACTACCGGCTGTGGGTGCTCGATCCCGCGCCGATGTATGCGGCCAATGTCGAGGGTACCAGGAACGTGCTGGCCGCGGCGCGCCGCGCCAGGGTCCGCCGAATAGTCCATACCAGCACGGTCGGCGCGCTCGGCATCCCGCACGGCGAATCCGGGCGCGAGGACACGCCGGTTGCGCTCGGCGACATGGTGGGTCCCTACAAACGATCTAAATTCCTCGCTGAGCAGGAGGCGCTCAAGGCGGCGCGCGAAGGCCTGCCGGTGGTGATCGTCAATCCGTCCACGCCGATTGGCCCGCACGATTACAAGCCGACGCCGACCGGCCGTATAATTGTCGATTTTTTGAACCGCCGGATGCCGGCCTTCATGGACACCGGACTCAACCTGGTCGACGTCGAAGACGCGGCGGCGGGCCATCTGCTGGCCGCCGAGCGCGGCGTGGTCGGCGAGAAATACATCCTGGGCGGCGAGAACCTGACGCTGGAGCAGATGCTCGGCCGGCTGGCCGCGCTGTCAGGCCTGGGCGCGCCCAGGATTCGCGTTCCGTACGCGGTCGCCTGGACCTTCGCGCTGGGCGCCGAGGCGATCGCGCGCACGATTACCCGCCGCGCGCCGCGCGCGAGCCTGACCGAGGTGCGGATGGCGCGCAAGAAAATGTTTTTCGATTCCGCCAAGGCCCGCGCGGCGCTGGGATACTCTCCGCGTCCGATCGACGGTGCGCTGGCGCGCGCGATCGAGTTCTTCCGTTCGATCGGCGCCGTGCGGCCAACTCCGCACGGCCAGCGGCATTCTCCTGCGGCCTGAGGCGGAAGCGGCGGCGGCGATGCATCTGTTGCTCTCGACAATCGCCCTGCGGCCCTATGTGTTCGTGTTCCTGGGCTGCTACCTGATAATCGCCATCGTCAACTTCGGCTTGCGCACTACGGCGCTGTTCACGGTGCTGACCTATGCGGTGGCGTGGGCCTGCGAATGGAGTTCGGTGCACAACGGCTTTCCGTTCGGGCTCTACCATTACATCCAGGCGACGCGCGGCCGCGAAATCTGGATCGCCGGCGTGCCGTTCATGGACTCGCTCTCGTTCACCTTTCTGTCGTTTGCGAGCTACACCGTCGCGCTGCTGCTGAGCGCGCCGCTTTACCGGCGCGGATGGGACGTGCGGACGCTGGATACGTGGGAGCTAAGAGGCGCGCCGCGGGTATGGCTGATGGCCGCGCTGTTCATGGTGATGGTCGACATGGTGGTCGATCCGCTGAGCGTGCGCGGCGCGCGCTGGTTTCTGGGCAGAATTTTCTGGTACGACCCGCCGGGTCCGCATTTCGGCGTGCCGATCAGCAACTATCTCGGATGGTATTTCGTCGCGGCGGTAACCGTGGCGATCTTTCAGTGGCTGGACCGCCGGCTCAATCGCGCTGGCGGCAAGCCGCTGGGCGCGGCGCCGGCGGCGCCCGCGCGGGCGCTTTGGGGGCCGGGGCTGTACGCCGGAATTGTCGGCTTTGGCCTCGTAATGCTGTTCCGCATCGGGGCGGCCGAAATCGCGTGGGCGGGAATTTTCATCTTCCTGCCGCTGCTGGCGCTGGGGCTCCATATCGTGAGCCGCGCCGAATGCTGGGGCGACGGCGCCGCCGTGGAGCGCCATCTGGAGGACTTTCCCTACGAGCGATCACTTGCGCTGTGGACCGGTGCGCCGCCGGTACGGGCGGCCAGG
Source organism: Deltaproteobacteria bacterium (assembly GCA_021827495.1). Taxonomy (GTDB): domain Bacteria; phylum Desulfobacterota; class Binatia; order Binatales; family Binataceae; genus JAKAVN01. The sequence continues at coordinate 30,244 of JAKAVN010000015.1, read as the reverse complement.
CGCCGGGGCGCCGCGTAACGGCGCGCCAGCGTCAGCCGCTGGCGCGGCTCAGCGCCTCCAGCGCGGCGGCCAGCGCCGCCGCCGCGCGATTGAGGCTGCGCATCATCCGCGCCAGCCCGATGGCTGCCGCCGGATTGCGCAGCACGAAGCCCGCGGCCGCCAGCGGCCGCACCTCGCCGTCGGGCCCCGCCAGTTCCGCCCCCACGATCTCCTCATCGACCGTGTCGAGCACCGCGCGCACGCAGGCGAAGCGCAGTCCGCATCGATGCGCCTCGGCGGCCACGGCGGCGCTTTCCATGTCGACCGCGAGCGCGCCGGTCCGGGCGCGCGCGCCGCGCTTGGCGCCGCCATCGTTGAGAATTTGCGCGGCGGTCAGGATCGCCCCGGTTGCGAACTTTATCCGCTGCGCCCGCAGCGCGGCCGTGAAGCGGGCGAGATCGGCGGGAGCAATCGCAATCATTGCTGGCGCAAGGCCGGGGCGCTCGCGGTCAAGAATCAAGCGATCGGCGAGCACCAAATCGCCGGGTTGCAGCTCTTCGCTGAGCGCTCCGGCGAGCCCGGTTGCGATCACGAGGTCCACCGGCGCCAACGATTGCAGCGCCCGGCGCGTGGTCTCGGCCGCGCGGCGCGTCCCGAGCCCGGTCGCGACGCCGGCGATTTCCGTGGCGCCGAGCCGGGCGCGAAAGCCTCGCAGCCCGTCGATTCCGAGCGCGCTGCGGCCCTCAAGCCGGCGCTTGAAAGCGGCGGCCTCGCGCGCGAATGCGTAAAAGATCAGGATCACCAGGGTTTCAGCTTGAGCCGCGCCGCGGTTGCTAGCAAAATTGCGCCAGTGGCGGCGCGCGTCAATAGCATTGTGGCACAAGCGCGGCGGATTGCGCGCGTATGCTTGAGTCGATGACGAAGTCGAAGTCCGTCATCTTCACCGCCGACGATTTTGGCGCTTCCGCCGAGGTCAACGCCGGCATCCTGCGGGCTCATCGCGAGGGCGTGTTGCGCGGCGCGAGCCTGATGGTGGCGACACCGGCGCGCGACGCGGCGGCGGCGGCGGCGCGCGAATGCCCCGGCCTCGACGTCGGCCTTCATCTGGTCGTCTGCAAGGGGCAAAGCGTGCTTGAGCCCGCGCGGCTGGGCGGCCTGGTCGATGCGGCCGGCCGTTTCGCCGAAAACCCGGTGCTGGGCGGGCTGCGCTATTTTTTCAACCGCGGCCTGCGCGCCAGGCTCGCCGACGAATGCCGCGCGCAGATCGATCTGCACCTCGAGCTGGTCGGCTATCTCAACCATATCGACGGCCATCTGAACTTCCACGTCCATCCGGTGATCAACGACATCCTGCTCGACCTGGCCTCGGAATACCGCGTACCCTATATCCGGCTGCCGCGCGAGCCGGTGCTGACGACCCTGGCGCTGGCGCGCGACAACGCGCCGCGCAAACTGGTCGAGGCGGCCATCTTCCGTGCGCTTTCCAGGCGCGCACGCCGGAAAATGGCCGCGCGGGGAATCAAATCCACCGATTGGCTCTTCGGGCTCCATCAGAGCGGCAACTTGAGCGAGCACTACATGCTGGGCGTGATCGCGCGGCTGCGCCCCGGGCTGACCGAGATTTACGCCCATCCGGCGGCCGACGCGGGCGGCATTCCGCCGCCGCCGGCGGCGCAGCGCGAAGTCGAAATCCTGACCAGCCCGCTGTTGCCGGTCGCGCTTAAAGGGGCGGGCGCGCGGCTCACGAATTTTGCCGAACTCGCCCGCACCGGCGCCGGGGCGGCGCCTGCGGCGCACGGCGCTCCTTAGCCACGGGCCGCGCCGTGGCTTCCGCGGCCTGGCGGACGGTCGCGCGCGATTGGCCGCTGCCGCGCGGCGCGGTAGTCTATGCGGGACGCGGGGCGGCGCAGCCCCGGCTCGCCAACCAGCAAGTCCAAACCTCAGGAAGGCTATTCCCAGAAAAGGCTATTTCCAATGATAGATCAGGAAAGTGCTCCGCTTGCCGCCGACCAGGCTTCCGAATACCGGCTTCCGCCGAACGTGGTGCCGGAGCGCTATGAAATAAGCCTGGCTCCGGATCTTCGCGCCTTCACCTTCGCGGGCGAAGAGAACGTCGCGGTACGGATCGTCAGCGCGGCCGCCGAGGTCGTACTCAACGCGCTCGAACTCGAGATCGACCGCGTGAGCGCCGAGCGCGGCGGCGTTACCGTCGCCGGCAAGGCCGAGTTGGAGCCCGCGCTCGAACGCGCCCGCCTGCGCTTCGAGCGCGAGCTGGAGCCCGGCGAATGGACGCTGCGCATCGCCTTTCGCGGCGTCCTCAACGACAAGCTGCATGGCTTCTATCGCAGCACTTACAAGGACGCGCAGGGCAACACCCATCTGGTCGCCAGCACGCAGTTCGAGGCGACCGACGCGCGCCGCGCGATTCCCTGTTGGGACGAGCCGGCGCTGAAGGCGCGCTTCAAAGTGCGCCTGGTGATCGATGAAAACCTGAGCGCTTTTTCCAACGCCGGCGCCGCCAGCGAGCGCGGGCTGGGCGGCGGCAAAAAAGAGATCGTCTTCAAGGAGACGATCAAGATGTCGACCTACCTGCTCGCCTTCATCGTGGGCGAGTTCGAGGCGACCGAGCCGGCCGACGCCGGCACCGCGCTGTGCGTCGCGCACGTGCCGGGCAAGCGGGCGCTGACCGCGTGGGCGCGCGAGATCGGCGCTTTCTCGCTCAAGTGGTTCGCCAACTACTACGAGCTGCCCTACCCGGGCGACAAGCTCGACCTGATCGCGATTCCCGACTTCGCCTCGGGCGCGATGGAGAACCTGGGCGCGATCACTTTCCGCGAGACCGCGCTGCTGATCGACGAGCACGCCGCCTCGCGCGCCGAACTCGAGCGGGTGGCCGACGTCGTGGCGCATGAGAACGCCCACATGTGGTTCGGCGACCTGGTCACGATGAAGTGGTGGAACGGCATCTGGCTCAACGAGGCCTTCGCCACCTTCATGGAGATGCTCGCGGTCGACGCCTGGAAACCCCATTGGAAGCGCTGGGAGAGCTTTTCGGCCTCGCGCACGGCGGCGATGGCGATCGACGCGCTGGGCAGCACCCGGCCGATCGAATACACCGTACTGAGCCCCGAGGACGCGCGTTCGATGTTCGACGTGTTGACCTACGAGAAGGGCGCCTCGGTGCTCAGGATGCTCGAGCAGTACCTGGGCGCGGAGCGCTTCCGCAAAGGCATCGCCGCCTACCTGCGCAAGCATCAGTACGCCAACGCCGAGACCGGCGACCTGTGGGACGCGCTGGAGCGGGCCTCGGGCGAGCCGGTGCGCAAGCTGATGGACTCGTGGATTTTTCAGCCCGGCTTTCCGATCGTCGAAGCGGCGGTGGCAGCCGACGGCTGCTCGCTGGCCGTGCGCCAGCGCCGGTTTTTCTATCTTCCCGAAGGCGCCGCCGGATCGGATCAACTTTGGCAGGTGCCGGTGCTGGTGCGGGCGAAAACCGACAAGGGCGTTGCGACGCACAAGCTGCTGCTCGACGGCCGCGAGGCGACGCTCGATTTGGGCGGGCGCGTGGAATGGGCGCTGCTCAACGAGGGCGGCCACGGGTTTTACCGGGTGCGCTACGCGCCGGATTCGCTCGCGGCCCTGCGCCGCAACCTGGGCGAGCTCAAAGCGGTGGAACGCTATGGACTGGTTAGCGATTCATGGGCCGCGACGGTGGCTGGGATGATGCCGCTTAAGGAAGTCCTCGCGATGCTGCACGCGATGCACGGCGAGACCGATCTCAACGTGTGGCGCGCGATGCTCTCGCCGCTCGGCTATCTCGACATGATCGTCAACGACGCCGAGCGTCCGGCGCTGGCCGCCGCGGTGCGCGAGATCGTGGGGGCCGCGGCGGCGCGCCTGGGATGGGATGCGCGTCCCGGCGAGGACGAACTGATGCGCCAGTTGCGCGGCACGCTATGGGGTGCGCTGGGCACGCTCGGCGACGACGGCGAAGTGCAGCGGCGCGCGGCCGAGACCTACGCGCGCTATCTCAAGGACCCGGCCGCAGTGGACCGCGACCTGGTGCCGCCACTGATCAACGTCCTGGCTCACGCCGGCGACCAGGCACGTTACCATGAGTTCAAGCAAAACTTTAAGTCTGCGCGGACTCCGCAGGAGGAGCAGCGCTACCTGTTTTCACTCGCCGGCTTCCATCGCGCCGAGCTTTTGCGCGCCACGATGGAGCTGACGCTGAGCGGCGAGGTGCGCACCCAGAACGCGCCCTACCTGATGCATGCGCTGCTGCTCAACAGCACCTGCCGCTACGAGGCGTGGGACTTTGTGAAGACCCACTGGGAGGAGATGATCCGCAAGTTCCCCGACGCGGCGCTGCCGCGGATGTGCGAGGCGATCGTTGGGTTGCTCGAGCGCGAGGCCGAAGTGCACGAGTTTTTCCAGGCGCATCGGATCAGGCTCGGCGGCAAGATAATCGACCAGCATCTGGAGCGCCTGCGGGTGGCGGTGGCCTTTCGCCGGCGCGAGGGCGCGAACCTCGCCGCCACGCTCAAGGGCTGAAACCACAAGACCGCAACACAGCAGGGTAGCGATGGCAGCGCGAACCGATTCTCCGGCTTCGGCCACGGTCATCTACGAAGAACGTCGGGCGCCACACTCCAACTAATCCGCACGCGCGCCGCCGCGCCTCCCGACGGCGGGGAGGAAGGGCAAGCGCCGTACTTCACGTCCCGCCCTTCCAAGGCCTCGCGAACGACCGGAGCGTCCTTGCGCGTTCGAATCGCCGGGGGCGATGCGATTGGGTGGTGCGGCGCCGGACAGCACTTGACGCAAGCCGGGAAGCTGCGTAGGTATGCGCGAAGATGGCGCCGCCGCCGGGCTGTGCGGCGCGCCCACGGAATGACGCGGGCTGAGCCGCGAATCATTGAGAGAGGAGAGGATTCCGCGATGCACAAGAATCTCATTCCTCTGGAATGGGTCTGCGCCGCCCTTGCAGCTCTCACTATCCCGCTCTTCGTCTTCGCCAAGCTGCCGATATGGGCGACGTACGTCACTTGGGGAGGCGCCTTCCTGGTGGCCCCGAACCTGGAGGGCATCAGGAAGCTGTTCCCGACACTGATCGTCGGGACCGTCTCGGGCGTGATCTTTTTCGCGCTGGCCTTTACGATCGATCCAATCGCAGGCGCGGTGGCGCTGCCCAACAGCGCCATCGTCTTCGTGATGACGCTTGCGCTGCTATACCTAGGGCGGATTCCGGCGTTTGCGCTGATTCCCGGAATCTTCTTCGGCTTCGCCTGTTACGTGGGAGTTGCGCTGGCGGCGCAGGCGCACACGATACCGGCGCTGTTTATCCCTTGGGTATACGCAACCGCCGCGCTGCTGCTTGGTCCGCTCATGGCTTGGCTCAGCGTCGCGCTGGCTTTGCCGCGTGAGGTGCAAGCAAGCGCCGATAGCTCCGTCGTGCCTGCGGAAAACCTCTCCCTTCCAAGCTGATTTTTCGACTTTCCAGGGTCTGAGCAAAAATCTCGGCCGCCGCGCGGACTGTCCCGGCGCGGCGGCTGAGCGCTATCCGTACTCGGCCAACCCGTTAGAGTATCCATTCTCTACCGGCGCGTTACGGCGCAACGCGATGCTTTGGGTGTAGCTTACCGATCCTCGCGGCGCATGACGCCGCTGCGAAAAAGTTCTTCGACCTGGGCGGCCGAATAGCCTAGATGGCTGCCAAGTATCTCGGACCCATGCTGGCCCAGTAGCGGCGCCTCGAGGTGCGGCAGATCGGGATAGGCAGAGAACTTTAGGGGAAAACCCGGTATCGTTACCTCTCCGAGAATCGGGTCGGGCACGTTGCGCGCCATTCCGCGCTCCTTGAAATAGGGGTGCGATACAGTGTCGGCGATGGACATCACGGGAGCCGCCGGAATCCTGAATTCGTCGAGCGCGGCCAGCGCCGCCTCATCGTCTTTGAATGAGAGCAGCCAGTCCTGCACGATAGGATTCAATTGGTCCCTATTGGTGACCCGGTCGGCGCTGGTTTTGAAGCGCGGGTCGTCGATCAGTTCCGGCCGGCCCATCGCCCGCGCGATGTTGGACCACTGGCGGTCGAGAACCAGAATGAACGTCCATCCCTGGGGCAGCTTGTAGACCCCGGCCGGACATATCTGGTTATGAAACCGCCCCATGCGCTTGGGCACGAACTCGCCGTTGGTCATCGTATAGGTCTGCACGTTGAGATCGTGGGCATGGTAAAGAGCGTCGATCATCGAGATATCGATGTATTGGCCGATTCCCGTGCGCTCGCGATGGAACAGCGCATAGCCGATCGCGGCAAACGCGTGGACGCCGCTGCCGACGTCGGCCAGGCCCATGCCCACGAAAGTCGGCGGACCGTCGGGCTCGCCGGTCATGTGCATCATCCCGGAAAATGCCTGCGCAATCATGTCGAAGCCGGTCTTGTGCGAGAGCGGACTCTTGCGGCCGAAGGTCGAGATCGAAGCCATGATCAGCCGGGGGTTGATCTTCTTCAGGTCCTCGTATTCGAAGCCCTTTCGCTGCATCACGCCAGGGCCGAAGTTTTCCACCACGACGTCGACCTTGGCGGCCAGCTCCTTGATGATCTCGCCCGCGCGCGGTTGCGCGAGATCGAGGCACAGGCTCTTCTTGCCACGGTTCTGCTGCACGAAGTAGGCGCTGCGGCCGTTCTTGATGGTGGGCAGAAGCCGCGAGGGGTCGCCCATGGGGGCGATTTCAATCTTGATGATCTCCGCGCCCATTTCGGCCATCAGCCGCGTCACCGTCGGGCCGGCCAGGTACTGGGTAAAGTCGAGCACCTTGACCCCTGACAGCATGAGCTGCGCGCCATTCTCCGCATTCGCCATTGCCGCTCTCCGTCGAACTGCGCCGGGCCGGCGTTTCCCGCCTGCCCGGCGCTTGCTCAGATTCGGTCCCGGGCTAAAGGACGCATCGCCTAGCGCCCCTTGAACGAAGCCTCGCGCTTTTCCAGGAAGGCCGAAATTCCCTCGTGCTTGTCTTCCGTGCCATAGATGGCAGTGACTAAAAAGGTTTCCAACTCCAGTCCGGAGGCCAGGTCCATCTGCACGCCCTGGCGCACGGCCCGCTTGATCAAGGCCAGGCTCAGGGGCGCGCGCTTTTCGTAAACCGCGGCCATCTTTTGTGCTTGCGCGAGCGCGGTGCCCGCGGGTACCAGCCGATTGATTAGTCCGATGCGGTAGGCTTCCGCCGCCCCGATCGTATCAGCGGAAAACATCAGCTCGAGCGCGTGGCCGATTCCTACGATGCGTGGCAGTCGCTGGGTGCCGCCCGCGCCCGCCACGGTTCCGATCCGGGAACTGGTGATGGCAAAACTCGCGCCCTCCCCGGCGACCCGGATGTCGCATGCCAGCGCGAGCTCGCATCCGCCGGTCATGCAGAAACCTTCGATCGCGGCGATCACCGGCTTGCCCAGCTTCTCGAGGGTGTCATTGAGGCGGTGCCAGCGGCCAAAGTAGTCGATGGCGGCCGGCGGCGATTTGACCGCCCGCGCATCGTTCAGATCGGCGCCGGCCGAGAAATACTCCTTGCCGCCGGTAATGATCACGGCGCGCGCCGCGGGTTCGGCTGCGGCCTGGCGGGCCGCGATGATCAGCTCATCCATCATCTGACGGCTCACTGCGTTGCGCCGCTCGGGCCTGTTCAGGGTGATTATAAAGGCAGAGCCATCCTGACCGGTAAGTATTGTTCGGTAATCCATTGATTCGCCCAACTGATTCGCCCAACCAATTTGGGCGCGAATTAGATCGCTCAGGCTGTAGCCGGCGGGCCGAGCCTGGGGCTACCGAGTTTCGGCCGGCGCCTGTATCGGCTGTTGCACTCCGCAGTACATGATCTTTACAAGGAAACGAAGGTCTGGTACCACACGAGAGGTTCCGCGATCAAGTCAGCGCGAGGCAAGCGCGCCTGCGTGCGGCATCATGCTACGAAAGATCGCCAGGCGCGTATCGGCATCATCTCAGGCTCAATTCCTCCGCCCGCAACCGGTATGCGAGGCTATCTCTCAGGTTGCGGCGGTGGGCAAGCGCGGGCCTGGGTTTCGCCGGTTGCGCCGCGAAGGGTAAGCGGCGCTTTCAAGGCACGCTGGCGTGCAAGGATTGCGATGGGCAGTGAATTCAAAGACAAGACGGTTCTGATCACCGGCGGCGCCCGCGGAATCGGTTTCGCCACGGCGCGCATGCTTGCGGCAGATGGCGCGCGCGTCGCGCTGGCCGATATCGACGGGGCGGCCGCCGTTGCAGCCGCCCGCGAGCTGGCACCTGCGGGTGATGCGCTGGGGCTTGAAGCCGATATCTCCCAGCCCGAGCAGGTGCGGACCGCGGTCGCGGAGGCGGTTCGCAGACTCGGCCCTATCGATATCTTCGTCAACAGCGCTGCGGTGCTCGACGACAAGCTTTTTCTGGAGTCGGGGCCAGCCGACTGGGAGCGGATGTTGTCAATATGCCTGCGGGGGCCGATGTTGTGCCTGCGCGAGATTCTGCCGGCCATGATCGATCGTGGATGGGGCCGGGTGATCTGTCTGGCCTCGGACGCTGGGCGCGTGGGGCAGGCACGGCTGTCTTACTACGCGGCGGCCAAGGGCGGGGTCATCGCGCTGGTGAAGTCGATAGCTCAGGAGGTGGGCGGACGCGGCGTCACCCTCAATGTTGTCTCGCCTGGCGCCACCAATACGCCGCTGCGGATAGAGCGCGAGGCGCACATGCGCGCGCAGATGGGCGAGGAGCGTTACGCGCGCCGGATCAAAAGCGTGCTCAAGCTGTATCCAGCGGGGCGCCTGGGCGAGCCCGACGACATCGCCGCCGCGATTGTCTTTCTCGCGAGCGAGCGGGCGGCCTGGATCACCGGCCAAGTGCTGAGCGTAAACGGTGGCTTCGTGATGCCCTAGGCAGATTCGATGGACTTTCAGCTCACCCAGGAACAAAAACTGTACGCGGAAAATGCCCGACGGATGGTCGAGCGCGACATCGAGCCGATTCTGCGTGCGCATAGCCCCGATCGGCCACTGCCCAAAGCGGAGCTATTGCGAGTTTATGCGCTATTCGCCCGTGAAGGGCTGACCGCACCGCGCTTGCCGGCGGCGGCAGGCGGGTCGGGAATGCGGATGCTCGACTATGGCCTGATCTTCGAGCAACTGCCACCCGCGATCGCCAACTCACTGATGGCGCACGAGGCGACGATTGCCCGTATCTACTTTGGCAGCAATGCCGAGCAGCGCGAGCGCTTTCTGCCCGACGCGCTTGCGGGGCGGAAAATCTGCTGTACCGCAACCACCGAACCTGACAGCGGGTCGGACCCTCGCGCGATCAGGACTATGGCGGTCGAACGCGGCGGCGAGTTTGTGATCGATGGCCGCAAGTTGTGGATCACCAACTCGACAGTCAGCGACCTGATGTTGGTAACCTGTTCCACAGGCCGCGACGCCAAGGGCGGCAACCTGCTTCGCAGGGTGGTGGTGGAGCGGGCTCATTCGCCGTATGAGAGCCGCGAAATTGAGGTGCTGGGGCTGCGCCAGGGGCACTTGGGAGAGATTCTGTTCGAGAATTGCCGGGTGCCAGCCGCCAACGCCCTGGGCGAAAGCGGCGACGCCACCCGTATCCTGACGCTCACCTGGAACGTCAACCGCCCACTGGTGGGGCTTATCGCCGTGCAACTGGCGCAAAAGGCCCTGGACGCCGCCCTGCGCTACGCTGGGGTGCGCGTCCAGTTCGGTGGACCAATCGCCGGCAAACAACTGATTCAGGAGCGCCTGGCCGATATCGCCACCGGCGTGCATGCGGCGCGGCTGCTTTGCTACCACGCGCTGTCGGTAGTGGACGCCGGCGGGCGCGCCAACGGCCCCGCGGCGATGGCGAAGCGGTTCGCCACGACAGAGTGTGCGCGTGCGATTTCCCTGGCGATGGAGGTCCACGGGGCTATGGGTATCGCGCGGGAGACCGGTCTGGAACGCCTTTATCGGGACGTCAGGATGCTGCCGGTACCGGATGCGACCAACGAAATCCTGACCCTCATTATCGGCCGCGAATTGACCGGGCGCGCGGCCTTCTAGGCCGGCTGCGCAGCGTCAGAATCCAGCCGGAACAATCTTGCCGAGCCCGATGACGACGGCGGACCAGCGGTTTCGAGCCGCATCCAGATGCGAGCTCCTGCGGTACCTGATCAGTTTGCCGCTGGGACTGTCGCGCAAACAGGCGAAGGACCTTCTCCGGTTCCGCGCGGTTACGGTGCAGGGCAAAGCAATGGTCCGGCATGATACGGAGCTGGAGCCGGGCGACGTGGTGACCATTGCGGTACGGAAGCAAGTGCGCGAGGCGGCGCTCGAGCGCCAGGGCCTGAGGATAGTCCATCTGGATGATGCCGTCGCCGTGGTCGACAAACCGCCGGGGCTGCTTTCGATGGGCTCGGAACGCGAGAAGGAGAAGACCGCGTATCGGATCCTTAATACGCATCTAAAGGCGCTGATGAAAACGCCGCGGCAACAGGTCTTCATCGTCCATCGGCTTGACCGCGAGACCTCCGGCCTCATGCTGTTTGCAAGGAATGAATCGGCGCAGGCTGTTCTTCAGCAGAACTGGAAGAACGCCACCAAAAGATATCAAGCGATCGTGGAGGGTGTGCCCGCGCAGGCGCAGGGCACGCTCAAAGACCAGCTTATGGAAAGCAAGTCATTCATGGTTCATCGCGTCGATAAAGGAGGCGAGCTGGCAATCACGCATTACCGCGTACTTGGCGGAAAAGGCGACAAATCGCTACTCGAGCTTACGCTGGAAACCGGACGCAAGAACCAGATCCGCGTTCAATTGGCGGCCCTCGGCCATCCGATCATCGGCGATCGCAAATACGGCGCGAAAACCGATCCTGCGCGGCGGCTCGCGCTGCATGCGTGCGAGCTGAAGTTCCGCCATCCGGTCTCGGGCGCATCGATGGAATTCCGCAGCCCTCTGCCAGAGCGGCTGATGGCGCTGATCGCACGCCGCCAGGCCGCCGCGATGGCTGTCGGGCGCGGGTGACGCTAGAATGAGATGATTAGGAGCGCATGCAATGGCTGAAGCACCGGTCGAATATATCGCAAGCATCACCAGGCAGTACGCCAGGCTGGGCTACAAGCCCTACGGATGGGTGTACAACACTGACACGCCGCCCTGGCAGCCGGTGAAGAAGCCGCTGGCGCAGTCGCGGGTGGCGCTGATCGCCTCGGGCGGCATCTATCGCCGCGGCCAGGTGGCCTTTCATTTCAAAGACGACACGAGCTTTCGGCTGATTCCCACCGAGGTCCGCACCGAGGACCTGCGCACCGCGCACTTCGCCTACGACCAGACCGACGCGCGCAGGGAGCCCAACGTGGTATTCCCGATCGACACGCTCCGCGGCTTGGTCCATGAGGGGTTCATCGGCGCCCTGACCGAGCACGCCTTTACCTTCATGGGTGGCATCTATTCCGCGCGGCGGGTGCGCGAGGATCTCGCCCCGGCGTTAACCTCGCGGCTGGTGGCCGAGCGCGCCGATCTCGCACTGCTGGTGCCGGTCTGACCCGTATGCCATCAGTCCGTCGGACTGATCGCGCGTCACGCTGAAGCGGCAGGCTTTCCCACGATGACCATGAGCAGCGCGCTGGACATCACCCGCGCGGTGAATCCGCCGCGGGCGGTCTTCACCGATTTTCCGCTGGGCCATACCGCGGGCAAGCCGTTCGACCGCCGGCTGCAGCGCCAGATCATGATCGAAGCCTTAAGCGCCTTCGAAACCATGGGGCAGCCGGGTTCGATCAAAATGCTGCCGTTCGAATGGGACGCCGATCATAGTTGGAAGCACGCCGGCGCCGGCAAGGGCGATACCCGCCAGGCGCGCACCGAAGAGCCGCAGTACCAGACCGAAGAGGACAAGGCCGCGGCGCAGGAAGGCAGGCTGGCCGAGGAGTGTATCGTGTGCTCCAACTGGTCGCCGGGCTCCGAAGCGCCCCGCTCGACGGGCTGAGCATCAGCCGCCGCGACTGCCCCCCCCCCCGCAAGGCCGGGGCCTCATGTGATCGTCGCACCAAAGTGACGGGGGGCAGGGGGTCCGTCGCCCCATGAGCCGGTTCACGCCGCGCTTCAGGCGGGGTTATAACCTGTGCGATGGACCCGCTTGCCAAGCTCACCCTGCCGCCGCCGTTCGAGGAGGCACTCAGCCGCCACGAGCGCGAGATCATGCGCTTTTTGTTGCGCATGACCCGCGACCGGGACGACGCGCTCGATCTCTTCCAAGAGACCTGGCTGCGCGCCTACCGCGCCTATCCGCAACTCGACTCGGAGCAGGGCCTGCGGCCGTGGTTGTACCGAATCGCGACCAATCTCTGCCGCAACCGCGCGCGCGACAATTCGCGGCGGGCGCGCGTGATCAGCAATGGCGACGGCCCCGGCGACGGCGATCATCGCCTCGCGTCCGCCGCCGGCGGCGGCGGACAAGAAGACACGCTCCATCTCAGGCGCGCGATCGCCGGGCTGCCCCACAAGCAGGGCCAGGCGCTGGTGCTGCGCAAGTTCGCGGGGCTCGAGTACGAGGAAATCGGCGTTGCGCTGGATTGCTCTGCCGAAAGCGCGCGGGCCAGCGTCTACCAGGCGCTGAAGAAGCTCAAGGCGATGCGTTAAGGGCGCCGGGCGGTAAAGGACATGGACGAGATGCTCGAGGACAGGATGTGGATGCGCGAGATGCTCGATGATGACGGGCCGCTCGGGATGGATGGCGCGCCCGGCGAGGCCGCGGTCGGCGCGGCGCTGCGCGCGGTGCGGACGAGGCTCGCGCGGGCGCTTGGCCGCGTGCGCAGGCCGCTTGCGCGCGCCGGTGTAATCGATTCGCCGGTCGGCCGCCTGCTGGTGGCCGAGAGCGCGCACGGCCTGCTCGCGGTGCGGTTCCTCGACTCGCCCGACGCGCCCGGCGCGCTGACGGCGCTCAGAGAGCGCTTCGACCTAGTCGAAGACACGCGCGCCGCCGCCCGCATCCGGCGCGAGATCGAGCGCTACTTGGACGGCGACATGCACGCGCTCGACCGCCCGGTCGACCTCAGCCTGGTGCGGAGCGGCTTCCAGCGGCGCGCGCTCATGCGCCTGCGCCGCGCGGTACCGCCCGGCTCGGTCATCACTTACCAGGCGCTGGCGGCGGCGGTCGGCGCGCCGTCGGGCCAGCGCGCGATCGGCAACACGATGGCCTCCAACCCGGTGCCGCTATATGTCCCATGCCATCGCGTAATCCGCTCCGACAACACGATCGGCAACTACGGCGGCGGCGTGGCGCGCAAGATTCGACTGTTGCGCGCCGAAGGCTTCAGCTTAAGCCGCGATCACCGGTTGCCCGCCGGCAGCGTGATGGGGCACCTCGGCACGCACATCTTCTGCCGTCCGCGATGCCCTGCGGCGATGCGCGCTAACCGCGCGAAGACCGTTATCTTTGCCGATTCAGGCCGTGCCCGCGGCGCGGGACTGCGCGCTTGCAAGCTCTGCCGTCCGGTATAGGGACGGCGCGCCGGACGACCCCATGCGCGCGACGGCGCGAGCATGGCCCGCCGTGGGGCCCCCGTGCCGCGCGTCGCTCACACAGTCGCTCGCGTTACTCGGTTTGCTGTTGCTGCTGAAGCTGCTGGATCTGGCGGCGCTGACTCTCGATCTCTTGCTGCTGGTTCTGAATCTGCCCTTGCTGCTGCTGAGATGAGACCTCCTGGTTCTGCAGCGAGCTGCCCACGACGTAGCCGGTGCCCGCGCCAAGCGCACCGCCGATAACCGCGCCGGTGAGCGGATGTCCCACTGCCGCGCCGACTAGCGCACCGGTGCCGCCGCCCAGCACCCCGCCGCCCAGTGTTCCTTCCGTAGTCGTGGACATCCCCTGCGGGCCGCATCCGGCCAGCGCAACGGCCACGACCAGCAGCAGCGCCGCCATCGCGGTCATCCCCTTGTGCAAAGTACGCGCGCCCACGCGGCCCTGGCGAAAACCGCTTCTGCGCGGACTATTTGCAGGGTTATCCATACATGCCCCCTGTCACCTCCCGGCGGTCGCTGCTGCCGACCCGATTTACTCGGTTTGCTGCTGTTGTTTGAGCTGCTCGATCTGCTGGCGCTGCTGCTCGAGCTGCTGCTGTTGCTGCTGGATCTGGCCCTGGGTCTGCTGCTGCGCGTTTTCGTTGTTCTGCATCGAGTTGCCGACCACGTAGCCGGTGCCCGCGCCCAGCACGCCGCCGATCGCCGCACCTGCGAGCGGCGCACCTACCGCGGCGCCGATTATCGCGCCGGCGCCCGCGCCCAGCGCACCACCGCCGAGCGTCCCTTCTTCACGGGTCGACAATGGCTGCCCGCTGCATCCGGCCACCGCAAGGGCCGCAACCAGCATCAGTGATACCGCCGCCAACATGCCCTTTCGCGAGCCGCTTGAAAGTTTCAACATAAATGTTTTCTCCCCGCCGGATCACTCCGTCTCCTGCTGTTGTTTGAGCTGCTCGATCTGCTGGCGCTGCTGCTCGAGCTGTTGCTGCTGCTGCTGGATCTGACCTTGGGTCTGCTGTTGCTGGACCTCGTTGTTCTGCATCGAGTTGCCGATTGCAAAACCGCTCACGCCGCCGAGCGCACCACCGATCGCCGCGCCCGCGCCCGGCGCGCCCACCGCGGCGCCGATTATCGCGCCGGTAGCCGCCCCCAATCCGCCACCTAGAAGCGTGCCCTTTTCACGGGTCGACAATGGCTGCCCTGAACATCCGGCCAAGATAAAGACTGCGGCCACCGCCATTAAGATGGTCGAGATCACGCCCTTGCGTCGCATCGCTCGCTCCCCTCCTGTTTACGTAAAGCGCCCTTATCCGTTTCGTGACTCATTTCTTCTGTTGCTGCCGCTTCATCTGCTCGATCTGCTTTTTATGGGTCGAGAGCGGCCGACCCGAGCAGGCGGCCAACGGTGGCAATACCAGCCATCAGCGCCACAACCGCCTTTTTCTACGCCCTTCGCCAAGCTTATCGCCATCCATTGGCCTTTGCCGCCGCTTTTGACCAGCAGTTTTCATGCCGATGGCGAACTACGTCTATTTTACGCTTCTTTGGGCATTCTACTTCCGGCTGCCAATTCCGGTGGTAGTGGTGCAACCGATTTAGTGCACCTTGGCGCACTTTATACCCCACAACGCAGTGGCGCGCCGGCGGCTTTCGAACCAACCTGCTCCTTGATCCGATAGAATCTCGCGAATGAACCTCCCTATGGGAGCAACGCGAAAATGCGTGCTGGCGCCCCCTGTTCCTTTGCCGATCTTCATCGGAATGCAAAAGATCGTAGCGCCGCTGAAGGGAAGTTTATCCGCATTGGCAAGATTTTCAAATCCCACGCGATTGGCGCCGAGCCACATCCGGTGAACCGGGAAATCCTTGGAATTGCCCGGGTCGAGGCTGGCGGTATCAATCGCCAGCGCCACCACGTTGCGATCGGTCAGTAAAAATTGCACCGCCTCGGGGAAAAAGCCGGGAAAGTGCAGATGCGCGACGTCGCCGGGCTGGTCGCTGCCAAGGTAGTGCTTCTTGTCGGGCCAGAATCGGCCCCATCCCGAGCGCCCGACCACGATCGCTCCCGAGGGAATCGCGCCGTGGGTTCTTTCGTAGGCGTGGATGTCCTCGAGGCTGAGCGTGGCGTCGGGATAGTTGAGCGAGCGGGAGGAAAAATCGATTACCATCGCCGGCCCGACAAAGTGGTTCATCGGCACCTGGTCGACCGACATCCCGTCACGATTGAAGTGCAGCGGCGCATCCATGTGCGTGCCGCCATGCTCGGCTGCGGCAAACTTGGCCGACGAATGGAAGTAGCCGCCTGGCTGCATCCCGAACAGCTTGTAGTTGTGCTCGAACCCGCCTTCGGCGGGCCAATAGGTGGTCGAGGCGTCGAAGGTGTAGGTCAGGTCAACGATTTTGTCCTGATCGCTGGTGGCAGCGCCGGCGATCCGCACCGGATTGAACAGCTCGCCCTGCGCCCGCGCCTTCCCGGCGCCATCGCGAGCAGCATCGCCGCCGCCGTACCGGCAACGCTCATCGCACGCGCCTCCCGTGTCAGTGCGTCCCTTATCCATATTACCAGCCGATCGCCTGCGCTGGCATCAGCGCCGCCACCTGCCCGCGCGGATCAGCGCCGGCCGCCAGCCGCCCGCGCGCGCCGTCAAGCGCCACCGCGAGCACGTTGCCGTCGCACCATGGCGGGCGCACCTCGATCTGGTGGCCGCGCCCGGCGAGTTCGGCGCGCACGCGCTCGTCGATGCGGCTCTCCAGTCTGAGCAGTCCGGGATGGGAGTCGTGCGGATAGAACGACGACGGGAAGTGCATGCACGAGTAGCGCGGGGCCTCGATCGCCTGTTGCAAGTCCATCCCGAACTCCACCACGTTGAGAAAGAATTGCAGCGTCCACTGATCCTGCTGGTCGCCGCCCTGGGTTCCGAACGCGATCCAGCTCCCGTCGCGCGTCACCGCCAGCGACGGCGTCAGCGTGGTGCGCGGGCGCTTGCGCGGCGCAAGCGCGTTGGGATGGCCTTCGTCGAGGTAAAAAGTCTGCATCCGCGTGCCGAGTGGAAAGCCCAGCGCGTCGGCGACCGGCGAGCTGCGCAGCCATGCGCCGCTCGGCGTGATCGCGATCAGGTTGCCTTGGCGATCGGCCGCGTCGACATGCGTGGTACCCGCGCCCCACGAACGTAGCTGTATTGCCGCGCCCAGCTCGGCGCGCATCGCGCGCGGATCGCCTGGCCGCAGCTCGGTCGAGGCGCGCGCCGGATCGATCAGCGCACGGCGCAGCGCCGCGTAACGCGCAGAGAGCAACTGCTCGAGCGGAACGGCGACGAACTCGGGGTCGGCGTAGTAGGCCTCGCGGTCGGCGAACGCCAGCTTGGCCACCTCGACCAGCGTATGCAGATAGGCGGCCGAGTTGTGCCCCATCGCGCGCAGCTCGAAGCCCTCCAGCAGCGCGAGCTGTTGCAGGAAGACCGGCCCCTGCGACCACGGCCCGCACTTGAAGACGATCGCGCCGCGGTAGGCGCGGCTCGCCGCTTCTTCGATCGGGGTCGTGAAGGTGGCGAGATCCTCGAGCGCCAGCAGTCCGCCGTGGGCCTCCGAGTGCGCGACGATCTCGCGCGCGAGGTCGCCGCGGTAGAAGCGCTCGACCGCCGCGCGCACTCCGGCCGCGCGCCCGCCGTGGTGCGCGCCGGCTTCGGCGTCGAGCAGGCGGCGGAAAAAATTCGCCAGCGCGGGATTTCTGATGACGTCGCCCGAGCGCGGAAGTTCGCCGCCGGGCATGTAAATGCGTGCGGTCGAGGGCCAGCGCGTGCGAAACACCTCGGCATTGGCCCGGATCGAGCCAAGCCCGATGCCGGGGACGCCGGGCGACGGCTCGGCATCGCCGCACAGCCCCTCATGCATCGGGAAGCCGTCCTCGCACAACGCCAGCGCCGGCGCGGCCACTGCGGCAAGCGATCTGGTGCCGAAGTTTTCGAGCGCGCAGGCGAGCGCCCCGAACGCGGCCGGCACTCCCGCGGCGAGCAGCCCTTCGCCGGGAACCAGATCCAGGCCCAGCGCCCGGTAATGAGCGATCGTGGCGCGCGCAGGCGCCATCATATTGCCGTTGATCGAAACCACCCGCTGGCTTGGCCCCAGCCGGATGAGCATCGGGGCCTCGCCACCGATCGTATGCATGTGGGGGTTGACGACGCCCTCGACCAGGGCGGCGGCGACAGCGGCGTCGATGGCGTTGCCGCCGCGGGCGAAGATCCGGAACGCGGCCGCGGCAGAAAGGTAATGCTCGGTGGAAACCATCGCCTCGCGGCCCATAATCAGCGGATATAGCGTTGACATGGTGTCTATAACGAGTATCTTGGAAGCTGGGCATCCGTTAACGATAAACGGTGCTACTGGTGATTAAGCACTGCTGCGATGCGGAATTCTTCATCCCAAATCACTCCCAACCTGTACCTGACTCGATTCAAGCCGCAAATCAAGAGCGCGTAAGCGGCGCCGCCAAACGTGGCCAATAGCCACAGGGCCGGAATTTTGTGAAGGGCCTGAATTGTTTGGCATTTTCGACAAGCTGTGGACGAGAATCAAAATTGGCGATGGAGCGTCTAATCAGTAGGCGCGATCATTGCTAATGTGCCAGAGCGGGCCATGTAGCGGAGACGAGGTTGGGGGGCGATCGGAGGGTGGAAGGATAGCGATGAACATGGAAAGCATAAATTCCGAGGTGGTGGTGGGGCGGCATTGTCGTCTGCTTAAACCTGTGAGAGACCATGAGGGTCTGAGCAGATTTAGCGAAAAACCTCGCATCCTGCGATCCGTGGACAACCTCGGGCGCCGAATGCTTTTGGTCCAGTTCGACGACGGCGCGACCACTTTCCTCTTCCCGGACGAAGTGGTCGTCGAATAGGCGCGCTGCCCGATTCGCAGGCGATCGCATAATGCGCGGTCAGGCCGGCGACCTCACCTTGGGGCACGGATACCGGAGCGCGTGTGAGTTTCGCGCAACCCCGTCAGATTAAGCTCTTCGCCTTCAGTAGACCGGGAACGCGCCGCCGGGAACGCGCCGGTTGATGGCGAGGAACGAGCGCAAGCGCATTCACTTCGCGCCCGCCACGAAATCGCGCGTGCGCAACAGCGCCACGATCGACTTGGCGTCGACCAGCTCGCCGCGCGCGATCATCGCCAGCGCCTCCTCCAAATCAACGCGGGTCGCATCGAGCACCTCGTCATGGTCCAGCTCGCCCGGCGCGTCATCCAGCTCGCGCGCCAGGTAAAGTTCGATACGCTCGTCGCAGAAGCTCGGGATCGTGACGATCCCTCCGAGATGGTCCCAGCGGCGCGCTCCCAGTCCCGTCTCCTCGCTCAGTTCGCGCGCCGCGCACGCCAGCGCGCTCTCGCCCGCGCGGCGGCATCCGGCGGGAATTTCCCACATCCAGCCTCCCATCGCATGGCGCCATTGGCGAAGCAGAGTCACGCAACGACGCTCGTCGAGCGCCACGATCGCGCTGGCGCCCGGATGGCGCACCACCGCCAGCTCGACGGTCACTCCATTGGGCAGTTCCGCCCGTTCGACGCCGAGGTCGATTACGCCGAGCTTCAGCACTTCGCGCCTTTGTACCGCCATCCTCCCAGCATTGCGATCAGGATGAATCGAGGCAAGCAAGGGTCGCGTCAACATTTGCCCGCTGGCACGCAACCGGGCAATATTTGAAACGACGCCGCGCGACACGCGGGAGCGCCGCGCGGCGGTCGGGCCGCGATGGCGAAGATCGTAATTCCGGTTTACTTCGATTACGCCTCGACGCTGTGTTACATCGCATGGCGCATCGTCGGCGAACTCGAGCGCGAGCTCGGCTTCACCGCGCTATGGAAGGGTGTGCCGATCGCGCTGCGCAACTATCGCAGCCGCCCCGGGCTGCCGCTGGGCCCGCTCGAGCTGGACAAGATCCGCAACGTCGCCGCCGAGACCGGGGTCGCGGTCGAGCCGCCCGCGCGCTGGCTCGACTCGGACAAGGCGCTCCAGGGCTCCGAGCTGGCGCGCGAGGCCGGTGCATTCGCGGCCTACCATGACGCGGTCTTTCGCGCGGCCTTTGAAGAGCGCGCCGAGATCGGCGACCTCGAGGTGCTGAGCGCGATCGCCGCGCGCGCCGGCCTCGAGCCGGCGCGCTTTCGCGGCGAGCTCGAGCGGGGCCGGATGGCCGCGCGGATCGCCGCGAACAAAAACGAGGCGAACCGTTTCTCCGCGCTCGGCTACCCGAGCTTCATCCTGGGCGACTTTCCGCTGACCGGAATCCAGCCGATCGAGACGATGCGGATGCTGTTCGGGCGCTTCATCGAGCGCCGCGTCGCGGAGCCGCAGATGTGAGCGGGCGTGGGAGGCTGTCTAAAAGCATGCACCTGTCCGTTGTGTGGGCTAACCTCCGCAGCCTATAAGATACCGCAATGGCGGCGGTGCTGGACGGGCTGAGTGCGGTAAGGACACCAAGGGTTCGACCACCTCTTAAGTGGGCCGGCGGCAAGCGTTGGCTCGTTCCTCAACTCAAAGAGCTGTGGGCCTCTCACGAAGATAGACGCCTTGTTGA
Organism: Deltaproteobacteria bacterium; assembly: GCA_021827495.1. Classification (GTDB taxonomy): domain Bacteria; phylum Desulfobacterota; class Binatia; order Binatales; family Binataceae; genus JAKAVN01. The sequence continues at coordinate 10,152 of JAKAVN010000015.1, read as the reverse complement.
ACCCTTGTGCGGCGGGCTTGCGGTTGTGCTTGGACTCATGCCCAGGCGAGCGTTACTCAACGACATCAGTCCGCATCTCATAAATTTCTATCGACATTTGAAACGTGGTCTCCACGCTACCCTTCCAATGTCAAAGGACAGCGAGGCCTACTACGCATACCGTGAACGATTCAATCGCTTGGTAGCCGAGGGGAATACCGATACTGAGGAAGCCGCGCAGCTCTTCTATTACCTGAATCGAACTTGTTACAACGGTCTATGTCGGTTCAACCGAAGAGGCGAATTCAATGTGCCCTTTGGCAGATATAAAGCGATAGGGTACGCGACTACCGAGGATTTTTGGACTTACAAGGACATATTTTCCGAGTGGGAATTCAGTGCCGGAGACTTCGAGCAGATTCAACTCACGCCCGAGGACTTTGTATACGCAGATCCGCCATACGATGTTGAATTCACCCAATATGCCCGAGAGGGGTTCGGGTGGAAAGATCAAGAACGGTTAGCTGAGTGGCTGGCAGCGCACTCCGGACCCGTGGTCCTCTCCAATCAGTACACTCGACGCATCGAGCGCCTCTACGAAAAGTACGGGTTCACGTTAAGGTTTCGTAAGCTGATCGCGCCACGGATGATAAGCTGCAATGGTAATCGTTCGCCTGCAATGGAAGTTCTCGCTATTAAGGGGTTCAAGCCAGTGCCACTCAGAGATACACGAACAGGCTTCGTGTTAGAGGAAATGGTTCTCCCGACCTTGAGGCAGGGAGGCTATACGTTCCGTACGCAGGTAGACGTGGGCACCAGACCGGGGGGTGCAAGGCATTTGGTGGATGTACTTGCGCGAGACCCGGCAGGAAGGGAGTTCTTGCTTTCCGTAAAGTGGCAACAAACCTCAGGAACTGCAGAACAGAAAGTTCCTTTCGAGGTCATATGCCTCGCGGATGCCATGAACGCGCAAGCGGGCAGGTATGAGCGGGCATACCTAGTGCTTGGAGGCAAGGGCTGGAAGCTCCGTGACTACTTCATAAGCGGCGCTTTAAGCGAACATCTTATTCACGCTAATCGTGTGAGTATTATTTCTCTTGAAGATTTCGTCGCTCGTGCGAATAAAACCCAACTTTAGCGCGGTCGGCGACCGCCGCCACGGCCCGCGAAGTCCTGGCTATCCGCGGATTCTGAGCCCGCGCGCCCGCGCGCGATTAACCCGCCGCAAAGGGACTAGCGCGACAAAAACACCGGGCAGGGGGCGTTGCGCAGCACGTACTCGGTGGTCGAGCCCAGCACCATCTCGATTATCCGGCTGTGGCCGTAGGCCCCGATGAACAGCAGGTCGGTTTCGCTCTCGCCCAGGAAGCGCACGATCTCCTCGTGCGCGTGGCCGCTTAGCAGCTTGAACGAGGCCTTGACGCCATACGGCTCGAGATAGTGGCGCGCCTCGCCCTGCACCCGCTCGCCCATCCGCGCGTCGCGCGCGACGGTTATCACCGTGAGCGGCGCATCCAGCTCGGTGGCGAATTCGGCCGCGGCGTGCATCGCCTTGGACGCCCGTTCGCTGCCGTCGTAGGCGAGCGTCAGGCGCCTTATCTCGCGCAAGTGCTTGGGCGAGACGAACAGCGGCCGCGGGCTCTTGCGCGCCACGCTCTCGGCGGTCGAGCCCAGCAGCCCGGTCGAGAAGCGCTCGTGGACGCCGCGATGGCCGATCACCACCAGGTCGGCGGCCTTGGCGCGCTCGCAGATCTGGTTGGCCACCACGCCCATGTCGATCAGCGGCGCGGCCGCGATCTTCTCGCGGGCCGCCGCCGCGCAGAACTCGTCGACCACCGCTCGCCCGCGCGCGGTCAGCACCTCGCGCATCCTGGAGGAGAAATCGAGGTAGGGTTCAAGTCCGAGCGAGCCTGAGATATCATGAAAAAAGGAGCCCTCGATCGAGACGATGTCGACGACGTGCAATCCGATGAGGGTGGCGCCCAGGCGGCGCGCCAGCGCGAAGGCGTAGGCCTGGGCCACGCGGGAATGCTCGGAGGTATCGATGCCGACTAAAATGCGCTTGATCATCGGCCTGGCCTGCGCCGTACAGTCCCGCGATATCACGCGTATAGGGCTGTCACAAGGGGCTTTTTAAGATGGGCGAGCCAAGAGGCGGCGCGCGAATCGCATCCCTGGTCGATGAACTGGCCCAAGCGGCGGAGCGCGTCGGATTGCGGGTCCGGCGCGAGCGGCTGCTGCGCGAGGTTGGCTACCGCGCCCGCGGCGGCGCCTGCCGCTTGCGCGAGAAGGACCTCGTTATCATCGATTCCGCCCAGCCGCCGGCCGAGCAACTCGAGGTGCTGCTCGAGGCGCTGCGCACGCGTGACCTCGAATCGCTCTATCTCTCACCCGCCGCGCGGCGGCTGTTGCAAGATCAACAAGATCAAACTGATCAACCAGGCCAACCCGGCCCGGCCGGGCAGGTCGGGCCGGGCTGAGTTCCCCAGCGCTCCCCCATGCCACGTTTGGAGGAAGGCACCGCCGGCACGATAGTGGACAATTCCATGCACGGCCAGGCTGAGCAGCGGATGGAGGAGTTCCATGCGCGCCTTAAGGAGCGCGGGCTCAAGTCGACCGGCCAGCGTGACGACATCGCGCGGGTCTTCTTCGCGCTCGGCCGCCATATCAGCGCCGAGGAGCTTAACGCCGAGGTCAAGAAGGTCAATCCGCACGTCGGCTACGCGACCATCTACCGCACCCTGCGCCTGTTGAAGGAATGCGACCTGCTCTACGAGCGCCACTTCGACGAAGGCCAGGCGCGCTACGAAGTCGCCGGCGACCATCATCACGACCACTTCATCTGCGAGCGCTGCGGCCGCATTATCGAATTCGAGAACGAGGCGATCGAGCAGCTCCAGCAGTCGGTCGCGCGCGAACTCGGCGTTACTCTGAGCCATCACAAGATGGAGCTCTACGGGCTGTGCCCCGAGTGCCGCGCGCGCGCCGGGCGCTGAACGGCCCCGCCGTAACCGGCTGCACGCGGCGCCCCGCGCGTGCCTGCCTTGGACATTGCTGGGCGAGGCTTTGTATGATGCCGCGAGCATGCGCTCGGGGCCGCGCGTCCGATGAATGACGCGCGCAGCCGAAGCACGCTTCGAGGCCGGAGGATTCGACCATGGCACAGCAGCAGCCGCAGATGCTCGAGGGTTTCCACGTCCTCGATTTCACCCACTACGTGGCGGGTCCGACCTGCACGCGCATCCTGGGCGAGTTGGGCGCCGACGTGATCAAGGTCGAGCGCTCGCTCGATGGCGACCATGTGCGCCAGCTCGGGATCGTCAAGGATGGCATGAGCAGCTACTACTTCCAGCACAACCACTCCAAGCGCAGCCTGGCGGTCGATCTGCGCAAGCCGCGCGGCACGGAATTGCTGCTCGCGATGATCCCGAAGATCGACGTGGTGGTGGAGAACTTCGCGCCCGGCGTGATCGCCGACATGGGCTTCGGCTACGCGGCGCTGGCGAAAATCAATCCGCGCATCGTGATGTGCTCGATCTCGGCCGCCGGGCAGAGCGGGCCGCTCAGCCGCCGCCCCGGCTACGACTATATCGGCTCGGCGCTGGCCGGCATCACCGACCAGCTTGGCGAATCCGACCGCGCGCCGATCGTGCCCGCGATGGCGATCGGCGACATCTCCACCGGCGTGGCGGCGGCGATGGCGGTGGGCTTCGCGCTGCTCTCGCGCGAACGCACCGGCAAAGGCCAGTACATCGACGCTTCGCTGATGGACACCTACTTCCATATGCACGAGTTGTTCGTTCCGGTGCTCTCGCTGCGCCCCGGCCGCTACCATCCCAAGCGCACCGGCTCGATGCATCCTGCGGGCAGCCCGTGCGGCGTCTACAAGGTCAACGGCGGCTATATCATGCTGATCGCCCAGCAGCACGAGATGCCGCGCCTGGCGCGTGCGATGGGCAAGCCCGACCTGCTGCAAGACGAACGCTTCTCGACCAACGGGCACAGGGTCAAAAACAACCCGGCGCTGCGCGAGCTGATCGAGGCGTGGCTCGCGACCTTCCCCGACCGCGACTCGGCCATCGCCGTGCTCGACCGCGAGCGCGTGCCATGCGCCCCCGTGCTCAAGCTCGAAGAGGCGATGGAGCATCCGCACCTGCGCGAGCGCAAGAGCATCCGGCGCGTGCACGACAAGGCGCTCGGCGAGTTCGACGTGCCCGGGATGCCGGTCAAATTCTCCGACTGGCCTGACCGCGTCAACGTCAAGGCCGCGCGCCTCGGCGAAAGCAACGAGGAGGTGCTGCGCGAGATGCTGGCGCTGCCGGACAACCAGATCGCCGCGCTTTATGCCGAAGGCGTGTTGCTGCGCGGCGCAGCGGCCGACGAAGCCAAGGTGGCCGCCGGCAACGTGGTGATCGAACGGCAGCAGGGCTGAGCGGTCGCGTAGCCGCGCGTTAGATCGACCCGGGCGCACGTGGCCAGGTCATCGAGCAGCGTCGTGGTGAAGCCGGCGTCATCCTTGTTGCGCACCGCCCACTCACAGCATCCGCCGCGTTCCAGGTCAAAGTCCGTGGTTTGAGTGCGTCGGCGGCGGCGCCCGTCTGCGCGGCCGCCAGCATCGCAAACACGGCCAGCGAGATAGCAATGCCGGCGCGCGCGCAAAAACTCAGAGCAGCCCTTCCTTCAGCGCCTCTTCGAGGGCGCCGATATTGACGTGATGGCCCTTGGCCATCACCGAGAGAAAGGCGCGCAGCTCGGGGTCTGCGATGGTGGGGATCTGCTCCTCGATCTTGCGGATCACCCAGCGCTGGCCGCGATTGAGCAACTCGAGCTTGGCGCGGAAGCCGCCCACCGCGCGCACCTTCTCGACGAAGTCGCCGGTCTTGTTGGAAGCGATGCCGCCCAAGCGGCGAACGTGGGCGGACAGCTCGCCGGCGTAGTAGCCCTCGTCGTGGCCAGCCTTCTTGAGCAACTCGCGAAGCTCGAGCGCGCGGGCCTCGGCGGTGAGTTCGTGCAGGACGCGGCCGCCGGCGCGCTCGGCCTCGCCCAACGTGTTGAGGAATCCTTCAAGCTGCGTGTCCATGGCGGGTCCTCCGACTTCGTGCATCTCCGCTATGCACCCTCGGCGCGTGAGCCAAAGGCGCAAGCGCATCAGTCAGAATAATGCCATCGCGGCACGGTGCGCGAAATGGAACCCACGCCCGTGCGCTCGCCGCCGCGCGCTCAGATCACCGGCGTCACCGGGCAGAGCACAGCCCGAAGCCATCCGCCGCCCGCGCCGCCGGCCGCGCCGCCGGCCGCGCCGCCGGCCGCGTCGAACATCCACAGCAAGGTGCGCAATTGCGCCGCAACGCGAATTCCGAGCGCGCCGCCCGCCGCCACTTTGCCCTTCATCAGGCTGCTCAGCAGGCTCGGCGGCGCCGGCAGTTCGAGAATCCCGAGCTTGGTGTCCTTTGGAACCTTGGCCAGCTCCCTGGCGGCCTTGAGCGCCGCGCCGAGCCCGCCCATAGCGTCGACCAGTTTGAGTTTGATCGCTTGCTCGCCGGTCCATACGCGGCCCTGGGCGATTTGGTCGACGCGCGCCGGAGTCAATCCGCGCCCATGCGCCACCAGGCTCACGAAATGCTGGTAGGTCTCGCCCAGGATCTGGTCGCGGAACTGCTGCTGCTGGGCGGGCGTGAAATCGCCGAAGGCGTCGAACATCGCGGCGTTGGCGCCGTGCGCGATGGTGCCGCTGTTGACGCCGATCGAGTCCATCAGCGGCGCAATATTGAACTTGCCGCCGAGCACGCCGATCGAGCCCGTGATGGTCGCGGGATCGGCGAAGATCTTCGCCGCCGGCATCGCGATCCAGTAGCCGCCCGAGGCCGCGTAGCCTGACATGCTGACCACCAGCGGCTTCTTTTTGGCCAGCAGTTCAGCCGCGCGCCGGATTAGCTCCGAAGCGATGACCGAGCCGCCGGGCGAGTTGATGCGCAGGACCACGGCGCGCACCGAATCGTCATCGCGCGCCTGCTCCAGCGCGTCGACCATATCGTCCGAGCCGATCGCGCTGCCGCCGGGCGAAAGCAGCGGATCGAATCCGCCCTGCCCGCGCTCGATTGCGCCGTCGGCGTAAATCACCGCAATCCGGTCGCGGTGGCCCAAGTGCGGCAGCAGCGGGACCTGCTCGTAATGCGTGTAATCGATGAGCGAGTGGCTGTGGTTGTGGTAATCCTTGACGCGGTCGGTGAACTGGTCGCCGTACTCGAGCCGGTCGATCAAATGCGCCTTGAGCCCGGCCTGGGCGCTCAGCGGCGCCTGATCGATAAGCGCGCGGATTTGCGCGGGTTCGAGATGGCGCTCGCGCGCGGCCTCGTCGACGATCTGATTGAAGAGATTGCCCGCCAGCGCGTCGTCCTCCTCACGCTGGCCGGGGGTGAAGTTCTTCTCGGTGAAGATGTTGGCGGCACTCTTGTACTTGCCGATCGCGGCGAAGTTGGGCCGAATCCCCACCTTGTCGAGCAGTCCGCGCGCGAACAGCTCCTGCACCCGCACGCCCATCACGTTGATCTCGCCCTCGGGCATCATCGAGACCTCGCTGGCCGCGCTCGCGACCAGGTAGGGCAGGTTGCCCGAACCGAAGTCTCCCGCGGTCTCGAGATAGGCGGTGGTCCACTTGTGATGGGCCGCGAAGTGCCGGATGAGCCGGATCAGTTCCTGGGCCTGCGCAAACTCCATCTGCGGGTCGGTGATGCGCACCGCCAATCCCACGATGCGCGGGTCGGCGGCCGCCTCGTGCAGCGCGCGGCGTGCCACGTTGAGTGGGGTCTGGTCCTGGGCGACCAATCCGCGGAAACCGTCGGTGCCGCGTTCGATTAGCGGACCCTTGAGCGACAGCACGAGCACCGAGCCGGGGGCGACGCGATGCGACCACCAATCGACAATGTGGATGGTGATGCCCAATACGATCAGGATCACGATCATCCGCACCAGCCATCGCAGCGTCCGTTTGATCATTCCGTACCTCCTCATCTTGCGCCGGGGCGCGCGCCCCAAAAGCCGGCGCGGGCTCTTGAAAACCGGCGAGCCAAACCCCAATGATAGCCAACCACAACGTCGCGGTGGGGACCAGTAGCGGCTAACAGTGAGGCAAGAGCTTACGCAGTGTGCAAGTGCGGCGCGCCAAGGGGCGCGATGAGCGGGGCGGATGCGAACACTCCGGCGGCGGCGGCGCCCGCCGCCGCCGCGCTGCTGAGCGAGCAGCCGATGGGCTGGCCGCATTACCGGATCGTCACGCTGTGCTTCTTCGCCTGGATCTTCGACTTCTACGACCTCATCCTCTACTCGTTCCTGATGGTGCCGATCGCGCGCGACCTACACCTGGGCAGGCTCGAAGCCTCCTTTGCGCTGGGTCTGTCGCTGCTGATGACGGCGCTGGGCGGGCTCTTGTTCGGCTTCATCGGCGACCGCTTTGGCCGCCGCCCCACCATCATCTCGACCGTGCTCCTCTACGGCTTCGGCACGCTGCTGTGCGCGGCCAGTCTCAACCTGACGCACCTGCTGATCTTCCGCTCGCTCACCGGGATCGGAATCGGCGGAGAGTGGGCCGCCGGCCAGAGCCTGGTCGCCGAGACCGTGCCGCCCAACCGGCGCGCGCGCTATGCCGCCTACGTGCAAGTCGGAGCGCCGCTGGGCGTGTTCATCGCCGCGTTCCTGGCCGGCTACGTCACGCCGGCGATCGGATGGCGCGCGACGTTCGCGCTCTCGTCGCTGCCCGCGCTTCTGGTGGCGATCGCGGTATGGCGATGGCTTCCGGAGAGCGATGTCTGGCGGCGCCGGATGGGCGGCGGCGGCGAATGGCTGACGCGCGCAGAGCTGCGCGCGCTCAGGCCTTACGCCGGCATCATGCTGCTCCTGTTTGTGGTGATCTGGGTGAACTCGGAAGCCTACTGGTTCACCTACAGTTGGATGCCGGGTTATCTGAAACTGACGCGCCACCTGGGCGACCGCGCGGCGAGCCGCCTCATGATGGGGATGCAGGTGGGCGCGGTGGCCGGCTACGCGAGCTTCGGCCTGCTCGCCGACCGCTTCGGCCGCCGTCCGGTGTTCTCGGCCTTCGCCGCGATGCTGGCGATGGGGCTCTTGCCGCCGACCATCCTGTGGCCTTGGGCGGCCGGCGTGCCGGGGCTGATCGCGGGCGCGATGGTGTTTGCCGGAGTCGGTACCGGAGTCTGGTCGGGCATAGGGCCAATCGTCTCGGAGCTGTTGCCGACCAAGGTGCGCAACTCGGCGCTCGGAATGCTGCTCAACGTGACCCGCGGCTTGCAGTTCTTCACCCCGATGGTGATTGCGGTGCTGAGCCGCTCGATCGGCTTCGGCGCGGCGCTGTCGATCGGCGCGGTATTCTCGGCGGCGGGCGCGATACTGATTTGGCTGATCCCCGAGACGCGCGGGCGCGTGCTCACCCGGCTCGACGAGGACCTCACGCGGCAAACCGCGCCTCCGACGCGCCTCACTTTAACTTCTTGAGCGTCGTCCGCTCGAACTCGGCGCCGTCGAGATAGGACCATCGGCGCGGCCCGGCGCGCAATACTGAGAACCGTAGCGTCGTGGTGGCCTCCATCGTGGACAGCTTGCGGCTGACCCTAAGCCGGGATTCATTCGCCGTGGCCTTGAGTTGATGACCGGCCAGCGCCTCGTCGAGCGGACGGCCGGCATACGAAAGCCGCGGCCCGTCCTTACCCGCGTAATCCGGCGCCAGACCCAGCGCCAGCGCGATCGTCACCCGCGCGTCGATATTGCCGCTCGGATATCGATCGACGAAGTGGCGGCGGAAATCGGGGCCGACCGCCGCGCAGAAGTTATGCAGCTCGCGGGCGCCCGCCGCCGCATGTATCCCCATCCCGGTCGTATATCCCTTTGCGCCGCCGGTATCGGCGTAGACCAAGCCTTTGACCGGCACGACCAGCGGATCGGAATGGTTGGCGTCGCCGCTATTCCGCTCGCCATGCACGCCGATGACGTAAGCCGGATTGTGGGGGCCGGTGAGCCCGCGATTATCGGCGTCGGGCAGCTCGCGGAACGAGACCACCAGGTCGGGCGCGTCGAAATAGCTGTTGCGATCGATCAGCCCGGCGACCTCGAGGCTGAATGTCCCTTTGATCCAGCCGAGTCCCTGGCCGGCGGGCGATTCAATATTCGGGCCGGGGGGGCCCGTCGGCGAGCCGGCGCGCGCGCGCTCCTGGCCCACGCTGCGGGTGAACAATGGCCCCGCCCAGGGCTGTGATTCGGCGAAGTCGGCCATTTTTTGCAGGATCGCGCGCTGCGCTTCCATCGTCGGGAACGCCGTGTGCGAGAGATAAACCAGATCGGTGCCGCCGTTGGCGGCCACGATTACGTCGTCGCTGGTGGCCGACTTTTTGAGTCCCGCCGCAATCAGCAATTGCGCCAACGGCACGCGCGCGCGGATCGTCGCAAAGCCGTGGTCCGACACGACCATCAAATCAGTACGGTCGGCGATCCCAAGCACCGCGATCGCGTGGCGGACGCTGGCGAGGTTCGCATCGCACAGCTTGAGCGCGTCGAGGCCGGCCTGCGTGCCGAGGCCGCGGCGATGCTGCGTCAGGTCGGGGTTGTGCTGCCAAAAAACCACCAGTGCCGGATGCCCGCCGAGCGCCGCGGCTCTGGCCTGCGGCAGCGCGCGCTCGGCCACGACTCGCGCGAAATAGGCGTCGCGCATCCCGAGCAAGACTTCCTCCGTCGCCGGCTCGGGCGGCGGCGGTGCGAGCTGGCCCTTAATCGAGGCCGGCGCGACGAGGTCGTCACTGACGAAAAGGTAATTTCCCCCGCCGATCGGCGCGCCCGGCGCAGGGTCACCGCTCACGCTGTCGTCGAACATGAAGGTCGGCCCGCGCTTGCCAACTATCGCGGCGTAACCGCCCGCGCGCCGGACCTGCTGCCCCAGCGCCTCGAAGCCGAGCAGGGCGCCGTTGAATGCCTTTGGCCCGTTGAGCGCGGCGAGCAGGATCGAATCCTCGAGGTCGACGGTACGGGTCGCCCACGGGTCGTTCGGAGAAAGCGCGATCTTCATCGCGCGCAGGCGCGGCGCCAGGTACATCCGGTCGCCGAAAATCGCCGTGCCGCCCGGATATGCGCCGGTCGCGATCGTCGCCGCGTTAACCATCGTGATCGTCG
>JAKAVN010000161.1 GCA_021827495.1 Deltaproteobacteria bacterium | reverse complement strand
AACCAAGAGGAGTGATTGTGATGCCGAACATCGCGGCGGAGGTTTAGTAGACGGTGCGCATCGCGCTCATCGGGCAGGCGGCGTTTGCCGAGCGTGCCTTGGAGGTGCTCCATTCGCGCGGCGAAGAGATCGTCCACGTCTTCGCGCCGCCCGACCCGCCCGGCGGCCGCCCCGATCCGCTCAAGACCAAGGCGCTGGCGCTGGGCCTGCCGCTCAGCCAGCCGTCGACCTTCAAGAGCGACGAGGTATGCGCGCAGTTCCGCGCGCTCGACGCCGACTTGCTGGTGATGGCGTTTGTGACCCTGATCGTGCCCGAGCGGATTCTTTTTGCGCCGCGGCACAAGTCGATCTGCTTCCATCCCTCGCTCCTGCCGCGCCATCGCGGCGCCAGCGCGATCAATTGGACGCTCATCCAGGGCGACGCGATGGCCGGCGTGACCTGGTTCTGGCCCGACAAGGGCCTCGACACCGGACCGATCCTGCTGCAGCGCGCAGAGCCCGTCCGCGACGAGGACACCGTCGGCTTGCTCTACTTCAACCGGCTCTTCCCGTTGGGCATCGAGACCATGGTCGAGGCGATCGAACTCATCAAGGCGGGCCGCGCGCCGGCGATCGCGCAGGACCAGAGCCGGGCGACCTACGAACCGCCGTGCCGTGACGAGCACGCCAGGGTCGATTTCGCGCGGCCCGCGCGCGAAGTTTTCAACCTGGTGCGCGGATGCGATCCGCAGCCGGGCGCATACGCGCAGGCGGGCGGAGAGCGGCTGCGGCTCTACGAACCGATGCTGGAGCACAGACGCAGTGAGAGCCCGGCCGGCACTATCGTGTCGATCGATACGGTCGGAATGACGGTCGCACTGGAGGGCGCCACGCTGCTGGTGCGGCGGGTACGCTTCGATACGAACCCGAAGAAGCTTGCGCCGCAGGAACTCGCAAGCGTCGGCCGGCTGCACACCTCGATGCGGCTTGGGTGACTAAAGCGCAAGGCCGGGCCGGCCGCTGATGCTTTTGCGGTAGCCGCGCCATAAGATCGGCGGCCGGAGGGGCGCGACCGACATGGCTGGCTCCGCATCAGTGCGGCCGCGTCGCGCTCCCGCGAACATCATCAGTGCGGCGTCGCGCTCCCGCGAACATCGCGGCCCACAAGGGGGGAGGGGCAGGATGAGACTCTGCGTAGGTACGTCGAAAGGGATCGTGGTCCTCGACGCCGAGCGCAAGGGCAAGCCGCTGATGGTGCTCGCCGATCCGCCCTCGGTGTGGTGTATGGCGCAGGACTGCCGCGACCCAGGCGTGATTTACGCCGGCTCGGTTGACCACGCCCACATGGGCAGCGCGCGGGGCAGGGGGACGCTGGGGCGATCCACCGACGGCGGCCGCACCTGGGCCGATCTCACGCCAGGCGTCGCGCGCAACGAGGATGTATGGGCGATAGCGGCGCCGCCCGACGGGCCCGGCGAGGTCTTCATCGGGACCTCGCAGGCGCGGCTGTTTCACAGTCTCGATCACGGCCGCACGTTTCGCGAGTGCGCCGAGTTCCTCAAACTGCCGGGGCGCGATCGCTGGAGCTTTCCGCCGGCCCCGCACATCCCGCACGTCCGCTCGATCGTGTTCGACCCGCACGATCCCATGACCATTTATGTGGGTGTCGAGGAAGGCGGTGTAGCCCGCTCGCGCGACCGCGGCGAGAGCTTCGAGCTGCTCAACCGCGGGATTTACGAGGACGTGCACTGCGTCGCGGTCGATCCGCAAAACCGCAAACGCCTTTACGCGACCACCGGCGCCGGCTTCTATGTGTCCGAGAACCGCGGCGGTTCGTGGCGGCAGGTCAAGCGCGGATTGTGCCGCAGCTACACGGTGCCGCTGTTCGTCGCGGCCGGAGAGCCGGGCGCGGTCTTTACCGCCGCGGCGGCGGGTCCGCCGCCGTTCTGGTCGATCGGGCCGGCCGGCGCCGACGCGGTGATGTTCCGCAGCGTCGATGCGGGCGAGAGCTTCGAGGCGATCGGCGATGAAGCTCTGCCCGAGCGCGCGATGGTGATGCGGTTTCGGGCCGACCCCGAGAGCGAAGGCGACTTCTTTGCGGTGACCACCGGCGGCAGCGTGATTCGTACCCGGGAGATGGCCGAGAACGCCACGCTCATCGCCGAGCGGCTGCCCCCGGCCTACGATCTCGTGGCGCTGCCGTAGCCACTTCCCCGCGCGCGGCCAGAGGCGGCGCAATGCGCGCGCTGCGCTCGCAGCGGCTGCAAGCCGCGAGCGCCTCAACCCGAGTGACGCTCCTCGGCCTTGGAGGTGAGCGTCAACACCGCGCAGTGTGCCCGGCGCACGACCTGCTCGGCCACGCTGCCCATGGCGAAATGCATAAGACCGTGGCGTCCGTGGGTTGTCAGCACGATCAGGTCGGCATCCACGTCGCCCGCCGCTTCGAGCACGGCCTTGGCCGTCTCGCCCGGTCCGGCAACCCGCGTGATGATTTCGGATTCGAGCCCGGCCAATTTCTCAGAGGCTATCCCCTGCAGCCGCTGACGCGCCTCGTCTTCAGCGTGAGCATGAGCGGTCACGCCGGTTTCGGGTTCGCCAATCGCCGGGATGATCGGCACGACATGTAGGAGGTAGACCGTGGCGCCCATGTCCTTGGCGACCTGCGAGGCCAGCCCCACGGCGACCAACTGGGGATCGTCGAACTGTACGGGACACAGGATTTTCTTGAACGGATAGGACATCAGCCACCTCCTTGGAGTGCGCGGCCGTCGGTCTCTCTGTTTATTGCGACTTTGCCGCCGTGGTCAACCTCCGACGCCTCCGGGGCGCTTTACAACTTGGATCAGCGACCGAATTTTCATCCGTGACGGGCACGCCGACCATTGACCGAGGGCGAAATAAAGACGAAACTAACCTTCTGTGAAGCTTGCCGTGAAGCCCGCATCGACAGCGCTGTTCCAGTCACCCGCCGCGGTCGCCGCGCTCGGGCCGCTGCGCGACGTCGAGTTCATCGAGATGCCCGTGCGCACCGTGATCAACCGCTGCCAGAACCCGCGGCTGCCGTTTCGATGGACGATCAACCCGTACCGCGGATGCGAGTTCGGGTGCGTCTACTGTTACGCGCGCTACACGCACGAATTCCTGGAGCTGCGCGACCCGATGGATTTCGAGCGGCGCATCTTCGTCAAGCGGATGGCGGCGCAAGTGCTCTCGCACACGCTGGCGCGCACGCCGCTTGGCTCGGACCCGATCGCGATCGGCACGGCGACCGACCCCTACCAGCCGGCTGAGCGCAAATACGAGCTGACGCGCTCGATGCTCGGGGTGTTCGCGCAACTGGGCGGGCTCGATCTTTCAATCACGACCAAGTCCGCGCTGGTGGTGCGCGACCTCGACCTGCTTCGCGCGATCAACTCGCGCTCCAGACTGAGCGTCAATTTCTCGCTGATCACGCTGAACCGCCGCCTCCAGCGCACGCTCGAGCCGCGCGCACCGCGCCCGCAACTGCGCCTGCGGGCGCTCGCCGAGCTCAGCCGCGCGGGCATCCGCTGCAACCTGCTGATGATGCCGATGATTCCCGGGCTGACCGACGCTCCGGCGGCGATCGAGAGCGTGGTGCGGGCGGCGCGGCGCGCCGGCGCAAGTGCGGTATGGTGGCGCTCGCTGTTTCTTAAGCCTTCGGCGGCGCGCCGCTTTATCCCGTTCGTCCGGCAGAATTTTCCCGAGGTCGCGAAACGCATCGGTGAGTTCTATGCCCGCGCGGTCTATGCGCCGCGTGGCTACGATGAGCGGCTGGGCGCCGTCTTCGACCGGATGCGCGCGAAGTACGGCTTTGCGGTGGACCCTCGTGAGCGCCGCGCGCCGGCGCGCGCCGCCGCGACCGCGCTGGCGCCGGGCACGCAACTCGCGCTCGACGTCGGCTAGACGATGCACGCGCGCGCGGTGTCGACTGGGAGCTTAAATATCGGTTGAGATTTCTGTTGTTGCTGCTTGGTGGTGCGCGGGGCGGGACTTGAACCCGCACGGTATTTCTACCACGAGCCCCTCAAACTCGCGTGTCTGCCGTTCCACCACCCGCGCACTGATAGCCGCGCCGCAAGCACGGCCCCCGGTCATCATTCTGGCCGCGCGCTCCGCGCGGCCTCGTCACCAAATCACGAAATCTGCCGCTGTCCGTCCTCTGCCGCGCGCCTACGGGCCGGGCTTTGGCGCAGCCGGGTTGGCCCGGTTCGCCGGCGCGGCCGGGGCCGCCGGAGCGGCCAACGGAGCAGGGGCCGCCGGGGCCGACGGCATCGGCGGCCTGGCCGGAACGACGACCTTTCTGCCCACTGCGCCGCCGGAACCGAAGATACTGCCCGTGAAGCGCCGCGTCGAGGTATAAGCGAGGAAAAGCGAGGTCGCGAAAAACACCGCGGCCATCGCCCACGTGGTCTTGGTCAGCACATTGCCGGCGCCGGAGGCGCCGAACACGGTCTGGCTCGAGCCGCCGAACACCGCGCCGATCTCCGCACCTTTACCCTGCTGGAGCAGGATCACGATGATCAGCGCGAGGCAGATCACGATATGAATCGCGATAATGATCGTAATCATCTTGGTATTATAGCCTTGTCCGCCTCAGGCCGCCCGCGTACGCACGATCCGGGCGAACGAGTCGGCCTTTAAGCTTGCCCCGCCGACCAAAGCCCCGTCAATATCGTGGCTGGCGATAAGCCCGTCGACGTTGTCGGGCGTGACGCTGCCGCCATAGAGGACCCGCACCGCCCCGGCGCACTCCGTGCCGAAGCGCTCGGCCACGATTTCGCGAATCGTGCCGTGGACGAGCGAGGCCTGCGCCGGGGTCGCGGTGCGGCCGGTGCCGATGGCCCATACCGGCTCGTAGGCGATGATCGCGCGGGCGGCCGCGCGCCCGTCGAGCCCTTCCAGCCCGCTCCGCGTCTGGCGCAGGATGACCTCGGTGGTCTTTCCCGCGTCGTGCTCCTGCTGCGTCTCACCGACACACAGGATCGGCACGAGGCGATGCTTAACGGCGGCGCGGACCTTGCGATTAATCAGTTCGTCGCTCTCGCCGAAGAGGTGGCGGCGCTCGGAGTGGCCGAGGATGACGTGGGTGGCGCCCAGCGCCTTGAGCATCGGCGCCGACACCTCGCCGGTGAACGCGCCCTGGTCCTCGTAATGCATGTTCTGGGCGGCCAGCGCGATGTTCGATCCGGCCAATTCCTGCGCGGCCGCCGCGAGCGAGACCGCGGGCGGCGCCACCAGCACGTCGCGGTCGCGGGCGAGCGCCGCGGCCTCGGGATCGATCGCCGCCCTAAGCGCGCGGATGAGCTGGCGCGCCTCGAGCGGCGTAAGGTTCATTTTCCAGTTTCCGGCCAATATTTTCCTGCGCATCGCGCTGCTCTCCGCCAGTTAGGCGATTCGGTCCCGATTTTTGAGCGCGGCGCGGGCCCCGCGCCCGCTAGCTCCGCGTTTCGAGCGCCTTGACGCCCGGCAGCTCGATACCCTCGAGGTACTCCAGCGTCGCGCCGCCGCCGGTCGAGATGTGGCTGAAGCGGGCTGACCACGGCTGGTTCGAGAGCGCCGCCGCGGTGTCGCCGCCGCCGATCACGCTGAAGACGCCCGCGAGGTTGGCCAGCGCCTCGCCAACCTTGAGCGTGCCGCGGGCAAATGTCGGCAGCTCGAAATAGCCCAGCGGCCCGTTCCATACCACGGTCTTCGCGCCTTGCAGCCGCGCGATGTACTGCTCGGCCGTGTGCGGCCCGATGTCGAGGCCCATCCGGTCGCGCGCGATCGTCTCGACCGTCTCGGCCGTGCCGGCCTCGGGCGAAGCCGCGACCACATGGTCGAGCGGCAGCATCAGCGGCACGCCGCGGCGCCCGGCCTCGGCCATCAGCTCGCCCGCCAGTTGGAGCTTGTCCTCCTCGACCCGCGAGCGGCCGACCTCGACTCCGCGCGCGCGCAGGAACGTGTAGGCCATCGCACCGCCGATCAGAATCGCGTCGACCTTGGCCATCAGGTTGCGGATGACTCCGATTTTGTCGGAGACCTTGGCGCCGCCCAGAATCGCGACGTATGGCCGGGCCGGGTCGTGAGTCAGCGCGCTCAGCGCCGTGATCTCGCGCATCATCAGGAAACCGGCGGCGCGCTCGGCCAGAAAGCGCGTTACCCCGACGGTCGAGGCGTGGGCGCGATGGGCCGAGCCGAAGGCGTCGTTGACATAGAGGTCTTTGCCGCGCGCCAGCTCGTGGGAGAAGTCGCGATCGTTGGCTTCCTCCTCGGGATGGAAACGCAGGTTTTCGAGTAGCAGCGCGCCGCCCGGCTTGAGCGCGGCGACCAGTCCCTGGGTGACTTCGCCGATACAGTCGGGCGCCAGCGCAACCTTGCTCCCGAGCGCAGTGCTCAGGTACTCGGCGACTGGTTTGAGGCTCAGCTCCGGCGTGCGTTCCTTGGGGCGGCCCAGATGCGAGCAGAGCACCGCCGAGCCGCTGTGTTCGAGGATGTAGCGGATGGTATCGAGGCTCGCGTCGATGCGCGCGGGGTCGGCGATGCGTCCCTCGTGCAACGGCACGTTGAAGTCGCAGCGCACCAGCGCCTTGCGGCGGTCAAGCTGAAGCTGCGTAAGCGCGCGCGCGGCCATCGCTGGAGAACCTTCCGGAGCGGCTCCGCGCCTAGATTGTGCCCGCGACGAAAGCGGTCACGTCGGCCAGCCGGTTCGAATAGCCCCATTCGTTGTCGTACCACGAGAAAATCTTGACCAGCCGCTGGCCGAGCACCTTGGTAAGCGGCGCGTCGAAGATCGAGGAGTGCGGATTGCCGTTGAGGTCGATCGAGACCAGCGGCTCCTCGCTGTAAGCGAGGATGCCACGCAACTCGCCCTCGGCCGCCTTTTTCATCGCCGCGTTCACGGACTGTTCGTCCGCGTCGCGCTCGAGCGCCGCGGTGAGGTCGACCACCGAGACGTTGGGCGTCGGCACGCGGATCGCGATCCCGTCGAGCTTGCCCTTGAGCATCGGCAGCACCAGGCCAATGGCCTTGGCCGCGCCGGTCGACGTTGGCACCATCGAGAGCGCCGCCGCGCGGGCCCGGCGCAAATCCTTATGCGGTCCGTCCTGGAGCATCTGGTCCGAGGTGTAGGAGTGCACCGTGGTCATCAGGCCGTGTACGATGCCGAAGCTCTCGTGCAGCACCTTGGCCACCGGCGCGAGACAGTTGGTCGTACACGAAGCGTTGGAAATGACATGATGCCTGGCCGGATCGTAGGCCTGCTGGTTCACGCCCATGCACAGCGTCACGTCGGCGCCGTCGGCCGGCGCGCTGATCACGACCTTGCGCGCCCCGGCGCTCAGATGCAGCGCGGCCTTGTCGCGCGCGGTGAACAGCCCGGTCGATTCGACGACCACGTCGACCTTGAGTTCCTTCCACGGCAGCTTGCCCGGATCGCGCTCGGCGAGCACGCGGAAGGCGTGGCCGTCGAGCATGATCTGGTTGCCCTCAGCCTTGACCTGGTGCTTGAGCGTGCCGTGCACCGAGTCGTGCTTGAGCAGATGGGCGAGGGTCTTGGCGTCGGTGATATCATTGACCGCGACGACCTCGACATCGTGCTTGTCCAACATCGCGCGAAAAGCCATCCGGCCGATCCGGCCGAAACCGTTGATTCCAATCCTGGTCGCCACAGCACAATCCTCCCTGAAGTAAGTACCCCTAATGAAGTTCCGGCGCAGCGCCGGCGAACCTTCATTTGAAAAT
>JAKAVN010000160.1 GCA_021827495.1 Deltaproteobacteria bacterium | reverse complement strand
CCGTCCCGCGCATTCCCGCATCCTCCTCACGCCACGGATGACCACTATCCTACTACATAATCGACTGAGAAACGATCATTTTTCCGCAACCTGCTAAGGTAAGATTTGCCTTTTCTTCCGTGGACCGTTCCTAACTCAGCTCCGACGTGCTCCACGAGGCGCTTGAGCACCGCCTCGTCGGTTAATCCTTCCACCGCACCCGAAATAATCACTAGGAAAACTTAGGCATCGCCAAACAGCGTCAACTGTTCGGCGTTTGCTGGTCGGGTTCTAGGCATTACCGCGTCCGAGAGTGTTGCTCCACCCTTGAGCAAATGCCTAATTTCAGAAAACTCGCTAGCCGGCCGGACAGACGTACCCTCCAGTTCGGGTTGTAGCGGAAGGACCTCATCGAGCCCAATTCCTGAGTCCTGAAGTAGATCGCTGGAATGCGTACTAATAAATATCTGTGAACCCAACCTCCTCTGCATACGCGCAATCATCTGCGGAATGAACTGAATAACGCCCGGATAAAGAGAAAGTTCAGGTTCTTCTAACAGGTTGCGGAAAAACCCGGCGAAAGACGATTGCGGCGAAGGGTAAGCATTACTACGATCATGAAAGTGGGTCTTGGATTAATGTTGTTAGGGGTCAAAAATCCTTTTTCCGCAACCTGCTAAGAGCAGCAGGCCGGTACTACCCATCAGTGCCCACAGTAGCCCCATCAACCTCAATGTTCCGTCGGAGAACTGATCCTCATCTTGCCAAGCTCCTTCAGCTCGCCAGTGCACATACTTACCCCGAAGATGCGGCCTGCCTCGCTCGTCACGATCGAGTTCAAGCTCTTGCAGTTGCGGGACAGCTACTCGAAGCGCGTCACGTATTTTGCGAAGTCGGGCAGCCTGAGTCTTCACTGGTGTCCGTGCTATTTGTTCCAGAAAATCTCCCCCAAAGGGATCGTCGCGCTTACCAATCGAACGATCCGAATCGCGAATAAGCTGAGGCACAAGATGCAGGTAACGAACCGAGTCAAAGACCTCCGCCAATTCCCGAAAGTCCCTATTGGCAGCCACCTGTTCAATGTGAGTCTGGCTCAGACGCTCCTTATCGCGCAGGTCATCCTCGTCCGGCCGGCTCAGGATCTCAAGTCCGTTCCTCATGACTCGCTCGGTCTTGATGACCGGGCGCTGATTATTGTCCTGATTAAATTTGAGTTCGTACTCCCAGGCTGGACCTTCGGCTGCACTACCCACCTTCACATGCAGTAGAACGTCTGTGTATCGACGAGCGGCCAGGCACCGTAGCCGCGACACACCATTTCGTTTGCTTACAGCCGCCTGAAAACCTCCGCCGATTGCAACAATGTCGCGCAGGAATCGAAACACCTCAAGGAAATTAGACTTCCCGGAAGCATTCGGTCCAACAAGGAAAACGCGGCGCTGAAGATTAACGTCTACTTCACTGAAATTGCGCCAATTCTCGAGACGAATGTGGGCAAAATTGAGCGGCACTGTTCGCAGCCTCCAATGGCCCGGTTAACTCAGCAACCGAGCGGACCCTGCGACTTAGCAATATAGCGCACTAACTGGTTCGTGTCGCTCAGCTCCGGCCTCAGCGGTCGCACTCGCCGCCGATCATGTTGATCATGCCGAAGGTCGCCACGATGTCCGCGATCATGTGGCCGACCAGCATCCGCGAAAGCGCCCCCATTCCAAAAAAGCACGGCGGCCGCACCCGCACCCGGTAGGGGCGGCCGCTGCCGTCGCTCACCACGTAAAAGCCCAACTCGCCGTTGGCGCCCTCGACCGCCTGGTAGACCTCGCCCGCCGGCACCTTGATGCCCTCGATGATGAGCTTGAAGTGGTTCATCAGCCCCTCGATCGAGTTGTAGACGCGATCCTTGGGCGGCAGCACGATACGCGGATCGTCAAGCGCGATGGGCCCCTCGGGCAGCGTGCGCATCGCCTGCTCGATGATCCGCTTGGACTGGTACATCTCTTGGAAGCGCACGTTGAAGCGGTCGTAGTTGTCGCCCTTGTTGCCGGTCGGAACCTCGAACTCGAAGCGGTCGTAGACCAGATACGGATGCGCCTTGCGCACGTCGTAGGCGACGCCCGCGGCGCGCAGCAGCGGGCCCGAGAGGCCATAAGAGATCGCCTCGTCGGCCGCCATCACGCCGATGTCCGCCATGCGGTCGATGAACACGCGGTTGCGGCTTAGCAGTTTGTCGCAGTCCGACAGGATGCCGTCGAGATGGCTGAAGGCGAGCGCGATGCGCGCGCCCAGGTCGGCCGGCAGGTCGCGCGCGATTCCGCCCGCCCGGCACCAGCTCACGGTCAGCCGCGCGCCGGTACCCGCCTCGACCAAGTCGTAGAGAAACTCGCGCGCCTCCATCGTATAGAACATCACGCTCTGCGCGCCGACCTCGCCCGCCGCCATCCCGAGACAGGTGAGATGGTCGGCCAGGCGATGGACCTCGCTCATGATGACGCGCGCGTACTGGCATCGCTCGGGCGCGGTGACGCCGAGCAGCCGCTCGACCGCCAGCGCGAAACCGACGTTGTTGATGCACGGCGAGGCATAGTTGAGGCGATCGGTGTACGGAAAGCACTGCGTCCAGGTGCCCTGCTCGCACATCTTCTCGAAGCCGCGATGGAGGTAGCCGATTTCGACGTCGCAATCGATGATCCGCTCGCCGTCCAGTTTGAGATTGAACTTGATGGTGCCGTGGGAGGCCGGATGCGACGGCCCCATCTGGATTTCCATCACCTCGCCGGTCGAATCCGTGACCTCGGCGTTTTTACTCCAGCGCGCGGGCAGTGCCATGTGCTCTCTCGGCGTCGGTTGCGGTTGGGCGCGGCCGCGCTCAGCGCGAAGGCCGCCGCGGATTCAGAATCGGGTCGATCTCGGGCACTATCGGCTGGCGCCGGCCCACCGGGTAGTCCTTGCGCAACGGATGGCCCTCGAAGGAATCGTACATCAGGATGCGGCGGAGGTCGGGATGGCCCTCGAAGCGGATGCCGAACATGTCGTAGCACTCGCGCTCGAGCCAGTCGGCGGACTTCCACAGCCCCACCACGCTATGCACCGACGCGGCGGGCTCGCCGGTTGCGATCTTCACGCGCAGGCGATGGCCGCGCTTGAGCGAATGCAGATGATAGACGACGTCGAAACGCGGCGCGCGCGCCGGCCAGTCGACCGCGGTGAGGTCGGCCAGAAAATCGAAGGCAAACGCCTCCTCGTCGCGCAGCGCGCGCATCAGGCCGAGCGCCCGCTCGCGCGCGATCACGATCGTCTCCTCGCCACGGGCGCTGTCGGCCGCAACGATATCCGCGCCGAAGCGCTCCTTTAACTGGTCAAGCAACATTTTCCCGTTTTGCTGCGGCCAGCCCGGCTCAATTCCAATCCAGCGCGCCGCGCTGCCAAGCGTAGACGAGGCCGACCGTGAGGATGCCGATGAAGATTAGCGCCTCGACCAAGCCGAACATCCCAAGATGGCGCAACTCGACTGCCCACGGGTAGAGGAAAATGACCTCGACGTCGAAGACCACGAACAGCAGCGCGGTCAGGTAAAAGTGCACCGAGAACCGGCCCCACGCCTGGCCGGTCGGCGGGTTGCCGCACTCGAACTCCTCGCCCTTGATCTTGCTCGGACGGCGGGGCCCGGTCAGGCGGTTGATGGTGACCATGCCGCCGACGACCAGCGCCGCGACCGCGAGCGTTACGAGAATCGGAAACCAAGTGAGCAACATCCGGGGTACCTTCGGATAAGGCCGTTCAACAAGCGTTCCTAATCACCTATCAATAGCGGATTAAGCCGCCCTTTTCCAACGCGCGCCGCGCCGTGGGGGACGCGGCGGCTCCGCATCGCGGCTAAAGCGACGCGTACGTGGCGGCGATGAGCGCCTTGGCGCGCGGGTCGAGCAGGATTCCCCCGCCCATCCGGTTCATCGCGTAGCCGAAGCCGATTTTCGCCTCGGGATCGGCGAAGCCGAGCGATCCGCCGGCGCCGGGGTGGCCGAACGCGCGCGGGCTGGGTCCCATCTCCTCGCCTGGCTGCGACATCATGAAGCCGGACGAAAAGCGCGTCGCAATCAGCAGCACCTCGTCGCGGCCATGCGACTCTTCGGTGTAGCAGGCAGGAATCTCCCCGGCCTCCATCACACGCACGCCGTCGACCTCGCCGCCGCGCGCGAGCGCGCCGTACAACCGCGCCAGTGCGCGGCCGTTGGTGTGGCCGTTGGCGGCTGGAATCTCGGCGCCGCGCCATCCGCGCGAGTTCACCGTCGCCATCGAGAGCACCAGCGGGTTCATAAACGTCTTCGCGGTGACGGACTCGGGATGCTTGGCCGCTTCGGCGAACAGGTTGAATTCGCCCGACGCGGGCGGCGGCGCCCCGATCATCTCGGCGACGCGTGCGTCGTGGCGCGCGTCGAGCCCGATATGCGCATCGATCTTGAGCGGCGCCGCGATTTCATCCCTGAAATAGCCGCCGACGCTCTGCCCCGCGATCCGGCGGATCACTTCGCCGACGAGGTAGCCGAAAGTGAGCGCATGGTAGCCGTGCTTCGCGCCCGGCTCCCACCACGGCTCCTCGGCCGCCAGCGCATCGGTGATCTTTCGCCAGTCGTAAAGATCCTCGGGCCTCAGCGGTGTGCGAACCGCGGGAAGGCCGGCGCGATGGTTGAGCAGCGCGCGGACCGCGATTCGATGCTTGCCGCGCGCGGCGAACTCGGGCCAATAATTCGCCACCGGCGCGTCGAGGTCGAGTCGGCCCTCGCCGGCAAGCCGATGCGCGCTGACCGCGGTGAGCCCCTTGGTGGTCGAATAGACGTTGACGATCGTATCGCGTGTCCACGGCCGCGTCCGCGCCTTGTCGGCCCATCCGCCCCACAGGTCGACGACGGTGCGGCCGTCGAGCACGATCGAGACCGACGCCCCGGTCTCGCGGCGGCTTGTGAAGTTGTCGGCAAAAGCCTCGCGCACGCGCGCAAACCGCGCCGCACAGGTTCCTTCGATCGTGGCGTCAGCCATCGCTCTCTTTGACCTTTCTATGGCAATTACTCTGATTTTTTATGGATCGATCAAGGCGCCGCCGCAGCTCGAGCCCGCGCCGGCCGTGCAGCCGAAGCAATGCGCGCCGGTCGCGATTGGCGCACCGGCGAGCGTATCGAGATCGTCGATGTCCCAGACCGTGAATGCTGCGCCCTCGCCCGCCGCGCCGATCGGCATTTCGAGCATCTGGTTGAAGTCGCAATCGTAGAGCCGCCCATCCCATCCGACACTCACCAGATTGCGGCACATCAAGCCTTCGACCGTGCTCGGATTGAAATGGTTGACCAGCAACCCCATGTAGTCCTCGTACTTGTCCCATTGATGCAGCTGGTGGGCGAAGCGGGCGATCGGCATGTTGGTGATCGTCAGCAGGCGATTGAAGCGGACGCCGAGGCTACCGAGCTCCTTGCGATAGTCCGCTTCGAGCGCGGCCTGCGGCGGGGGCAGCGACGGACCGACGGGATTGTAGACCAGGCTAAGCTCGAGGCCGCCGCTGCCGTAACCGAGCGCGTTCAGGCTCCGCAGCGCCGCGATGCTTTTCTCGAAGACACGGCGCCCGCGCTGCCGCTCGACGTTCCCGGCGCTGTAGCACGGCAGTGAACATACCAGTACGGCGCGGTTGTCACGGTAGAATTCGCCCAGCCATTCCATCCAGGGCTCGAACATCACGGTCAGGTTGCATCGAACCATCACTTCGCGCCCCGCGCCGCGCCCGCCCTCGACCAGCATACGAAAGTTCCCGTTAAGTTCCGGCGCGCCGCCGGTCAAGTCGAGCGTGCGGACGCCCGGGCTGCGGGCAAGCAGCTCAAGCACGCGCGCCGCCGTCGCACGCTCCATCCTTTCGTTGCGCGTGGGGCCGGCGTCGACGTGGCAGTGATGGCAGGCCTGGTTGCAGAGTTTGCCGACGTTGACCTGCAGAGTACTGGCCTTTGCCCGCGCCAAAGAGCCCAGGCGATAGCGGCTCAGCACCTGGTCAAAGCTCGCGCGGGGCGAGAGATCGGGCTGGTGCCTGGCTTGGATATTACCTGCCATCGCGGGCACGCCTCTTAGTCATCCGAACGCGGGCCACCGGGAAATTTCAAGCTTCTAATGCTTGCCATCGACCCGTTCTAGGGTTGCTGTACGCAACATCCCTCAATCTCCGTGTGCGCCTGGTCCGTGTCGATCGGGTTGAGGTGAGGATGGCCGGTCAGAACGCCCCACCCGAACTCTTCCCTGATGTAGTAGACGCTGGGTTGCGCGTCAATCTCGACCTGGTCGGCGGTTTCGCGGCCCTGCACGCTGCAAACGACCTTGCTGGCCGGCACCACGAAGGCATGATAGCCGCCGGGACCAATACGCGCACTCTCGGCGCCGCACGTCACTGCGGGGCGCAGCAGCGACGACCCATAGTGGTAGGGCCGGTAGACGTAAATCACCGCATTGTCCGGAGGTGCGGAGGCCTTTTCAAATTGATGACCCTGCATCGCGCATCCAACGATGAACAGCGCCGCGCTGAACAGTGCCGCGGCACAAAGCAGGATTCCCGCAATCCGCCGCTTCATTGGCCGGCCGCGGGAGTTGCAAGGCTGCCAGCGCCGGCGACGGCCTGCGCGAGGCGGTCCGCGTCGCGGTAGAGCTTGCGATCGATCTTCTCGCGCACCGCGGCGCGCGCGGCGTGTTCCAATTCCCGGTGGGTCGGTTCCGCGTAAAGGCTGTACGACTTCGAGACGTGTGCCGTCGCGGTGTAATCGCCAAGCACCTTGTCGCCCTCGACGATCGAGAGCGACGCAAACGCCGTCACGCCCCTATCGCCCAGCGGCGCCCCGGCGTAGGTAGCCGGGGCGAACGCGGTGATGCTCAGCGGCACGTGGTTCTCGTCGTGGGTCAATTCCTCACGATAGAAAAACTCCACCGCGGAAGTGCTCGAGAGCGACATCGCCACCGCCGGCGGAAGTTCGCTGGCATCGCCGTCGGCCAGGCGGCCTTTGAATGGCAGCGGCCGTGCGGGAGCCTGCGCCAGCGCCGGAGCGACGGCTGGCTGCTGCACGCTGCATCCGAGCACGCCAGCCGCGGCGAACCAAAGCGTCAGTGTAAAGGCAGCTCTCCTCGCCACACCGCGTTTGCCCCGCCCGGCTTCCCGCGCTCGCCGACCCGCAACCATCATCGCCGCAAACCTTTGTCGGCCAACCGGCGTTCCTCGAAGCCGGGAGCCTCGGCTCGATCGGCCGGCGCGCCGGTTCGCGTCACCGGCGCCGCAGGTTGCAGCAGGAAGCCGGGGCCCAACGCTTCCAGGCGCGGACATCCGATCTGGCCCATCACAAGATCGATCTCCTTGCGCAGGATGCCGATCGCCTTGTGCACGCCCGCAAGCCCGCCTGCGGCCGCGCCATAGAGGGTCGCGCGGCCGACGAAAACGAAGCGCGCTCCCAGGCATAGCGCGGTCAGGATATCGGCGCCGCGCCGCACACCGCTGTCGAGCATCACGGTGAGCTTGTCCCCGGCCGCCGCACAAATCGCCGGCAGGACCTCGAGCGGGGCCGGCGCCTGATCGAGCTGGCGCCCGCCGTGATTGGAAACCACGATCCCGTCAACCCCGATCTCCGCCGCACGCACGGCGTCATCCGGATGCAGGATTCCTTTGACCACCAGATGGCGCGGCCACAGCCGCCGGAAGGTCTCGAGGCCGCGCCAGGTCACGCTGCAGGGAATCTGTCGCGCAACAAAGGCCGC
>JAKAVN010000159.1 GCA_021827495.1 Deltaproteobacteria bacterium | reverse complement strand
AGCGTGTACGCTCCTTTCCCTGTTGTCGTTGTCGCTCGCGGCGTTCGCGCGCCGCGATCTCAGCGCGTAGCTTCTGTTCCGCTCCGGGCGGCACGAAGTAATCGCGGTCGGTCGATTGATGGCGGACGATGAGTCCGGCCTGTTCCAGCAGCGGCAAGCGGTCGTTTATCGCCTGCCGCCACCTTCCGGCAAATCCCTTCCAGTCCCGCGCGCCTATCCGGCCATCGCGCTCGATCGCCTTGAGCGCTTCGAGATCAAGCCGGTTGCCGACCTGCTTGTCCGCCTGCATAACGCCAAGCTCGCCATGCTGCTCGACACGGAGGTAAATGAGTTTCCGCCCGTCCTTCTCGAACTCGCGCGCTTCGAGCGTCACGATCTCGCTGACGCCGATCCTTCCTTCGCCGCGCGCGCGGATAATGGCCGGCGTCTGGCGGAGGTAGTGGAGTTTGCCGTCGGTCCCTTCGAGCATCAGGTAGCGGCGGTCGCGCTCCTCGTTTTCGAGGCCCGTTCCGACCACGCGCCCGGTAAGCTCCTGGCCTGGCGCGAGTTTCGTGAGCGTCAGCGCCGCGCGCTTGTCCAGTATCTGTTCGCGATGGCGCGCGCGGCTCTTGATGATGTCGATGGCGAGCTGGCGCTCGCGAAGCGTCCGCTCCAGATCGGGCGCCAGCTGCCAGCTTGCCGAATCGGCTTTGTGGGCAAGCCCCATGCGGGAGAGGAACTTGAGCCGCGCCATCTCCTGCGTTCGCCGCTCCCGCGCCGCCTCGCCGCGCGGCTGCCGGCCGTCAAAGCTGACGATGTGATTTGCGGTGGCGCGGCGCAGAAGCTCGCGGTCGATCTCGGTGAATTGCTCGCGTCTGACCGCCGCTCCACGCGCTTTCAGCACGTCGCGCTCGCAACGCAGTCCAAGCTCGCGGCTAGCGATTTCGGCGCTCCGCGCCCGGATGCCCGACTGGATATAGGCGCGGTCGATGGACAGCGCCCGGCCCTGCTCGTCGCGTCCGCGGATGAGTAGATGGAGATGCGGATTGTCGGTGTTGTGATGGTCGATTGCCGCCCACTCAAGCCGCGTGTTCAAGTCGCGCTCCATCTGCGCGGCCAGTTCGCGCGCGTGCTCCCGCAGATCGAGCCGGGCGCCGTTCTCCGGCGAGACGATGATGCGGAAGAGTCGCTCATCTCCGGCTTTCTGCCAGCCGCCAAGCAGCTTTGCGAGATTGAGATCGTCGCGTTCGGCGTTGAAGCCGAGCCCCTTCTCGCCCTGGCGCTGCGCGCCGTCGCGCGCCAGATAGCGGCCGTGCGCCGCCCACGACGCCGACTTGGTGTTGCGCGAGTACGAGACCTTGACCACGCTCCGTTGCAACCAGGCACGCGGCTGGCCGGCGGTCAGCGCTCCGCGCCGGTCGAGTTGGGTGTTGACCCGCTCGGCGCGGCGGGATGCCCACGTGCTCCGCTTGGCCAGCCCGGTCCACCAGAACCTCGGTCCATGCGGATGGCGCTCGCCGCGCGCGCCCAACGGATGCGGGCGCATCCAGAGATCGTTTCGCAGCAGGTCACTCATTGCCCACTCTCCCGTCGAGCAGCGCCAGCATCTGCCGGCAAAGCCGTTCACGCTCGGCTGGCTGCTTTCCGCCCCCGAGCGCCGCGACGATTTGTCGAATCTGCGCGTCGGACAGGGTGAGATTGTGGAGGCGATTCGCCCGCGCCCATGACTTCCACGCCCGCTTGGCGCTCGCCCGTTCGTCGAGCTTTTCATGGCCGAGCGATGCAATCTCTGCGCGTCTGCGCTCAGGAAGTTCGGACAGACTTCCGGCCATTCGGAGCAACGCTCCGAGCAGCAGGTCGGGCGGCTCGCGATCGAGTCCGGCGAGAGCGACCAAGCCGCCAAGATTGGCCAAGTGATGGAGCCGGAGCCCCTGTTCCCGTGTATGCAGTCCGTCAGCCATGGATCACCACGTGATCACCGGCTTGAGTTCCGCTCGCACCGTGCTTGTCGGAACGGGGCCGAAGTAGCGCGAGTCCCAGCTTCGCGGGTCCGCTTCGCCGAACAGCCAGACTTCGCCAGCTTTGACTGCATGCGTTCCAAAAGAGACGTGAGGAACCTCCCTGCCGCGGCTGTCACGCGTCCGACTCGCGCTGTTCGGAAGCCGGCGGCTGTTGACCGCGACGTAATCTGGAGCGAGCGCGACCGTGTCGCCTGCAAGCGCGCCGATGCGTTTCCCGACCGGCTCGATATCGTCGCCGCAACCCGCGCCGCGAGCGAGGTAGCCGCGCTCCAGCGCGAAGCGCGAGAGCGTCTCCGGCAGGCACGCGAGGACCAATTGGCCGCGCGCCAGCGTGTCTCGCGGCCGCAGCGCGGTCGCGCGGTAGATGCCTGGAGGGCAGGCGCTTCCGGTGAATGCGATGCGCAGACCCAGCAGCCAGAACGCCAGAATCGGCGCCGCCAGAAGCGCTCCGACGGCAAGCGGTAGAACGGGGCGAAAAGTACGGGGCGCACTTTGCCGTGTACGGGGCGAAAAAGTCGAGTGCGCTTGCGGCAAAACAGCCATTTTAGGCACCACGGTACGGGGAAGCCTTTATCTTGCCCTACGAAATTTTCGCCCCGACCCCACCGTTCCGCCGCTCCGCCAATCCGCTCTCCGGCTCCGCGCCTGCCCGCTCCTTCCGCCAAGCTCTGAAATGCCGATCGCTCTCCACAAACTGCCGCAGCATCTCAAGCGCGACTTCCTTGAGCTCCGCTTCGCGGTGCGAGGTACCGCGCAAGTAGACCAGATACTCGTCCAGCGATGCCTTGAGGCTGCCGGGCAGCGTGAGCCTCACTTGCGCCGGCGGCAGTTCCTTGTCTTTGAGCCTGAGCTTCATCTTCGAAACTCCTCCTGCTGAGTTGTTCTGCGATCTCTCTCGCGCGCCTCTTGCGCCACGCGTTGAATTCTTCGTTCGTCTCGAGAAAGCAGCGCACCATCCCCTCTGCCGCCTCGCTGGCCTCCATCTCGATGCCGTAACTGCGCCGTCCGTACTCGAGGTACTCGTCGATCTCGCGCCTGAGGCCTCGGCCGATCTTGAAGTTGAAGCTGGCGGCGTTCATGGTGAGTTCCTTAGCCTCCGTACGGTCCCGGCAGCACGAGGTCCTGCGTCACCATCACGTTGAACTGATAGCCCGGCCTGATCTCGATTGTCGGCGAGGCGCTCATGCCCTGCTGGAGCTGCTGCTGGCCGACCGCTCCCATCTGCGCCGAGGCTGCCGAGCCGGCCATCTCTCCCATCAACGCGTACTGGCTCGGCGCCGCGTAGCCGTAGCCGAGCGGCCCGGCGAAGCCATAGCCGCCGCCGAACGCTCCCATCTGTCCGACCATCTGACCTGCACTGATCACGCTGAGCAGCGCCGCCGTCCCAAATGTGCGCAGGTAGTGATGGTTCACTTCATCGGTGAAGCCCGAGTAGCCGGCGCTGTCCGCGCCCGGCATCTGGGGCAGGTCCATGCTCGATGCGTTGGGGAAGACCAGCCGCTGCCACGTGATCTGGACCCGGCTCTGACCGTAAGACGGCGAAGCCTTGTAGGAGCCGATGAGGCGCGTGCCCTGCGGGATAAGCAGGAACCTGCCGCTGGCGCTGTCGAAGACGTTCTCGCTCACCTGGCCGAGAACCGGGCCGGGAAGATCGGAGTCGATGCCGCTCACCAGCAGGGCGGGAATCACGCTGCCTGCGGTCACCGTGTACGGCGAGGGCGCGGGCTTCAGTGTTGCGGAAGAAACGTCGTTGCTCGCCTGCTGGACGCCTGAAAGCCCCGCCGCCGCGGGCTGCGTGCTCGGGATGTCGAGCGTGCGGTTGTGGAACGCCTCGACCATCTGTGGCGCCCCGAGCGCCTTGATGAACTGGTCCTGCTCAAGCTCCGCCAGCCGGCTCGGCGCTCTGGCGACGGGATTGCTCTGCCGCGCGACTACTGGCGGTGAAGAGAGCGCCGGCATCGGAGCCGCCGTCGGCATCCTGACCGGCTTTGCGTCGGCTTCGAGCTCGGCCACCGCCCGCCGTCGCGCCATGTCGGGGATCGCGACTGCCTGATCCTTCAGCGTTCCGCTTTCGACCGACTGCGAGGCGGAATGAAGCGCCAGCATCATCGCCAGTAACGACCCGCCCAGTACCGCTCCGACCGTGATAACCAGCGTCCGCGTGAGACGGCCGCCGCCGTGACGCTGCGTCTGCTGAACCGCTTTGAGAGTCGCCGCCATCGTTCACCTCGCCGCGCCCGTATAGCCGATCTGGACGCGGTCCTGCGCGCGTCCCACTCCGGAAACGAGTACCGCCTGGTCGAACAGCCGGTCGACCACGTAGTAGTCGCCGCGTACCCGGTAGTTGACCATTTCGTTGCCGTCGCCCGCCGCGATCAGCAGCGCTGGCGCCTCGCTCGACTTCATGCCGGTCGGCATCTGGATAAAGACGTGGCTTCCATCGTCGAACGCACGAACGGGCTTCCACGGCACGTTCGGCCCGGCAACCTTGTACGAGAAGTTGAGGACCCCTGGATCGAGCGAGGCGAGCGGCGTGACGGCCGGATCGTCGGCCTTTGCATTCTCGGTTTCCTGCTTGGCCTGCTGGTCCGCCTGCGCCATAGCGGCAAGCAGATCCTCGGGATAGTAGAACTCGACCTCCTGCATCTCGTGGCCCGGCCGCGAGCGCAGATTCAGGTGATAGATGTGGCGCGTGGTGTAGATCGTGAGATTGCTCGCGATGCCCGCGGCCTTCGGCTTGACCGCAAGGTGCGGGGTTGGATTGCGGGGATCACCCGAAGAGGCCGGCGTCACCATCCAGCGCTCGCTGTCGCCGAGCGCAACGTCGGTGATGGTCTCGCCCGGCTCAAGCTGGATATCCGTGGTGCGCAGCGGCGCGCAGTTGATGACCGGCTCGGCCACTTCACCGTAGGGATACAGCACGTATGCGGGTGTGGTGTACGACGGCCACGCGCCGGTCTTGTCGTGCTCTGCGACCGCCTGTCTGATTTCGGGCGGCTGCTCGGCGAGAAGCTTCGCGCCGGTTACGGGCGCGGGCGCCGTCTCCGTCTTGGGCGCGGCGTGGGTTACGAGCGTGAGAGGCGGTGGCGGCGGCTGTTGCGAGGCGCATCCGCCCAGCCCCAGCGCGAGCGCGATACCGATCGCTGTAATCTTTTCTCGCATCGCGGTCCTCCGTCAGCTTCGTTGCTCCGTCCAACCGATCCGCGTCACGTAGAAGCCGAGCGGGTTGTCGAGGATCGAGGCATCAGACGCCTGCGGCGCCATTTCCGTGTCGAGCACGGCTTCCCAGTGCGTGGTTGAGATCGGCGCGCCGTCGAGACCGAGCGCCTGCTCGGTCCAGCGGACTTGCCACGTTGCGTCGGACAGCTTCAGGATTGAATCGATCTGGACGGTGACGGTGCGGCGCTGCGCAACCTTGAACGGGTCATTGGCGAGGCTCTGTTCGTGGTAGTAGTTCTCGAGGAACTTGTAGGCCGCGCCACGCACCCGGCTGTAGACTTCGCCGATCACCTGGTGCTCGGCCTGCGGATCGGCGATCACCTCGCGCGCGTCGCGTATGAAGCCGGCCAACTCGTAGCGCATCATCCTTTCCGTTGTTAGCTGGGCGGTGCTCTCGCCGAGCGCCGTGGGCGCGGCCAGCGCGTAGCCCAGACCATCGACCCGCACAATGTAGGGGATGAATCTGCTGCGCGTGCTGACCCGGACAAGTCCGAAGGTGAGCATGAGCGAGAGAGCCAGCAGGCCGGTCGCCGCGATCTGCCAGTTGCGCTTGCCGAGAACCAGATCGGAATAGCGCTCGTCCCACTCACGCCGCGCCTTGGCGTAAACGCTACCGTCCATCGCTGCCTCCATCGGGACGCAGGGCGTCTCCGAGTCGCGCGCGCCGACTCAAAAGCGAGTTTGTGATGGGAAGCGAAAAGCGAAGCGCGCGCCGAATCCAGCCTCGCGCTGTGTCCCGACCTATGAACTCGGAAACGTCGAGATCGGGGCGATCAAATTTTCTGGCAAATTTCTGGCAAACTTGGCGGGAAAAGGCGGGAAATGCGGTTCCCGGCCGGGAAGCGACGAATGCAGAAACACCTTGTGCCGCAAGGGTTTTCATCCCTCGGGCTCCTCGTCGTTCCCGGTGTCAACGGAATTAGGAAGGCTGGTTGCCGGGAAACCATCAACGGATACAACGTGCGGCGGGCCCTGGCTCCCTTGACCGGTGGACATCCGGTACGCAGAGGGCGTAAAGATCGCCCTATGCCACTGGATTCAGAGCTGGTGGGAACCGCCTCGGATCTGGTGTCGGCCGAGGTCGACGCGGGATGGACGATGGCCTACGCGGCGGGGCTTGGCGACGCACTGCCCTGTTACCTCGACACCACGCGCGCGCGCGGCATCATCGCTCATCCGATGTTCTCGGTGGCGATCGAGTCGCCCGCGATGATGCAGATAATCCAGGTGCTGCGCGAGGCCGGGTTTCCGCGCCACGAAATGCTGCGCCGCGTGCATGCGACCGACGAGGTGATCGTGCATCGCCTGATCCGCCCGCCCGAGCGCCTGTTCACGCGCGCCACGCTCGCCGGAATAGAGCGAAGCAAGGCCGGCGCCTACCACCTCACCCGCTTCGACACGACCGACGAGAAAGGCGCGCCGGTCTGCACCACTTGGTACGGCAATCTCTATCGTGGCGTCGAGGTTGCCGGCCCCGACCGCCCGCCAGCCGATGCGCCGGCGCTGCTTGCGCCTTCGGTCGGCGCGGCGGCGGCGCAGGCGAGCTTCGCGATTCCGATTTCGCCGGTCGCCGCGCATATCTACGGCGCCTGCGCACGGCTGGGCAACCCGGTCAATATCCATACCGACATGGCAACCGCGAAAAACGCCGGGCTGCCGGGCACGATCCTGCACGGCACCGCCACGCTGGCGATGGCGGTCTCGCGCGTGATCGCGGCCGCGGCCGGCGGCGATCCGACGCGGGTGGCGCGCATCCACGCGCGCTTCGGCGCGATGGTCTTGATGCCCTCGGAAATCGAGCTGCGGATTTCCGCGCGCGAACGCGCGGCCGCCGGCGATGCGGTGTTCTTCGAGGTGCTGAGCGCCGATGGAGGCAGAGCGATTCGCGACGGCTTCGTGGTGCTGCGCGCCTGACCGCGGCGCGGGACCGTTTGCCTGCGGCGCGCCGCGTGGGGTATCGCGGGCGCGATGGACATTCGCCGCGCGGGGTCGTAGAAATAGCCCATGCCACTGGATTCATCGTTGGTTGGAACCAAGATCGGCCCCGCCACGACCGAGGTCGATGCGCGCTGGGCGATGGCCTACGCGGCGGCGCTCGAGGATTACCTGCCCTGCTATCTCGACACGCGGCGCCCTGACGGCATCATCACGCATCCGGTTTTCCCAGTCTGTATAGAATGGCCGGTGTCGCGCGAGCTGGACGACAAGCTGCGTGAGTCCCAGCTCACCAGGAGCGAGGCGGCGCGCGGCGTCCATGCGACCTACGACGTCACGCTGCATCGCGCGATCCGGCCGCCCGCGCGGTTGACGACCACGCTCACGCTCGCCGCGGTGCAACGGCTTAAACCCGGCGCTTACGAGTTGATGCGCTTTGACAATTTCGACTCGCAGGGTCGGCCAGTCTGCACGACCTGGTTCGGGATGCTTTACCGCGGCGTCGAAGTCGCCGGTCCCGATCGCCCCGCAGGCGATGCGCCGGCGCTGCTGATGGCGCCCAAGGCTGGCGACACGGCGCGCGCGGAAATTCCGCTCGCGATTC
>JAKAVN010000158.1 GCA_021827495.1 Deltaproteobacteria bacterium | reverse complement strand
TCCGGACGAGATCGAGGATGACGCCGTGGACCGGCTGCTGGCCGACGCCGCTTCCCTGGGCGAAACGGCGGTCGAGGAACTCGCCGCCGACCGCGCCGGCGGCGGCGACGCGCTGACCGCCGCGGCGCTGGAGCGCCTCGCTGAGTCCGGCGGCACGGACGCCTCCCCCCGCGATGTCGTCCAACTCGCCCCCGGAACCTGCCTGCCATCCGGCCCGGAGGTTCCGGCCTGGCGTCTGGGGGCGGAGGCCGCGCAGATCTTGCGCGCCCAGCTCGGCCTCGGCGAGGCGCCGGTCACAGATGCAAAGCTCGCTGAAATCGCTGGCACCCGGAAGCAGGCACTTGAACGGCACACGGCGAGCCAGACGGTTTCCTTCGCCCTCGACCGCGATCCCGCCCATTCCCGCGTCGTTCTGCGCTCCCGCTGGCCAACCGGGCGGCGTTTTGAGCTGGCCCGCCTGCTCGCCGATCGGATCGTGACACCCGCGCCTGGCCGACTGCACGCTGCCACGCGTGCTTATACTTATCGCCAGAAGATGCAGCGCTCCTTCGCCGCCGAACTCCTCAGCCCTTTCGCCGCGGTGGACGCCATGCTGGCCAGAGACTATTCCGCGGAGGCGCAAGCGGACGTCGCCGAGCATTTCCGGGTCTCGGAGCGCACCATCCTGACCCTGCTGGTCAACCATCACCGGGTGGAACGCGAGGAACTGGACGAGGACCTCGGCGCCATTGCCTGAGCCGCCGAGGGGAACGCCGTGACGACCGTCCGCAAGAAACTCATCGAAGTCTCGATCCCGCTGGAGGCGATCAACGCCGCCTCGGCGCGGGAGAAGTCGATCCGGCATGGGCATCCGTCCACGCTGCATCTGTGGTGGGCGCGCAGGCCGCTGGCGGCGTGCCGCGCGGTGTTGTTCGCGCAGTTGGTGGATGATCCGTCCGCCTGGCCCGACCGGTTCCCGACCGAGGAGGCGCAGGAGGCAGAGCGGAAGCGGCTGCATCGGGTGATCGAGGCGATGGTGCCGTGGGAAGCCTCGAACAACGAGGCGATCCTGAACGCGGCGCGGTGGGAAATTGCACGCTCGGTCGCCTGGGGCCTCGGCGAGGAACCGCCCGCGCGCGACGACGGGCGGGCGATCCTGGAGTATCTGCAGACCAAGGCGCCGCCGGTCTATGACCCGTTCTCGGGTGGCGGGTCGATCCCGCTGGAGGCGCAGCGGCTGGGGTTGCGGGCCTATGGCTCGGACCTCAATCCGGTCGCGGTGCTGATCGGCAAGGCGCTGGTCGAGATCCCGCCGAAATTTGCCGGCCGCCCGCCGGTCAACCCGCGCGCCCAGGCGGAAGCGGTGCACGGCCAGCTTCGCGGCTGGCGCGGCGCGCAGGGGCTGGCCGAGGATGTGCGCTATTATGGGCAATGGATGCGCGACGAGGCAGAGCGCCGCATCGGGCATCTCTATCCAAAGGTGGGAGCGCGGGCCTCCGGCCCGCCTGCGGACGGGACGTCCGCGCTCCCACAGGAAACAGAGGCGACGGTGATCGCTTGGCTCTGGGCACGCACGGTGCGCTCGCCTGATCCGAGAGCGAAAGGCGCGATGGTGCCGCTGGTGTCCTCGTTCCTGCTCTCCACCAAGGAGGGGAAGAAAGCCTGGGTCGAGCCGGTGATCGATCCGACGGCACCGGATGGCTGGCGCTTCGAGGTGCACACGGGGACGCTCTCGAAAGCCGATGAGGAGCGGCTGAAGAAGGGGACGAAGACTGGGCGTGGCACGCATTTTACATGCGTTCTGACGGGTGCCGCGATCTCCCCCGAATACACTCGCAGCGAAGGGACGTCAGGCCGGCTTGGCGCGCGGCTAATGGCGATTGTTGCCGAGGGAGATCGGGGGCGTGTCTATGTCACGCCGACAGCGGATCAGGAAGTGGTCGCAGGGAACGCAAAACCGTCGGACACCTCTGACATCGAGGTTGAGATGCCTGACAATCCGCGCTGGTTTTCGCCGCCCGGTTATGGAATGAAGCGCTATGTCGACATCTTCACCCCCCGCCAGTTGGTGGCGCTGACGACCTTTTCCGATCTCGTGGCCGAGGCCCGAGAAAAGGTGCTGGCCGACGCCCTGGGAGCGCGGGCGTCCCGCCCGCATTCCCCCCTCACGCCCAAAGCCGAATGGCACGCCCGCCGTGGCCTGCCGCATTGGGAAGCCGGCGAAACCCCGCAATCCATCACCTTCCGCTTGGCCGACTCCCTGCCCCGCGATGTGATCGAACGCCTCAGCGAAGCGCGGGCCTCCGGTTTGCCTGCGGGCGAGACGCCCGCGCTCCAACGGCAGCGCTTCGAATCCCTGCTCGATTCCGGCCACGGCGAATGCCTCCTCGCGCGGCCCGAGCTTGCCGCGATCGTCGAGAACGCCCTGCTGCATTTCCATGGCACGCGCTATCGGCTGCATGCTTGGTGCATCATGCCCAACCATGTGCATGTGTTGGCAACGCCGCTACACGGGTTTTCGCTCTCCTCGATCGTGCATTCATGGAAATCGTTCACCGCGAAAGCGATCAACGCCGCGCTTGGGCGCAGCGGCGCGGTGTGGTTTGAGGAGTATTTCGACCGCGCGATCCGCGATGACGCGCATTTCGCTGCAGCGCAAGCCTATATCGAGGCCAATCCGGTGAAAGCCGGTCTGTGCGCGGCGCCGGAGGCGTGGGCGTTTTCAAGCGCGGGGGAAAAGGCGCGCGATCGTCTCGACCACATGCGGGCGGGACGCCCGCGCTCCGTTGACGAAATCCCCCTCCACGAAGGCGGCACCAGCGCCGCCGCCTACGCGGATGCGGTGGCGACGTATTTGGCGTTTGCGTTGAGCAAGCTGGCTGATCGAGGGTCAACGATCTGTACTTGGTTTACCGAGCGTGACTCGACGCGCCCCACCTTCGCGAGGCAAGCCATCCCGATGACCTGGGATTTCGCAGAACTCAACACGCTTCTCGATGGCACCGGTAGCTTCGCTGGTGCGGCTCAATGGACAGCAGAGTCGATCGAAGGTCCTACTGAGGCTGGCCTCATTGCATCGATCTCGAACATCAACGCTTCCAAAAACTCCTTTCCCGTTCGCCCCATCGTCATCTCCACCGATCCACCCTACTACGACAATATCGGCTATGCTGATCTCTCTGATTTCTTCTATGTCTGGCTCAAGCGTTCGCTCAGCGACGTCTGGCCCGACCTGTTCCGTCGGCTGACCACGCCGAAAGGTGAAGAACTCGTCGCCACCCCTTATCGCCATGGCGGCAAGGAAGAGGCCGAAGCTTTCTTCATGCAGGGGATGGGCGAGGCGCTGACTGCCATGCGGAAGGCAGCGACCGATGGCGAACCGCTCGCGATTTACTACGCCTTCAAGCAATCCGAACTTGCTGAGGAAGGGATCGTTTCCGCTGGCTGGGCATCCTTCCTGCAAGCCGTCGTCGATGCCGGCCTCGCGGTCGATGGCACATGGCCGGTGCGCACCGAACTCGCCAACCGCATGATCGCGAAGGATTCGAACGCCCTCGCCTCCTCCATCGTCCTCGTTTGCCGCAAGCGGAGCGAAGCCGCCCAGACCGTCACTCGCGCCGAGTTCATCCGCGCGCTCAAGCGCGAGATGCCTGCGGCCGTGGACAAGATTCGCAAGGCCGGCGTCGGCCCCGTCGATATGCCGCAATCGATCATCGGCCCGGGCATGGGCGTCTTCACCCGCTTCGCCCGCGTGCTGGAAGACGATGATTCCGCGATGAGCGTCAAAACCGCGCTCGCGCTGATCAACCGCGTCTGGGGCGAGATCGAGAATGATCTCGACGCCAATTTCGATCCGGCAACGCAAGTGGCGCTCGCCTGGTTCGCCACCTACGGTTTTGACGCCCGCGCGTCGGGCGACCTGATCACGCTGGCGAACGCGAAGAACATCCCGGCCGAAACGCTTTTCCGCGCCGGCGTGTTCCAGAATCTCCACGGCAAGGCATGCCTCACCCCACGGAGCGCGGGCGTCCCGCCCGCAGGCGGGCCGGAGGCCCGCGCTCCCAGCCAACGCGCTCCAAGTGAGTGGACCATCTGGGAATGCGTGCAGCGCACCGCCCACGCCCTCCGCGCCGAGGATGGCGGCGCCGAGGCCGCGGCGAAACTCGTGGCCAGCATGGGAGCCAAGGCCGAGGATGCCCGCGCCTTGGCCTATCGCCTGTATGAAATCGCCTCGCAGAAATCTTGGGCCGCCGAGGCGCTGGTCTATAACGAACTCGCCCAGGAATGGGCGCATCTCGAAGATCTCGCTGCGCGCAGTGGCGTGCGCGATCTGTTCGGGGAGGTCACGCGATGAGCGCCGAGAAGGAAACCCTGAGCCGCGTCCAGGGCGCGCTGTATCACCTCCGCCAAGGCCTCGCGCCCTTCGTCGAGGCGCGGATGAAGGCGCGGCACGGCGCGCAATGGCTTACCTATGCCAGCCGCGCCGCCGGCGGCGATCCGCGCGCGGCACTCGACGAATACGGCCTGCTGAAGACCATGATCGATCAGTGGCGAGACGTGTTCGATGATGCGTTTGCGCGGGCCGAGAAGCAGCGCGTGCGCAATTTCGTCTCGACCGCGCTCGAGGCACGCAACGCGACGGCACATCTTTCGATCCCGATGCAGGATGACGAAGCGCTGCGCTATCTCGATGCCATCCACCACCTGCTTCGCGCCGTGCGCGCACCAGACGCCGATATCGCCGAAGCCAGGCGCCTCTATGACGACCAGCGCCGCCATGGCCTCGCGGGGAGCGCGGACGTCCCGTCCGCCACAGCGCCCACCACGGCGCCGCCGGACGACCGGCCGGGCAAGGGGCCGCGCCCCTGGATCGACGTTGCTCTGCCGCATCCGGACGTGCTCGCCAACCGCTTCAAGGAAGCCGAGTTCGCGGCGGACCTGTTCGCGGTTGATGCCGGGATCGCCGGCGAGGGCTACGCGACGCCGCTCAGCTTCTTCGCGATGACCTTCCTCACCGAAGGGGTGAAGCGCGTGCTGGCCTCCGCCCTGCAACGCCTATCCGGCCAGGGCGGCGACCCGGTGATCGGGCTGCAGACCGCATTCGGCGGCGGCAAGACGCACACGATGCTCGCGGTCTATCACCTGGCCCGCCATCTGCGCGACGGCGGCGATCCCGCAACCCTCAGCGGCATGAGCCCACTGGTCGGGACCGCCGGCGCGGCCGCCTGGCCGAAGCCGCAGATTGCCGTGTTCGTCGGCTCTTCCAAGGGCACCGATGTCTCGCTGACTTTGCGGGACGGCCCGAAGCTGCACACTCTGTGGGGCTATCTCGCCTGGCGCCTTGCCGGCGAGGCGGGCCTCAAACTCGTCGCCGAAGCCGAGGCCGCGCGCACCAACCCCGGCTCCGAACTGATGGTGGCGGTGTTCCGCCTGGCGGGGCCGAGCGTGATCCTGCTCGATGAGCTGGTGATGTTCGCCCGGCAACTGGACGATGCGCGGTTCGAGGCGTTCCTCTCGTTCCTCCAGTCGCTGACCGAGGCGGCGAAGATGGTGCCGGGCATCCTGGTGATCGGCTCGCTGCCGGAAAGCGACGCCGAGGCCGGCGGCGCGCGCGGCAAGGAGGCGCTGCTGCGGCTCGAGAAAGTGTTCGGGCGCGTGCAGTCCGCCTGGCTGCCGGCCTCGGGCGACGAGACCTATGAGATCATCCGCCGCCGGCTGTTCCAGCCGCTGGATACGGATGGCGAGCGGGCGCGGGACGAGACGGTGCGCGCCTTCGCCGATCTCTACCGCAAGAACCCGGCCGAGTTCCCGCCCGAGGCGCGGGAGGCGCGCTATACGGAGCTGCTGCGCCTCTCCTACCCGATCCATCCCGAGCTGTTCGATCGGCTGTCGAAGGATTGGGCGAGCCTAGAAAAATTCCAGCGCACCCGTGGCGTGCTGCGCTTCATGGCGAACGTGGTGGGCGTGCTGTGGCACCAGCGGGTGCCTGACCCGTTGATCCTGCCCGCGCGCGTGCCGGTTTCGCACGAGCGAGTGCGGGCAAGCGTGCTCTATCCGCTGGACCCGGCGTTTGGCGCGGTGGTGGACAAGGAGGTGGATGGGGATAGCGCGCTGCCGTCGCGGATGGAGGCCAATCCGTCCCGCCGCATCTCCCAGGCGCATGCGGCGACCCGCGCGGCGCGTGCCGTTTTCCTGTGTTCGGCGCCGCTGGTGGGCCAGCCCAATGCCGGGTTGACCGGGCAAGGCTTGCGGCTGGCCTGCGCCGAGCCGGGCGACCAACTGGCGATCTTCGGCGAGGCGCTGCGGGAACTCTCCGAGCGGGCGACTTATCTGTATGAGGAAGCTGGCCGCTACTGGTTCTCCACCCAGCCGACGCTGAACCGCCTGGCCGAGGATCGTGCGAAGGCGCTAGCCGAGCATGAGGTGGACGAGGCGATCGCGCAGGTGCTGCGCGACGATGGGGCCAGCAAGGACCGGTTCCATCGCGTGTTCGCGGTGCCCGACGATCCGACCGCGATCGACGAGGTGCAGGCACTGTCGCTGATGATCCTCGGCCCGGCAACGTCGCATGCGGGCAAGGGTGTCGCGAAGTCTGCCGCGACCGAGGCGGTGACCGACGCGCTGACCCGCTGCCGTGCCTCGCAACGGCGGTTTCGCAACACGCTGCTGTTCGTCGCCGCTGACGAGGCCCTGCTGGGCACGGCGCGCGAGGCGATGCGGCGGGCGCTGGCGTGGGAGTCGATCGGCGGTGATGCGCGGCAGGACAAGCGTGTGGATAAGCGCCTGCAGGATCAACTCACCCAGGCCCAGCTGGCGGACGCGCATGACAAGGCCAGGAACAGCCGCGAGGGAGCGGTGAAGGCGGTGCGTGGCGCGTGGAGCCACATCCTGTTCCCAATCAAGACCGATGGCACCGAGGCTGGCCGCGCGTTCGATCTGGATCATCTTTCGCTGACCGCCAAGGATCGCGCTTCTGTGCCCGCCGCGGTGTACGACAAGGCAAAGAGCGACGGCATCATCGGCGAGAAGCTCGGCGCCGATGCGCTGTGGCTGCACCTCAAGCCACTCTGGGCGGAGGACAGACCGCATTTGCCGGTGGCCGAGATCGCGGCGTGGTTCGCGACCTACGTCTATCTGCCGAAGCTGCGAGATCGCGTGGTGCTGGAGGCAGCGATTCGCGATGCCTGTGCCAAGCTCGATCCGGCCTTCGCCTTCGCCGAGCGCTTCGACGAGGCAACCGGCCGCTATGTCGGGCTTGTCTGGCAGAAAGCGCCGGGCGATCCGCTACCGCCGACTTCGGTGCTCGTGCGCCCCGAGGTGGCGATCGCCCAGTTGCGCCCGGTCGCGACGCCCGCTCGGCCGGCGACGGTCTTGGGCGGCCCGGATGGCCAATCGTACGGGCATGACAGGGGATCTCCCGGCACGGATCCTGGTCCGCCCGCCAAGGTGCAGCCGCGTCGGTTCTACGGCTCGGTCGAGATCGACATGGTGCGGCCGGTGAAGGCGTTCGATGCCATCCTGAACGCGGTCGTCATGGAATTGCAGCGCACCAACGGTGCCAAGGTGACGCTGACCCTGGAAATCGAGGCGACGGCGCCGGACGGGTTCGCCGAGGCCGATATTGGGGTTGTCCGCGACAACGCCCGCCAGCTCAAGTTCAAGGATGAGTCAACGGGATTCGAGTGAGCACGCCGTGGCCCGCACGAAAACCGTCACACCCGAATCCCTGGCTGCCCTCGGCGCTGAGGCGCTGGCCGAATTGCTGGTCGCGCACGCCGCGACCGATCCGGCTT
>JAKAVN010000157.1 GCA_021827495.1 Deltaproteobacteria bacterium | reverse complement strand
GCTGGGCCTAGGCCAGCGCGGCAGCATCGAGGCCGGTGCGCGCGCCGATTTGCTCGTGCTCGGCCCCGGGCTAGAGTTGAAGGCGGTATTCATCGGCGGGCGCGAGCTTGCCTGAGCGCATGGCAGGCCGCCGCGCAATCCATTCGCAAGCGGGAATCGCAACCAGGATCATCGATGCCACTTAACCGGGAATTCATCGGCCGCGAGTATCCGCCCACCAGCGCGACGGTCACGCTCGAAGCGCTCCAGAACTATGCGCGCGCCTGCAATGACGGCAACCCGCGCTACTTTGACGCGGCCGCGCAAGGCGCAATCGTCGCGCCGCCGATGTTCGGCGTGGCGCTCACCTAGATGTCGGTGGTCGGCGCGGTCGGAGACCCGGAGTTGGGCGCGGACCTTTTGCGCCTGCTGCACGCCGAGCAGGACATGGAATTCCTGGCCCCGCTTCGCCCCGGCGACGAGATAACCACCGTCGCCAGGGTCGCCTCGATCGAAGCGCGGCCGGGCGGCGAAGCGATGACGCTCGAGCTTAATGCGCGCAACCGCGCGGGCGCGCCGGTCCTGCGTACGCTCTTCGGCATCTTCATCCGCGCGGCGCGCCGCGATCGCGCCGCCGCGCGCCGCGCCGCGCGGCCGATCTCTCCGCCCGGCGATCCGATGCTCAGCGTCGAGCAGACCGTCGATCGCGACCAGACCTTCCGTTATGCCGAGGCCTCGGGCGACCGCAACCCGATCCACGTCGATGAGAACGTGGCCAGGATGGCGGGGCTGCCCGGCATAATCGTGCACGGGCTGTGCACGATGGCCTTCGTTTCCAAGGTCATGATCGACCGGCTGTGCGGCGGCGATCCCGTGTGCCTGAAGAGACTGCGCGTGCAGTTCAGCCGCCCGGTTTTTCCCGGACAATCGATCACGACCAGGGTATGGGCCGGCGGCGCGCGCGCGGGCCGCCGCGCGTATGTGTTTGAAACCTATAATCCCGAGGGGATGGCGGTGATCCGGGGCGGAATCGCCGAGGTCGCGCCGTAGCGCGCGTCCTTCCGCGATGGCCGAGCGGCTGAGCGTCGGGCTTTCGCTGTCGCTGAGCGGCGGCTACGCCGCGATGGGCCGCCAGGCCGAGGCCGCGGTCAAACTTTTCGTCGACGATCTCAACGCGGCGGGCGGCCTGCGGATCGGCGCCCGCACGTGTGAACTCGCGCTTAAATGCCACGACGATCGGAGCGAAGCGCTGCCCTGCGCGGAAATCTATCGCGCGCTCTGCGGCCCCGCGCGCGTCGACCTGCTGCTCGGCCCCTACTCGAGCCGCCTCGCGCGTGTTGCCGCGCCGATTGCCGAAGCGGCCGGAATGATGATGCTCAACCACGGCGGCGCCGACGACGGCCTGTATACGCGGGGCATGCGGATGCTGGTCGGCGTGCTGAGCCCGGCGAGCGATTATCTAGTCGCGTTCGCGCGCTTGCTGGTCGAACTCAAGTTCTGGCGCAAACGCCTGGCAATCGTTACCGCGGCCACGCCTTTTGCGGGCGCCGTTGGCGCCGGGCTCGAGCAGGCCTGCCATGAGCGGCGCGCGCGGCGGCGCGGCGTGCGCGTGCGGCTTAAGTACCGGGGCGATTTCGCGCGCGATCAGGCGCTCGCGCGCTTGCTGCCCGCGCTCCGGCGCAACCGTATCAACGCCCTTGCCGCCGCGGGCAGCTTCGCACAGGATGTTGCCCTGATGCGCGCGGTGGTCGCCTCCAATCTCAACCTCCCGGTGCTCGGCTGCGTCGCCGCCGGTGTCCACGGCTTCGCCGAGGCGCTGGGCGAGGGCGCCGACGGCATCGTGGGCCCCAGCCAATGGGAAGAGCACGCGCAGATCGTTCCCGAACTCGGGCCGGCGCCGGGCGAGTTCGCGCGCCGGATGCGGGCAAGCGGCTATCGCGAGTGCGATTATCCCGCGGCCCAGGCCTACGCCGCCGGGCTCATCGGATGCGCCGCGATACGCGAGTGCGATTCGCTCGACCAGCGGCGGCTTCGCGGCGCGCTCGGTGAAATGCGCACCAGCACGCTCTACGGCGATTTCGCGATCGACCGCGTAAGCGGCCGCCAGATCGCGCACAAGGTGCTGCTGGTGCAGTGGCACATGGGCCATAAGGTGATCATCGAGCCGCAAGCGCACGCCCAAACCGGCGCGCTCGAGTTTCCCTCCGGATGGCGTCTGATCGTGGCCTCGATGCGGGGCCTCAAGTTAACGCTCGGCGGCGGCGCCCGCGGCGGCGACGAAGCGCGCGGCGATAAGCACGATCCCGGCGACCGATGACGCGCGGCGAGCGGCGCCTGAGCGTGGAAATCAACGCGCAATGAGCAGGGTCGAAGTGCGTCTCGACGGCCGCACGCACCTGGCGGTGGGCCTGATGTCGGGAACCTCGCATGACGGCGTCAGCGCGGCGCTGGTGCGGATCGATGAGCGCAAGAGCCCGCCCACGCGCCTCGTCGCGTTCCGGACTTATCCCTACACGGCGGAATTTCGCGCGCGCCTGCTCGCGGCCTCATCGGACGGCCAGGACCCGGCCTCCAAGGCCGGCGCGGGCGGCATCTCGACGCTGAACTTCGAGCTCGGCCGCATCTTTGGCGCGGCCGCGTTGCGTGTGATGCGTGCGGCGCGCGTTCCGATCCGCCGGCTGAGCTTCATCGGCTCGCACGGCCATACGTTTTTCCATCTGCC
This sequence comes from Deltaproteobacteria bacterium, assembly GCA_021827495.1. Classification (GTDB taxonomy): domain Bacteria; phylum Desulfobacterota; class Binatia; order Binatales; family Binataceae; genus JAKAVN01. The sequence continues at coordinate 5,188 of JAKAVN010000157.1, read as the reverse complement.
GCCCCGGCGCGCCGGCCGCGCCACCGCTTCGACGCTCCAGCTCGCCGAGCCTGCGGTGATCGCCGCGATGACGGGAGCGCCGGTGGTCGCGGACTTCCGTCCGATGGATCTCGCGCTCGGCGGCGAAGGCGCGCCGCTGGCGCATCTGTGGCTCTTCGGTCACCAGCGGCTTGGCCGCGTGGTGCAGAACATCGGCGGAATCGGCAATGCGACCTATCTTCCGCCCGCGGCGCGCACCGGCGACCGGCGCCTCGTCGCGTTCGACACCGGGCCGGGCGGGATGTTGATCGACGCGCTGGCCGCGCGGCTCACCGCGGGACGCCTCAGCATGGATCGCGGCGGCACGATGGCCGCGCGCGGGCGCGTTGACGGCGCGATGCTCGGCGAACTGATGCGCAACCCGTACTTCAGGCGCAAGCCGCCCAAGTCGGCCGGCCGCGAGGAGTTCGGCGCGCATTACCTCGACGCGATTGTGCGCTGCGCGCGCGGCCGCGCGATGAAACCCCACGACCTGGCCGTAACCGTAACCGCGCTGACCGCGCGCTCGATTGCGGATGCCTGCCGCCGCTTTATCTTGCCGCTCGGGCGCGTCGATCAGCTAATCGTCACCGGCGGCGGCGCGCGCAATCCGACCCCGATGAAAATGATCGCTGCGGAGCTTCCAGGCATCGAAGTGATGACTGCCGAGCGCCTCGGCGTCGACGGCGACGCGCTGGAGGCGGTCGCGTTCGCGATTTTGGCCTACCAGATGCTGCGCGGATTGCCCGGCAATATTCCGAGCGTCACCGGCGCCCGCAGCCCGGCGATTCTGGGCAAGCTGACCCTCCCGCCCAAGTCGCGCTGACGGGCACATCAGTTGGCATTCACCAGCCCCATCACACCGTTCGCGGGTCGTCAGGCGGAGTGACGCCGGCCTTCGCGGCCGACTCCAGCGCGGCGGCGCGGAAAATCCCGTGGGCCATCGTCGAAGCCGACGCGCTGGCGCGCGCCGCGTAGATGCGCATCCGGGCCTCGTGCGCCGCGCGATTGTCGGGCGCCGCGGCCACCGCCCAGTCGATGAGATGCGAGGCGAGCGCGAGGTCGCCGGCCGACATTTTCTGTAGCGCGCGGCCAAGCAGCACGTCGGCGCCGCCCGCCATCGCGGCGATTTCGGCGGCCTGCGCGTGGTGCGGCGCGGGCTTCAGATGCGACGCGATACCGTCGTACCATCCGCCTTCCAGCCGCCACACGTTGCGCACGATGAAATCCGGCTCGTCGTAGACCGGCTGCAAGTATGGCTTCTCAGCGAGCGCGGCCGGCGGCTTCACGCCATGCACGATGTCGTCGAGCGCCGCGCCATCGTTCATCATTTTTATTGTCTGGTCGTAGAGGCTCTGCAGGTACTCGGCGGTGTCATTGAGCACTTGGCGCACACGGATCGAGCCGAACACCGGAAGCCCGTGGCCGGGCAGCATCACCTCGGCCCCGGTCTTGGCCATCGCGCGCAGGGCCTCGGCCCACTCGCGGGCGTAGCGCTGGGCCTTTTGCGGATTACCGGCGTTGGGCGCGGCCCAGATCACGAAGTCGCCGGTCAGCAGCACTTTGCGGCTGGGGAGGTAGACCCAGCAATGGTCGTCGGTCTCGCCGCGCGCGTGATGGCACTCGAAGCGCCAGGTCCCGGCCACCACGTTAAGCTGATGGTCGAAGTAGGTGTCGGGGTATACGTACTCCTCGGGCCATCGGGTGGGCACGCCGAACTGCCGCGAGTTGACGACGCTGTTGTAGCCCGCGGTGCGCCGGTAACGATCGAAACGCGCGGCGACCGCGCGATGGCCGACGACGCGCGGGCGCGCGCGGCGCTGCTGCTGCGCCTCGGCGGCGAACGCCGCCATCCCGGCCGCATGGTCGACATGGCCGTGGGTGTAAATCGCGGTATTGATCCGCTCCGGCGACCATCGCCGCACCATCGCGACCGTCTCGGCCTGGTTGTGATGCGCGCCGGTGTCGATCAGCACGAGGCCGTCTTCGGTCTTGGCCGCGGTGAAATTCGCGAACCATCGCCAGAACATCACGCCTGCGGCGACCTCCTCCGACTCGCCGGTCGGAATCAACGGATGGCGCTCGCGGATCGAAAGCTCGCCGCTTAAAAGTTTCTCCGACTCTTCTTTGAATCCCATCTTCATAAGCCCCGCGCGGATTATCGGCCCGCCGCAGCGCAGGCCGCAACCGCGCACGCAACTGATGGCAGCGGGCCGCGTTTCACGCTCTCCGACTGGCGGCGGAAACGACCGAGTTGCGTGGTGGGCGGATAAAAAGTAAGATTTTTCTGGGTTTTTGTCCGCCCCCCGCGGGCGACCTCACGAACAGGCGATCTTGTTCACAGGCATCATCGAAGACCTCGGCACGGTCGAGGAAGTCAAGCGCACCGGCAAGGGTGCGCTAGTGAGCCTCGCTACCGCGTTGCCGCTCTCGCGCATTTCGATCGGCGACTCGATCGCGGTCAACGGCGCATGTCTTACCGTGGTCAGGAAGCGGCGCGGCGTCATCGCAATGGACGTCTCGGCCGAAACGCTGCGCCGCACGACGCTGGGCGCACTGGTTGTGGGCGAACGGGTCAACCTCGAGCGCTGCCTGACGCTGGACAAACTGCTCGGCGGGCATCTGGTTTCGGGCCACGTCGACGGCACCGGCAGGATCGTCTCGATCACGCCCGAGGGCGACTCGAAGCTGTACACGTTCGAAGTTCCGGCGGCGCAGGCGCGCTACCTGGTCGAGAAGGGCTCGGCGGCGATCGATGGCGTGAGTCTGACCGTGTTCGCGATCGTCGGCCGGCGTTTCAGCGCCGCGCTGATCCCGCACACGCTCAAGCTGACCACGCTGGGGCGCAAGGGCCCGGGCGCGGTGGTCAACGTCGAGAACGACATGTTGGTCAAGTACGTCGAACGGATTCTCGCGGGGCGCAGCAACGGGGCCGCGCACAAGGCCGCGCCGCAGCCCGCCGCGATCGTCAGCGCGAACAAGACCGCCGGCGCCGCGCACAGCGCCCGCGGCCGGAGAATACCCTCATGAGCCTGATGCAGATACCGCGCAAGATCGAGTACGCGCTGAGGGCCATGATCCATCTCGCCGACCATCCCGAAGGCGTGGCGCGGGGCACCGAGATCGCGCGCGACGAACAGATTCCCAAGTACTACCTGGAGAAGGTGATCCGCGATTTGATGCATCGTGGGCTGGTGCGCGCGCGGCGCGGGCCCGGCGGCGGCTACCAGCTCGCGCGCCCCGCCGACAGCATCACTTTCAAGGACGTGATCGAGGCGGTCGAGGGACCGATCACGCTCAACGTCTGCGTCGACGGCTCGGATTCGTGCGCTTTGCAGCCGGCCTGCCGGATGTTCCGGGTGTGGGAGGAGGGACAGCGCGTGCTACTCAAGATTTTCTCGCAAACCACGCTCTCGGAGATCGCCGCCTCGCGGCCCGCGCCAGTGCGCCGGGCAAGCGTCCCGCTCGCCGCCGCCGACCGGGAGGCGCCGTGGCCGCCAAGGCCTGAGCAGTAGCGGCCGCCGCCCTGCGCCTATCCCGCCACCACCGCATTGAGCGCCGCCAAGGAATCGATGAACGAGCCTGCGGCCCAGTCGGCCGCGGGCGGCGCTGTGCTGTTCGACGAGAAGTCCTTCTACCTCGAGGAGTTTTACGGCAAGAGCCTGCTGTTCGCACTGATTCCGCCGAGCGGCGAGCGCCTGAGCGAGCTTAACTGGCTGGTGCGCACGCTGCGCGAGCTGCGCCGCCACCAGGCGCGATGCATCGTGATCGTCGCGGCCGACACGCTTGGGCGGATAATGCGCCGGCTGGGACGGCTCGCGCCCCGGGCCGCGCCGCCGGTCTTCAATCCCGGTGCCGGCTTGCGCTCCCGTCCCTACCCGCCGGACTCGGCGGTGGCGCAAATCTGGCGCGTGGTGAGCGCGGGATCGATCGTGGTAGCGGCGGCCGCTACCGATAAGCCGGCCGATTTCACGATCTTCGCCCAGGAACTGGCCAGCCGGCTGCGCGTCTTCAAGCTCATCCTGCTCGACCGCCAGGGCGGCCTGACCGGCGGCGACGGTCAGCGGCTTTCGTTCGTCGAGCTTGGCCGGATCGGCCGCGCGGTGCGCAAGGAACGCAGCGCACGCCGGCGCGCCGAACTGCGCGCGGTGGCCCGTGCGCTGCGCGACGGCGTCGGTTCGGTCAACCTGGCCGCGCCGCGCGACGTCTATGAGGACCTGTTCAGCTTCGTCGGCACCGGCACGCTCTTCACCGAGCGCCAGTACGGCTTCGTGCGCCCGATTTCGATCGACGACTTCGAGGAGGTCGAGGCGCTGATCCTGCGCGGCCAGCGCGAGGGCTACCTGCTGGCGCGCTCGCGCGAAGAAATAGCGGAGCTGCTGCCGTCATGCTTCGGCTACCGCATCGGCGACGAGCATCTGGCCGGCGTCTGCTCGTTGCTCACCGAGCGGTACCGTCGCGAGCGCGCCGGCGAAATAACCGCGCTCTATACGCTGACCCGCTTTGCCGGCGAGGGCGTCGCGGTCGAACTGGTCAAGCGGATCCTGAACGAGGCGCGGCAGCGTCCCTTGCGCTACGTCTTCGCCTGCACCGCCGAAGAGCGGGCGGCAAAGTTTTTCACCCGGCTGGGCTTCCGCCGGGTCGGCCCGCGCGACGTCGCCGCGGCCAAATGGCGCGGCTATGACCGGGCGCGGATCGCGCGGCTCCATATATTCCGCTACGACCTCGACTGAAGCGCGGCCGCACGATGAATCTCCATGCTTCCCGCGGTACGACCGTCCCCGCGACACCGTGGCGCGCGGCGGCGATGCGCTGGCGCCTGGCCGCCGCCGCGGTCGTGCTCGCCACGGCGGCGCTGACGCTGCATCGTCTCGGCGCGGCCGAGGTATGCGGCGCCAACGAGGCTATCGAAGGAGTCTTCGTCCAGCAGATGGTCGAGCACGGCGTGCTGCTCTTCCCGCTGGAGAACGGCAGCGCGCCGATGTACAAGCCGCCGCTGTTCCATTGGACCGCGGCCGCGCTCGACCGGATCGCCGGCGCTGCCAAGGTGACTGCTTTCAATCTGCGCCTGCCGTCGGCGCTTTATGCGATCGCGGGCGTGGCGCTCACGATCGCGTTCGCATGGGCGCCGCTGGGCGAGGGTGGCGCACTGCTCGCGGGGCTGATTTTG
>JAKAVN010000156.1 GCA_021827495.1 Deltaproteobacteria bacterium | reverse complement strand
AACGTCAGTCCGCCGCCGGTGTCGGACTGAAACAGCCGCTCCTTGATGTAACGCGAGAGCGTGATGCCGCGTTCGTCGGCTTCGTCGCGGAGCCGGACGAATTCCTCTTCGCTCAAGTAGGCGGTCACTTGTCGTCTCACAGAAGTCTCTCCTTCGCGTCCTGGCTGCTCGGCGTATCGTCGGAACCGTTTTTGTTTTCGATAGCGAACCTGAGAAATGAGAGTTGCTCGCCGGGTGTCGATTGTGCGGCGGGTTCCTTCGCAGCAACGACCGTCAGCGCGAGCGTCTTCTGGACAGAAGCCACTGCTTTTTCGCTTTGCCGCTCAACTCGCGCGACGGTCTCGGCCTCCGGCTCTGTATCGCACTCGATTCGATCGCTGACCAAAGGCGGCGGAATCTTCGCGAGCCGCTTAAACGCACGCTCGCGGTAATGGCGGAGCTTACGCGCCCGAATTGTTGGCCTCCCGCTCGCGAATATGAGCTCCTCGTTCGACCCCAGGCGCATCGCCTCGTCCGGCGTGAGCAGAGGCCGTGCGACTTCGGGTTCCGAGACGCTTGCCCCTGAACTCGAGGTCGTCCGATGCGAATGGCGGACGGTGGTCTCGCCTGTCATTTGGGAAAGCAGCCGCGCCGTTTCGATGCCGTTGGGCCTGAATGCGACGCGCGTGTCGCAGTTCGAGGTGATCGTCTCGTCGTGGCCGTAGGCGCCACGAATCTGCGTGAGGTCCTGAGCGATCAGGCACGCCTTGATCCCGTAGCCCGCGATCAGCGACAGCGATTTGGCGAACATCTCGAGCCGCCCCAGAGTGGGAAACTCGTCGATCATGAGCAGCAGGCGGTGGCGATAGCCGGGGACCGCGCGCCCGTCTCGGTACGCAAGCCGTTCTGTCAGGCGATGCAGTATCTGGCTCAGCATCAGCCGGATGAGCGGCGTCAGCGTGTCCTGGTCGGCCAGCGCGACGACGATGTAGAGCGACACCGGACGCGCGTGATTCATCAGATCGGTGATTTGGAAATCGGACACCGCCGCGTTGGCCGCGATCACCGGGTCGCGGTACAGCGGCATGAATTCGGTGATTTCAGAGATGACCGATGAGCGTTCCTTCTCGGCCTTGTTGAGCAGACTGCGCATCGCACGGGCTACGAAGGGATGGGTGTGTGTGGGATTGCCGCGTGAGTCGCGCCAGCCGCGTGAGCCGGATGGATCGTGCTTGGCGCACAGGAGTTGCTCCAGCGTCTCGTCGATGGTCTGCGCCGGGTCCGACAACCGTGCTTCGACGCCGCTGAGCGTCGGGTCGCGTCCCTCGTAGAGCTGGTGAAGGATGAACCCGGTCAAAGCCGCGCCGCCGGCGCGCTCCCAATGGTCCGGCGGCCCCGCGCCATACGGATCGAGAACCATCCGCACGATGTTGTAAACGTCGCGGATCTCGCGCGGCGTACGCAGCCGCACCTCGGAGAGCGGGTTGAAGCGCGCGCGCCCATCTTCGGCTGAGGTCGGCTCGAACCTGAGGCAGAGCTGGCCCATCCGTTTGCGCGCGCCCGCGGTGAGCGCCCAGTTTTCGTCCTTTACGTCGTTGACGATGACCGAGTGCGGCCATGTGAGCAGCGTCGGGATGACGATCCCGCGTCCTTTGCCGCTCTGGGTGGGCCCGACCACGAGCACATGCGTGTGGCCGCAGTCGCGGATAAGCGATCGCCGCCAGACACCGAGATAGACGCAAGCGCGGTGCGCGTGCGGTCGCACCAGCCGCAGTGATGCGGCGATACTCCGGAGCCGGGTCCCACGCGGGTCGATCAACCGCGCCTCTCTCAAGTCGCGGGTGTTCGCCCAGCGCGCCGAGCCGTGAAGATCGGAAGAATTCGCGAGCGACCCGTGACGCGTGATCGCGATCGCACCGGCCGCGACCGCGGCGATCACCGCCATCGGATAGAGCGCCTCACGCGCGCAGAGCGTCCAAAGCGGCGCGAGCGCGGGCGCCGCGTGCCAGCGAATCCACCATGTTATCCACGCCCACGGCGCATAGAGCGTGCCGATCACGGGCAGATGGAAAAGTGGCGGCCCCAGCCACGGCGCGTCGCGCAGCACGGTCGCCGCGTGCTGCGTGGTGACCCAGTTGATCGCGACAAACGCGCCAGCCAGCGACAGGATCGCGAGCAGCTTAACGCGGATCAGCCGCGCGTCGGCCGCCGATCCCGGAACCCGGTATGGACGATTCTCACCCATCGCGATCCATCTCATGCTCGAAACCCTGACCCCTGGTGACGGCGCGCTGGCGCTCGCGGGCGCGGGTCTTGATCACGTCGTTGGATTGCTGGCGGTCGCGGAGTTCACGCTCTTGGTTTTCCGATAGCTGCCAACTGTCTTCGTCGATCCGCCGCGCGAGTCCGAGTCCGGCCAGATAATTGAGCCGATCGATCTCCTGCTCCGCTCGAATCCGCGCGCCGTCGCTGCGCGGCTGGAAGTGCTCATAGCTGACGATGCGATTGGCGTCGGCTTTGTGCTGGAGCACGCGGTCGATTTCGGTCCATTGTTCGCGGAGGACGACACGCTCCCGCGCCTGCAACATCTCCTGCTCAAGGCGCGGTCCAAGTTCGCGCGTGGCGATCTCCTGGCTCCGCATCCGGATGCCCGAGCGCAAATACTCCCGATCGATCTTCAGCGCCCGTCCGTTTTCGCGGACTCCGCGGACCAGCAGATGCACATGCGCGTCGTCGGTGTTGTGATGGTCGATCGCGACCCACTCGAGCTTGGTCCCGAGATCGCGCTCCATCTGCCCGACCAGCTCGCGCACGTGGTCACGCAGATTGAGACGATTGGCGTCCTCGGGCGATACGATAAATCGCCACATCAGCTCGTCGGACTTTTCCCAATCGCGAACCGTCGCGATCATGTCGATTTGTTCGCGCGTGGAATCGAAGCCGAGCCCCTTCGCGACCTCCTGCTGCGCGCCCGGCCGCGACAGGTACTTCGCATGCGCTGTCCACGCGCCCTTTTTCGCGTTGCGAGAGAACGACGCCTTGACCACGCTGCGGCGTGTAAATGCCGATGGCTCCTGTATCCGAATTCGTGAAGTTCGCGCGCCGCTGAGACTTCCGGTCGTCTGCTGGTGGAGTCCGTGGCGCATCCCGATTCGTCGCAAGGCCCGCGCCCACCACGGCACCAGCTTGCGCGGGTGTTCCGCCCATTCGTGGCGCAGCTTGATGTCCACTTCCTTCTGGCGGAGGAACCTAATTCGTTTCATCGGATGCCTCTGTCAGTGCCTGGCTGAGCGCAAGCACCATATGGGTGGGGCTTTCCGGCGCCTGTCCGCCGAGCGCCTCGATGATGTCGCGCATCTGGTTAGTGCTGAGCGTGATCGCGTGAAGGTCGCGCGCGCGTTGCCACGATTTCCATGCGCGCTTGGCCGTGGCCCGCTCGTCGAGCTTCGTCCGGCCGATCTTCGCGACCCGCGCGCGATCCTCGACGGGAAGTTCGCGCGCCTCTTCGGCCACGCTCAAAAGCGCTCCGAGCAGGAAGTCGGGCGGTTCCAAGTCGAGACCCGCGAGCGCGATCAGCCCGCCGAGATTGGCGAGGTGATGAACCCGCAGTCCCTGCTCGGGGCTGTGAGTTCCGTTACCGCTGCCATTGCGGTTGCTGCTCATCGCGATCACCACGTCACAACCGGTTTGAGTTGGCCGCGCACATTCGCGATCGGAATTGGGCCGAAGTAGCGTGAGTCCCAGCTCCGCCGATCGTTGAAGCCGAACAGCCAGACTTCGCCGGTCCCGACCCGATGTTTTCCCCACTCCACGTGCCCCAGCGGACGGCCCGCGCTGTCGCGCGCGGCCGTCGCACTGTGCGCGATACCCTTGCCGTTGATTGCAATCCAGCCGCGTTCGATATCGACAACGTCACCGGGAAGCGCGCCGACGATCTTGTCGACCGGTTCGGCGTCGCCGGCGCATCCGCCGGTGTGCAGATAGCCTAACGCTAATCCTTCCTGCGCAACTGAAATTGGCAGGCACGCCGCGACCAGATCGCCGCGGCTGAAATCGTAACCGACGACGCGATAGACGCCTGCCGGCGCGGCGCTGTCGGTATTCGAGATCAGCACTCTGAACGCTTCTCCGCTCGCGATTAGAATCGCCGCCGCGAACGCAATTCCGGCTATCGCCGCGAGGGCTCGGCGCGCCCCGTCCGGACGCTGAAATTGCATGGCCTGAGCGAGCGATCCGGGATCGTTTTCTGCCGTGCTGTACAGTTGGCTCGTCATGACCGCCTCCGAGGGGAAAAGTGCGCGCGGTCGTTCGAGAAAAGGCCGGAGATACCGTGCCGTACCGCAGGTCCTTTATCTTGCTCTATGAGCACCGCACTTTTCCCCTCCCCAAAACCACCTCCAGACTCACCCCATCCGCGCGCCGCCGAGCGGCGGAGAAATTGACCGCGAGCTTCACTGCAGCTTCTCCGTTGCTGGCTCGCTCGCGCGTCCGTTGAGCTTGCGGCCCGAACGCTGTGCGCCTTCGAGCTCGGCTTTGATCTGTTTGCACAGCCGCCACATCGCCGCCGTCATGGTTTCGGCCAAATCGAAGCCCGCGTCCTCGGAGCGGGTGCGCAGCGCCTCTATCTCGCGCTTGAGTGCGGCCGGTAGCTTCAAGGTGATCGCTTCGTTTTCCTGTTTGCGTTTGAGTACTCCCATCGCTCGACTCCTTCGTTTCATTTGATGACGTCAGTTCTTGTAGGCGCCGGGGAATGCGAGGTCTTCGGTCACCATCACATTGAACTGGTAGCCCGGCCTGATCTCGATCGTCGCCGGACGGTTCATGCCATTGCCCATCATCTGCTGGCCCAGAGAGCCGACCTGTCCCGAGGCCGACGAGCCTGCCATCTCACCCGCCATCGCCCACTGATTCGGCTGGTAGTAGCCATACGCGCCGTACCCGGCGCCGCCGCCGAAAGTGGCCATCTGCCCGACCATCTGTCCCGCGCTGATCAGGCTCATCACTGCGGCGCTTCCGAACGTGGCGAGGTAGTGGTTGTTGACCTGATCCGTGAAGCCGGCGAAGCCGCTCTGATCCGCACCCGGCATCTGCGGCAGATCCATGCTCGCGGTGTTCGGAAAGATGAGCCGCTCCCACGCGATCCGGACCCGCTGCTGTCCATAGGTAGAAGCGTTCTGATACGCGCCGATGAGGCGGCTGCCCTGCGGGATCAGCAGCGTCTTTCCGGTCGCGCTGTCGAAGACGCTCTGACTCACCTGAGCGAGAATGGGGCCCGGCAGATCGGAGTTGATCCCGCTCGCCAGCACCGCCGGAATCACGCTTCCCGCCATCACCCTGTACGGCGATGCGGGCGGGTGAAGCGTCACGGTCGGATCGCTCGAAGAATTGGAGCCGAAGCTGCCGCCCGGCTGGCGCTTCGCGCTCGCGATCTCCAGTGCCTGTCCGCCATGAAACGCGGCCACCATCTCCGGTGCTTCGAGCGCCTTCATGTACTTGTCCGCCGCCCATTGTGCGTAGCGGCTCGGAGGCCTCGGCGCGCGGGGCTGCGCGGGCATCTGAGTGCTTGCAACAATCGCCGGAGTCGATACGTAGCTCGGCGCCGAACGGCGCTCCGTTCCGTGCGCCGCGAGGTCTTCGACTTCACCACGGTTCCGCACCGCCGCGCCGAGGTCGTCGAGGGCCTTCTGAACGGCCGCATCCGAGCCCGTCCCGGACGACTGGACGCCCACCGCGATTGCGACGCCGCCAATCATCGCGACGCCGATGAAAACCACCCCGAGCAGGCGGTTGAAACGGCCGCCGCCGGAATGTTCCTGTTCCTGCTCGTCCTGGTCCTGAATTGGCTCTTCGGTTGCCATCGCGGTTACCTCGTCCCGCCCGCGTAGCTGATGGTTACGCGGTCCTGATCGCGCCCGACTCCGGAAACCAGAATCGCGTCGCTAAAAAGCCGATCGACCACGTAGTAGTTGCCCGCCACCCGGTAGTTGACCATCTGGGTCCCGCTGCCGGCGTTGATAAGCAGCGCGGGCGCCTCGCTGGTCTTCATTCCGGCCGGCATCTGGATGTACACGTGGGAGCCGTCGTCGAAGGCGCGAACGGGCTTCCACGGGACTTTTCCGCCGGCCACGGTGTACGCGAAGTTGAGCCGCGCCGGGTCGACGTTCGCGACCTTCACAACGTCGCCTGAAACGCCCGGCGGATCGGCTGCTTCCTGCTTCGCCTTGGCTGCCGCCGAATCAGCCTCTTTCATCGCGATAAGAAGCTCGTCGGGGTAGTAGAACTCGACCTCCTGCATGGCGCGGCTTCCGCGCGAGCGCAGAATCATGTGGTAGATGTGTTTCGTCGTATAGACGGTCAGGTTGGTTTGAATGCCCGCTGCCTGCGGCTTGACCGCCAGATGCGGCACGGGATTGCGCGGATTGCCCGAGGCCGCCGGCGTGGACATCCAGCGTTCGGTATCGCCCATCGCCACGTCGGTGATGGTTTCGCCCGGTTGAAGCTGGATGTCGGTGGTGCGCAGCGGCTCACAATCGACAATCGGCTCGGGGTTTTCGCCGTAGGGATAGAGCACCAGTTCAGGGGTCTTGTAGACCGGCCACTTGCCGTGCTTCTGATGCTCCTTGATTGCTGCCTGAACCTCGCTGGGCTGCTGCGCGAGAAGCTGGGCTCCCGTGGGCGGGGCGGGAGCGGCCTCGGGCTGCGGCGGTGCTTCGGTTACGAGATTGAGCGGTGGCGGAGCGGGCGGCTGTTGACCGGCGCACCCTCCGAACGTCAGCGCCAGCATGAAAGTCCCAGCCGTTGCGATTTGTCTCATGGCCGGTTCCCTCCCTTCATCCCTGTTGTTCGGTCCAACTGATCTGCGTCACGTAGAAGCCGAGCGGATTGCTCACAATCTCGTTGTCGGAGTTCGGCGGAACGATCTGAGTTTGAAGGACCGCTTCCCAATGCGTCGGCGCGCCGATCTCGATGCCGTTCAAATCGTGCGGAATCTCCGCCCAGCGGATCTGGTAGCTCTGCGGCGAGAGCTGCAGGATCGAATCGATCTGAACCGAGATGGTCTGCTTCTCCGCGATCTTGAACGGGTTATGCGTAAATCCGTCTGAGTGGTAATACGCGTCGAGGAATCTGTCCGCCGCGCCGCGCGCGTGCGCGAGCAGTGAATTGAGCATCTGATGCTCGACCTGCGGATCGGTACTGACCGCTCGCGCGTTGCGGATAAACGCAGCGACTTCGTAGCGCTGCATCCGCGCCGTCACATCGGGCACTGCTGAGGGAGTGAGCGGCTGCGGAACAGTGAGCGCGTAGCCCAGCTTGTCGACCTCGACGACGTAAGGGATGTAGCGGCTCCGAGTCGTGAGCCAGACGATCCCGCTGGCGAGAATCAGGCTGAGGGCGAGCAAGCCGCCCGCGGCAATCTGCCAGTTGCGCTTGCCGAGAACGAGATCGGCGTATCGCTCGTCCCATTCCCGACGCGCTTCAAGGTAAGCGTTGGCGCTCATTGCTCAACCTCCGCTTTGAGAATGCCGTTCTCCGGTCCGCATGTAAACGACCCTCGCGTCGCACGCGCGAGCTTTCCAGCGGACTGGCAGATGCTTCGAGTCGGGTGATTTAGACACGGCGCCTGCTGGTCGCTTACGCGGCTTGTCAGCGTCGAAAAGGCGCGCTCAAATTTTCTGGCAAAATTCTGGCAAAGTTGGCGGGAAAAGGCGGGAAATGGGGCTCCTGGCCGGGAAGCCAGAAATGCGGAAAAGCCTTGCGGGAGAAGGGTTTTCATCCCTCTGGCTCCTCGTCGTTCCCGCCCCGAATCGAGTTGCCAAGCACAAGGTCGTCGGTTCGAAACCGATCACCCGCTCCAGTTAATCCCTTAGGTAAATCAAGGCTTTTTCCGCTATCGTGACCTGTCGGTATATCTCCCCCAGAGACCACTTTCTGGCAAA
>JAKAVN010000155.1 GCA_021827495.1 Deltaproteobacteria bacterium | reverse complement strand
CTGTTGAACGAGAGCTAAAAGGGCCGTTTTTGCGTCTCACCCACCGGCTGCCCTCCTCCGCACCACCCCAATCGCATCTAAACCAGCATCCATCAGGGCTTTTCTCGCATTTTATCAAATTGGTAGTCCACTTAGAAAACGGAAATGCGGGTTTATATGCTGCAAGAGTCAACATCCAACTCAACCGCACCGCCGCGCACTCCCACCCACATGCGGGCGATAAGCTCACGGCGGCCCGCTAATCCCACCGCGCGCGCATCCGGCTATTTGCTTTTGGGCAGATTGACGAACACCGCGGCGGTAACGACCGAAGTCCACAACCCGTCGCGATCGCCGATCGCCGACTGGGTGACGTTGCGCGTCGTGACGATCTTGTCCGACACTTTCCAGAGGTCCTTGCGCTCGTCGTAACTGGCGTTGGGATCGAAGTCCACGCCCAGGATCGTGGCCAGCATGGTCGCGGCCAGGTCCTCGGCATAATCGCCGGCCTTTTGATCAGTCTCGCCGAAGCTCTTGTGCTCCGACAAATAGCCGTACTGGTCCTTGTCGGCCGGGATCGCGAGGCCGACCGATGACGCCACCAGGCGATGCGGTTCGTTGGTGGCGTTGTCATACATCACGGCATAGACGATCTGCCCGGGTTTCAGATGCTTGAGCCCCTCCTGGATCGGGATCACCTTGCAGCCGGGCGGAAAAATCGAGCTGACCCGCACCAGGTTGAATTCCGCGATCCGGGCGTCGCGCAGCGCGAGTTCGAACGATGTCAGTTTCTCACGATGCTTGCCCACGCCCTTGGTCAGAAAGATCGCGTCTCCGATCGGCCCCATCTATTCCTCCCTGTCCTTCCTGTGCGGTGCGGCGCGCCATCACGCAAACCGCACGCACCGCGCCGGAACCGTCACGTTTGTGCATACCTCGGGCTTCGCAATCCCGCAACCCGGCGCGCCCGGCCGAACCGCGAATCCCGCCGCACGGCTGGCGCACCGGCGATTTGGATTTTGGCCACTGTTGGTGTTCCGAAGCGATGGCCTGTCCGGCATCGGGGGGGGGCATCAAGGACCGCCGGCAGCGGCGTCGAGGTAACGGCAGCGAGCATTTTTTTGCTATTGTTTAGAACTCGGGGCACGAACTTCCGCCAGTGGACTCGAAATGGAAGCCTGCCCGCGCATCCCAACCCGCGCCCAGGAGTAATAAATGTCGTCACGTACAGGATGGTTTGTTCTCGGTGTCATCGCAGCGTTGGTAGGATTCTTAGTGGGGGCTTACCTGTTCGTCAGTTTGGGCGGGGTTTCGATGGAAACCACTGCGCAACCGCTGCCGTTGGAAGCCACCGTGGCCCATATGGCGCTGCGCGCGAGCATCGGCAATGCGGGGGATCAGAAAAATCCGCTGCCGTTCAATGAGGCAAACCTGCTGGCGGGCGCGCGCGAATTCAAAACGCACTGCGCGTTTTGCCACGGCATTCCAGGACAGCCGCGCTCGGCCGCGGCCGCCGGGATGTTTCCCAAGCCGCCGCAGCTCTTCAAGCGCCACGAGATGGTGACGGACGATCCCGAGGGTGTGACCTACTGGAAGGCGACTCACGGGATTCGGCTGTCCGGGATGCCGGGATTCGGGAATACGCTCTCCGACACGCAGCGTTGGCAGATTACGATGCTGGTTGCGCATGCCGACAAGCTTTCGCCCGCGGTGCGGACGGCGCTCGGCCAGTGAGCGCAGGGGAGGCATCGCATGTTCGCCGAGGCTGATCGTAAAGGGCGGCGGCGGCGTTGGTCAGCGGCCGCCGGGGTTGGCGTAAGCTACGGCAGCCCTGCGCAAAATCGCCGCCGGCTGCGGATGCGTGCGTCCGGCCAGCGGCGCGTCACGGTACTCGCGCGCTTGGCCAGTGCGGCGCTAGCAAATCACAGCGGGCGGCAGATGACATTGAGCACGGCCTGGCGGCGCTCTTCGCGCACCACGCGCAGCGCGCGTTCCACCGCAGCGGGCAGTTCCTTCGGATCGCTCACCGCCTCGCCGTGGCCGCCGTAGGCCTGCACGAACATCTCGTATGCCGGCTGCATCCCGAATCGTACGAAAGGCATCTCGCCGGTGCGCATCGACCATCCCTCGGGATGCACGCCGCGGACGGCGCGATGCCCCGCGCCCCATCCGCCGTTGTTTGCGATGATCGTCAACATGGGCAAGCCCAGCGCCGCCGAGGCCAGATGGCACGCGCTCGGCACGCTGAAGATGTAGCTGCCGTCGCCGACTACCGCGACCACGGTCTTGTCCGGCGCGCCCAGCTTGACGCCCAGCGCCGCGCCCACACCCCATCCGAGATAGCCCGCGGTGGAGTGGCCGAACTGCGTGCCGGGGAGGTCGAGCGTGAGGTGGCGCAGGCTCAGATCGTACTCGTTGATGAAAACCATTCGTTCGTCGCGCACGCGGTCCAGACAATGCGCGATCCATTCGAGCGATACGTGTGGTTGCCCCGCGCCGGCCTCGATCTCCGCCTGCGCCGCCGCACGCTGGCGGTGATGCTCCTCGCCGGCCCGCGCCACGCGCCGTTCGATCGCGCCCTGACGGGAGCCGCGCGTGCCAGCCAGCGCCGCGGTCAGCATCGGCAGCGCGACGGCCGAATCGGCCTGCA
The DNA here is from genome assembly GCA_021827495.1 of Deltaproteobacteria bacterium. Taxonomy (GTDB): domain Bacteria; phylum Desulfobacterota; class Binatia; order Binatales; family Binataceae; genus JAKAVN01. The sequence continues at coordinate 5,302 of JAKAVN010000155.1, read as the reverse complement.
CCGCGAGATCGGAGCGGAAGCCCCATATCGGATAGCGGTCGTAAATCGGGTTGACCCCGAGATGGACGACCTTGGCGCCCGCGCCCGGGGCGCGCAGATGCGGAATCCACGGAACGTCGGTATCGATCACGACGATAAGGTCGGCGGCCTCCAGGTAGGGCGCCGGATCGTAGCCGAGATGCAGCGGATGGCTGTTGGGAAAATTGACGTATGCCGGGTTGGGATGCTCGACCACCGGCAGCGCGAACAACTCGGCCAGCGCGACAAGGCTCGCGACCGCGGCCGGATTGCGCCCCAGCGTGCGCGTGATGACCAGCGGCCGCTCGGCGGCGGCGATGAGCCGCGCCATCCCGGCAACCGCCTCGGGCGACGGCGCCAGCGGCATCACCGGCGGATCGAGTCCCTTGGGCGAGTAGCTGAATTCGCTGTGCGGCTCGGCCAGCACCTCGCGTGGCAGGCTCAGATAGACCGGGCCGCGCGGCTCCGCCATCGCGACCGCGAACGCGCGGCGCATTACGGTTTCGAGCTGGGCGAAATTGCGCAGCTCGTAATCCCACTTAACGAACTCGCGCACCATCGAGCCCTGGTCGAACGACTCCTGGCCCCAATGGATCAGCGCGTCGCGGCTGCCCGGCATCCCCGTCTCGCCAAGCGGCGTGCGGCCGGCGCACAGCAGCAGCGGCACGTTGGAGCGAAACGCGTTCATCAGCGCGCCGAGCGCGTTGGCGGTGCCGGGTGTGGTATGGACCATCGCCACGGCCGGATCGCCGGTGGCCAGGTAGTAGCCGTGCGCCATGCTGACGGCGCAACACTCGTGCGCGACCATCATCGCGCGCGGCGCGGACTTGCCCTCGACGGTGCGCCTGGAAAACGCGTCGATGATCGAGGCGAAATCCGTGCCCGCATTGCCGATCAGATAGCGCACGCCCAGCGCCTCGAGCATCTCGAGGAAGGCTTGCGCGGTGTTCTCGACCGCGGCCGTCTTGCGTGTGCTCATCAGTGTTGCTGCGCGCCTCCGCGTATTCGACAGCGCGTTCCGCGCCGCAAAGCATACCCCCAGCCGCGCTCAGCGGATCGTTCCGAGCTGGCGCGGCAGCGGCATGATTCCGCGCGCGAAGCTAACCGACCTTGGCGAGCAGGTTTGCCATGTCGTCGGCGTGCTGTTCTTCCATCTTGAGGATGTCCTCGATCATGCGGCGGGTGGTCGTGTCATCATCGCCGAGCCAGCGCACCATCTCGGAATAGGCTTCGATCGCGACGCGCTCGGCGACCAGGTCCTCCTGGATCATCGTAAGCAGGTTGGCATGCCGTCCGTACTCGGAATGGCTGCGCTCGGCGAGCCCTTTGGGATCGAAGTTAGGCTCGCCGCCGAGCTGTGTGATACGTTCCGCGACCCAATCCGCATGCTGTTGTTCGTCGCCCGCGTGCTGAAGGAACTCGGCCCGCGCCGGTTCCGCGTTGAGCCCCTTGGAAAAATAGAAGTGCGACTTGTAGCGCAGGCTGCAAACGATCTCGGTCGCGAGCACCTCGTTGAGCACGTTGATGACCTGCGCGCGGTCGGCGCGATAGCTCTCTGTGACGGCGCCGGACTGCATATGCCGGCGCGCGCGCTCGCGCATCTTCTTGACGTCGGCGACAAAGCGTCCCGTGGCTTTGGCCGGCTTTTTTTGCAATGCCATCGTCTTCTCCAAGTAGGGAAACGCCCTGCCCCTTCATTCTTATCTTCGCACCTGGCATGGGGGAAGAAGGATAAGGAGGAGCCGCGCGCCGCTAGGCGGGCGCCAGACGTTCGATCGCGCGCAAAATGCGGGCGCGGCGCTCCTTGGGATCGGGCGCGAAGGATTGCAGCTCGAGCGCCGTCGCCGTCACCCCTGCCTTCGCGTACTCTTCAAGCCGCGCGCGGCAATGCTCGATGCTGCCGAAGACGTAAATTTCCTCCAGCATTCGGTCCGGCACCGCGGCGAGCGCGGTCTTGCGATCGCCGGCATTCCAGGCCTCGGCGGCGGTCGTGGCCTCGCGCGCGAAGCCGATCTCGCGGAAAAAATTATTGTACTGCGGCACGGTCATGTAGGCGGTCAGATGGCGGCGTAGCTCGGCGCGCACCGCGTCAGTGTCGTCGTCGACCGCTACGAAGATGCGGCAGACGACGTCGAGCGAAGCGTTAGCGTCCTTGCCTGCGGCGCGCTGGCCCTCGCGCACGTGCGCGATCATCCCAGGCAGCGTCGCCGGCGTGATGAAGTTGGTGATCAGGCCATCGGCGATCTCGCCCACCAGGCGGAGCATCTTCTCGCCCTGCGCGCCGAGATAGATCGGCGGCGGGGTGTCGAGCGTGACGTTCATGCGAAAGCCGTTGACCCGCACGGTCTTGCCCTTGAGCGTGACCTTCTCGCGGCTGAACGCGCTGCGGATTGCGGCGACGGTTTCGCGCACGCGGGTCAGCGGATGCTCGAATGGCACGCCCATCCACTGCTGGACGATGGCCGGGGTCGAGGTTCCCAGCCCCAGAATCAGCCGTCCGCCGGAAAGCTGCTGCACGGTCGCCGCCGACATCGCGATCAGGCCCGGCGGCCGGGTGAAGACCGGCACGATCGCGGTGCCCAGGCGCAGGTCGGGCGCGAGCATTGCCGCCGCCGCGAGCGGGGCGAAGGCGTCGGCCGCATAGGATTCGGACGACCATGCATCGGCATAGCCGCAGCGCTCGGCGGTGCGCACCAGGTCGATGAAGTGGCGGTTTTGAAAGGCTTCGAGCGGGATCGTGATTCCCTGTCGCATCGTGGTCTGGGTCTCCATCTAATTGGGTAGCCAAATGCACTTCACGGGCTTCAACATCTCGGGATTATGTGTTGAGCCAATACTCATGTATCACATGGCATAGCTGCATGCCGCCAACGGGCGGCGTGAAATTGACGGAGCATCCTCAGGCCGCGGGGGGCGCGGAATTTCATCGCGGGTTACGCCCGCGCTTCGCCGAAGACGTTGCGAAGTGCAGCTTTCATCGCCGTGCAAACTGCAACCGGATGCGCCGGGGCTGCTTGCAGGGCGCCCATCCTGCCACGGGTTTCCCGCTGGCACGCCGCGTGCGTTATGCAACGGCATGTGGGACCTCATCTTCGTCCTTGCAACAGTGACATTTTTCATTGTTGGCCTCGCTTATGTGGAGGGGTGCCAGCGGCTATGAGTACTTGGGAATTGATCCTCGGATCCGCCGGCGCCGTACTCCTGACCGCGTATCTCGTATACGCGCTGTTGCGCCCCGAGCGATTCTAGCGCTTCCAGGGGCCGTTCTCGCGAGGCATCTCCATGTTCTGGAACGCAGTCCTCCAGGTCGGGATCTTTCTAGCCATCGTCACGGCGGTGAGCGTGCCGCTGGGGCTGTACATGGCGCGGGTCTTCGCGCACGAGCCGGCGTTCCTCGACCCGCTACTCGAGCCGATTGAGCGGCTGATCTATCGCGTCTGCCGGGTGCGGCCGGGCGCCGAGATGACATGGGCCGAATACGCGGTCTCGATGCTGCTCTTCAGCATGATCGGGATGCTGGTGCTGTACGCGATGCAGCGGTTGCAGGCCTTGCTACCGCTCAATCCACAGAAGTTTGCCGGGGTGGCGCCCGACTTGGCCTTCAACACGGCGGCGAGCTTCACCACTAACACCAACTGGCAGGCCTACGGCGGCGAGACGACCATGAGTTATCTGACTCAGATGGCCGGGCTCGCCTTTCACAATTTCGTCTCGGCCGCGGCCGGTATTGCGATCGCGATCGCGGTGATTCGCGGCTTCGTGCGCCGCAACGCGAAGACCCTGGGGAATTTCTGGGTCGACCTGACCCGCGCGGCTTTGTGGGTGCTGCTGCCGATCGCGCTCGTCTTTGCGCTGGTGCTGGTTTGGCAGGGCGTGCCAGACAATTTCAACCCCTACGTGCACGTCAAAACCCTCGCGGGCGCCGAGCAGCTGATTGCCGAGGGGCCGGTCGCCTCGCAGGAGATCATCAAGGAACTCGGCACCAACGGCGGCGGGTTTTTCAACGCCAACTCCTCCCATCCCTACGAAAACCCGACTCCGCTGACGGACTTGCTTGAACTCGTCGCGATGTTCGCGATTGGCGCGGGCCTGACCCATACGTTCGGCCAGATGGCGGGTGATCGGCGCCAGGGATGGGCGCTGTTCGGCGCGATGGCGCTGCTGTTCCTGCTGGGCGTGACGCCGGCGATCTGGAGCGAGCAGCGCGGCAATCCGCAGTTCGCCGCGCTGGGACTCAACCAGAGCGCCACTGCGGGCCAGGCCGGCGGCAACATGGAGGGCAAGGAGACGCGCTTCGGCATCATCGACTCTGCGCTGTGGGCAACCGTCACCACCGACACGTCGTGCGGCGCGGTCAACTCGATGCATGACAGTTTCACGCCGCTCGGCGGACTTGTCGCGCTGGTCAACATGCAGATCGGCGAGATCATCTTCGGCGGCGTCGGCTCGGGGCTTTACGGGATGCTGGTGATGGCGGTGCTGGCGGTATTTATCGCAGGATTGATGGTCGGCCGCACGCCGGAGTACCTGGGCAAGAAGATCGAGGGCCGCGAGATGAAGCTCGCGATGCTCTTCATTTTGATGTTTCCCGCGGTAATCCTGTTGCCGGCCGCGGTCGCGGTCGCGACCAAGGCGGGGCTGGCGGGCATCACCAACCCGGGCCCGCACGGCTTCTCGCAAATTCTATACGCCTACACCGAAGCCGCGGCCAACAACGGCTCGGCCTTCGCCGGCCTGAATGCGAACACGTTCTTTTACAACACGACGCTCGCTTTTGTGATGCTGTTCGGCCGCTTCATGATGAAGATTCCGGTGCTCGCGCTGGCCGGCTCGCTGGCCGCCAAAAAAGCGGCGCCGCCGAGTGCCGGCACGTTTCCGACCAATGGAGCGATTTTCGTCGTACTGCTGATCGGGGTGATCCTGATCGTCGCGGCGCTGACTTTTTTTCCGGCCGACGCGCTAGGGCCGATCGTCGAGCACCTCGCGATGATGCAGGGCAAGCTCTACTAGGGAAAGGAGCGGATTTTCGATGATCGAGCGTGAAGCGGCGGCGCTGTGGGACAGCCAGATCGTCAAGGGCGCGCTGGTTGATTCGCTGCGCAAGTTCGACCCGCGCATCCAGGCCCGCAACCCAGTGATGTTCGTGGTCGAGGTGACCGCGCTGGCGGTGACCGTGATCCTGTGCCGCGATTTCTTCCTCGGGCGCGGCGCGCTCGCCGGCTTCGAGTTCCAGATCGCGCTGTGGCTGTGGTTCACAGTGCTGTTCGCCAATTTCGCCGAGGAC
>JAKAVN010000154.1 GCA_021827495.1 Deltaproteobacteria bacterium | reverse complement strand
GCGTCGGGGATGAACAGCGAAGGCCCGGCGGCGGGCGCCCGTTCGGTCTCGTTCTGCAAGCGATCGATAAGACCCATCGGCGGCGTGTCTCCCTAGCGGGATGTTGAAAAAGTCCTTTCAACATCCTGCTCCCTCACTCTTGTCTCTCCCAGAGGGAGAGAAGTTGTAGGAAAGAAGCCATCTTTTACGCAGGGTGTTGAGAATGGAACCACGTCTGATAGCGAGGTTGCGGAGTTTCTCAACATCCTGCTAGCGGCCCATCGCGCTCAGCAGCTTGGAGAAAACGCCCGGCGGACGCCCGCCGTTTAAGGCCGCGGACGTACCGAGCAGCGTCTCGGCCAGCCGCTCCACCGCCAGCAGCATCGGCGAGGACGGCGCCAGTGAGGAGAGCCCGTCGCCTTGCGCCTCGGCGGCGGCCAGCGCCGCCTGGTCGTGCGGGATGCAAAACGCGACCGGCCGATGCAACGCGGCCTGGATCTTTTCCAGCGAAACCGCATGCGCGGGGCGATAATGGTTGAGCAGCAGGTCGAGCGAGACGTGCTTGAGATTAAGGCGGTCGAACAGATCGAGGAAGCGATGCGCCGCGCGCACTCCGGTGATCGACTGGTCGAGCACGTAGAACACGTTGCCCGCGCCTTCCCACGCCGCCACCGAGCCTTCGTTCACGTGATGCCCGCAATCGATCAACACGAAATCGAACAGTTGCAGCATCACCCCGATGGTCGCCTCGATAGTGCCCGGCGAGACCATCTCGCCGTCCTCGATCCGTTCCGGCGCGCTTAAGAGATAGAGGCCCGAGGCGTGCTTGCAGGTGGCCGACTCCAGACGAATCGAATCGACGCTGCTGGTCGGATCGGCGAGTTCCGCGATCGAATGGATCGTCTCGAGGTCCAGAATCGCCGCCAGCGAGCACGCCTGCAGGCCGAGGTCGACCAGCGCGACCTGCTTTTGCGTCAGGCGGCGCAGCGCCAGGCCGAGCGCCACAATCAGGCTGCTGACGCCGACCCCGCCCGATACGCTGACCATCGCGTAGGCCGCCTTGCCCGCAGGCTCGCCGGCGCCGGGATGGCTTTCGCTGATTTTCAAAAGCGCGCGCGCGAGGTCGAGCGGGTCCAGCGGCATGAACAGCACTTCATTGGCGCCGGCCCGCAACGCGCTGCGCACCGCTTCGGGCGTGCGCTTGGCGGTTACCGCCGCCACTTGGAACCATCCGCCGCTCTTGATCCACGCGCGCAACTCCTCCTCCCACAGGTCGGGCTCTTCGTCGAGGATGATCATCAGGATGCGTACCGCGTCGCTATGCGGCGGCGCCTGCCCGGGCGCGGATATCTCGCCGACCTGCATCTGGGGCGCGCTCAGCGCGGCCAGCGATTCCCGCAGCGTGGCCCGCTGCGCTGGCGAGCCTCCGGCCAGCGAGATGTTGAGGCTGCCGTGGCGCGTGTGCCTGGCGGTGTTGAGGCCGTTGTGTTGAACTGTCATCCCCTCTCTGGCTGACTCACACGCGCGACGCCCCCGTGCCCGCGAACCTATTCACTGGTCATGGTCTGTGTAACCGAAACTTGGCTTGGAAAGGTGACGCCGAAGAAGGTGGCGCCGAGGAATAGCTTGTTCTTGAGGTTGTAGCTGACCGTCACCGCCACGGCGGCGCCGGTCTGGCGCGGCACCGCGGTCGGCGTGAGCGTCAGCGGTTGCAGGCCGGAGTCATTGATGAGCGGCGAGGCCGTGCCGCTCAGGTAGCTGGCCACCGTGTCCTCGGTCGCGCTCGGATTGAGCGAGGCGTAGCGTGCGCAGGAGAGCGCGGCCTGGTTGACCGCGAGCGCCGCGCCGCCGACCACCACCATCTGCACTACACCCAGCATCAGGAGCAAAAAGATCGGAATTATGAACGCGAACTCGACGATCGTTTGACCGCCGGCGCCTTGGGCGGCTGCAATCGGGCCACAGCGGCGCGCGGCGACGCGGGATGTCTCGCGCTCGATCCACTCTGCGTCCATTCGCGATACAGCGTCCCCCTTATGGACATGGCATATCCTTGGCGATCTTCGCGAGTGCAGCATCAGTCACAAAGCGAGCATGATCCATACCACTTAGGTCATTAGTCAATTTACGCCCCTTCACGCGCGTAGCCATTCCCAGCCCGCCATAGTGGATCGTTCCTTGCACCATAGCGATATCGACAAAAGTCGAGCGATGGGGTTCTGATGAAAGGGTGCAAACGCCCGCCGAGGGGACAGATCATGGTCATCCTCGCGTTGGCGATGGTTGGAGTGGTGGGAATAGCCGCGCTCGGAATTGACGTTTTCTATATCTATTGGAATAAAAATCGGCTTCAGAGCGCCACCGACGCAGCGGCTCTGGCGGGCGCTACTTATCTGAACGGGGTTACGTTCGCCGGTAAGAATGTATCGTGCATTTACTCGACCGACGCGCAGAATGCGGCCTGCTCGTATGCGCTTGACAATGGCGTATTGCTGAGCGAACTCACCAGTGTGGTTGCCAATATTAGCAATCAGTCGATGACCGTCAGTGCGAGCCGCAAGGTATCGGCACTGTTCGCCAGGGTGGTGGGCATCCAAAACTTTACCGTGAGCGCCACTTCCGTGGCGGTGCTGCTGGGGCTTGCTTCCGCCAGCGGGGTGGCCCCAATCGGACTCGACGCCGGCACCCCATACACCTATGGGCAATCGATCGTCATGCACGACGGAGGTTGCGGCCCGGGTTGCTGGCAGGGTCTTGCTCTACAGAGTCTGGATAGCGGCAATACCGGAGGGAGCGCCTTCGAGCAGAACATGGCCATCGGATGCTCCTGTACGATCAACTTAGGCGATAGTGTGACAACCAAGCCTGGCGCCACAGTTGGTCCGATCAGCCAGGGCGTCAGCCAGCGCGTCGCCGCGGGAGTTGCCTTTGATCCCAGTGGTACATGGTCTTTGCATACCTTGAACGATGCGCGGGCGGTGGTGGTGCCGGTGGTCAACTGGAACGGCTGCAACGGCAGGTGCACGGCTCCGGTGACCGGGTTTGCGGAAGTATGGATCTCAGGTTCCAAAGGCTCGGATGTCAACGCGGTATTCATTCGCCAGGTTGCGCCGGGCAATCCCGGATCATCGGGGACGAACATGGGCGCGGTGCATGCTCAGCTCACGCAGTGAGTAATGCCACGTGGCAGTGGAATCGACGCGCAGGACAATCCGGGAACTATTGGCAAACAGGCGAGACATAGCGCCACGGCAGTGGCTTTGAGGCCGCGGCTGTCAGCAGCAATCGTTAAGGCGGATTAGCCGTGTCGGTGCCAGCTTTGATAATAGATGATTCGCCATTTGCGCGAAAAATCATCCGCCATCATTTGCTCAAGCTCGGCTTCAAAATCGTGGGCGAAGCCGAAACCGCTGCGCAAGGACTCAAGCTCTTCAGGGAACTCAGGCCGGGCCTGGTCACGCTGGACGTGATGATGCTCGAGCGCGAGGGCGTGACCAGCCTGACGGCTTTCCGGGCGATGAAAAAGGAGGCTCCGGACACGGCGGTGGTGGTGGTGAGCGCGGTGCCGTTCGAGAAGACGCGCGAGACCTTTTTGCAGGAGGGCGCGCTGGCCTATGTGATCAAGCCATTCGGCCAGTTCTCGTTCGAGCCGGTCCGGCAAAAGTTGTTGCGGATGTTCCCGGAATCGACCGCCTAGCCGCGGGCCGGATGGCCGGCGCTCCAGTGCGCAAGGGCGTCAGAAGATTCACACTGTTGGAGATAATATGGATGCCGATTCCCACGACGGCGTGAAAGACCCCCCGATCGACAAGGAAGTTGTTGCGCAACTGCGCAGCGAAGGTGACAACCTGCTGTGCGACTTGGTGGACATGTTCATTGTCGAGGTTCCCGTCCAGTTGGCCAAGCTAGAAGAGGCGCTGACCAAGCGGGACGCTGGCGCCACGAGGCTCGCCGCGCATACGCTGAAGGGTACGGGCGGTAACTTTGGGGCCAGGCGGATGCAAACGCTGGCGAGCGCGCTCGAGGAAAAGGGGCGCGACGCATCCCTCGACGGCGCATCTGCGATCCTGACCGAGTTGCGCGCCGAATGCGCCCGCGTCCGCGAAGCGCTCGAAGCCGAGCGCTGAACCGAATCGGCCGCCAGTTTGTCTCTTGAGGATGGCCGCATCATGCAGTTAAATTCCTGACCGCCGCCCGCCGCGTCGCTGCCGGGCGATTGCGGAAACTTTCGCGCCCCGCGCCCGCCTGCACTGCCCCGCAAATCTCAACGCCAGATTCGCACCCGCGCGCGAGTTGCCGGCGCGCGCCGAAGGCGTCATGATTTGTACCGCTTGGATCCGCGATCGCGCACCCGGCTACTTGGAGCAGGGGGATGGCTGATGAGTGAACGCATGCTCCTGCCGACCACGGTAGTCGGCAGCTATCCGCAGCCCGACTGGCTGATCGACCGTGAAACCCTCGCCAAGCGGCCGCCGCCGCGCGTGCGCGCGCGTGAGGTCTGGCGGATCGCGGAGCCGTGGCTCGAGCAGGCCCAGGACGACGCGACGATCGTCGCCATTCACGAGATGGAACGCGCCGGCATCGACATCATCACCGACGGCGAGATGCGGCGCGAGAGCTACTCGAACCGGCTCGCCAACGCGCTCGGCGGCGTCGACCGCGAACGTCCGGGCAGCGCGGTCAGCCGCAGCGGACGCCCCGGCGCCGTGCCGCTGGTCTCGGGTCCGATTCGCCGCCTCGCTCCGGTCGAAGTGCGCGACCTCACTTTCCTGCGCGCGCATACCACGCGCAAGGTGAAGATCACGCTGCCCGGGCCGTTCACGATGACCCAGCAGGCCGAGAACGCCTATTACCCCGACGAGGAGTCGCTGGCGATGGCTTACGCTGAGGCGGTCAACGAGGAGATCAAGGATCTCTTCGCGGCCGGCGCCGACGTGGTGCAGATCGACGAGCCCTACATGCAGGCGCGCCCGGAAAAAGCGCGGCAGTATGGACTGAAGGCCCTCAATCGCGCGCTTGCGGGCGTCACCGGCACGACCGCTGTGCACCTATGCTTCGGCTACGCTTACATCATGAAGGACAAACCGTCGGGCTACTCGTTTCTGCCGGAGCTTGAGAACTGCGCCGCCGGCCAGGTGTCGATCGAGGCGGCGCAGCCCAAACTTGATCTGTCGATTCTGCAGGAGCTGCCCTCCAAGACGATAATTCTGGGCGTGCTCGATCTTGGCGACCCCGTGGCCGAGAGCGCCCAGACGGTCGCCGGCCGCATCCGCGCGGCGCTTAGGTTCGTTGCGCCGGGGCGCCTGGTAATCGCGCCCGACTGCGGGATGAAATATCTCGCGCGCGAGGCCGCCTTCGCCAAGCTCAGCGCGATGGTTGAAGGAGCGCGAATCGTGCGCGCGGCGCTCGGCTGACTCCTCCCGCGCCCGCGCGCCGGTTTGCATCGCCGGGCGGGCTTTGCCGATATGCGGGTTAGATTTTCTTCGGGTCGACCTTGCCCGCTAGGATGTGGAGCGCCTCGAACAAATAGTAACTGCCGAATATCAACTCGTGCCTGGTCACGGCGTCGTGGCTGCGCGAATCCGGCCGCTTGTCGTGGCTGCGCGAATCCGGCCGCTTATTGAAGCAGCCCTCGGTGAGAATGCCCGGCACCCGGGGATCGGAAGAAGAGGTCGGAGTTAGATATCGCCGCACGAGCGCGTCCACGGTTTGCTCCGCGTGGCGGCGATAGCCCTCGCGCTTTGCCGGGTCGGCGAGGGCCGCGAGCTTCAGCAACGCGCAAGCCATCGCGGCCGTCGCCGCGGTGTCGCGCTCGACGTGCGGGATGCGGGGGTCGTCGAAATCCCAGAACGCGACATAGTCGGAGGGCGCGTGGGCGATCCACCAATCGGCGCCGCGTTCCGCCGCCTTAAGCCATCGCGTTTCCGCAGGCTCCCACGCGTAGCTCATCACCGACAACAACACGCCCCAGACCTGCGCGCGCCCCCACGTGCTGGTGTCGCTGTATCCCTTATGCGTGTAGTGCCTAATTGCGGCGCCGCTTTGCGGATCGAGCGAGGTCGACTGGATAAACGATCCATTCTCACGCAGATGCAATTCGATGACGCGGTCCGCATGGCTGCGCGCGATCTCGCGCATCCGGGCGTTGCCGGTCTCGCGCGCGGCCCACAGAAGGAAGGGCGACGCGAAGAGGCTGTCGATACTGCTTTCGGCCGGGCCGACGTGCGAGCCCTCTTCGGCCTCGGCGCCGAGCGGCATCAGGCCGAGCGCCGGATTGTAGAGCCGCGCCACGCTCTCGGCGGCCTGGACTGCGAGCGCGCGTCCGAGGGAATCATTCAAAAGGATGTGGCCGAGGCTGCCGCCGTAATAAAACGGCACCGCCTTGAAGACGGTCGCCGAATCGATCCGCGCGCGCAGCCGCTCCGCCCACTGCTCGGCCCATTGCCGATAGCGTTCTTCCCGCGTTCCGCAACAGGCCAGCCACAGCATCCCGACCCAGAAGCCGCCGGTCCAATCGCCGTCGGCGGTCACGGTCCATTGGCCGCTTTCAGGATCCGCCCAGTGCGGAAAACTGTTGCCGACCCGCTGTGCGGTGTCGCGCATACGAATCAGCATCCGATCTATTGCTTCGTTCCAGGCTCCGGTTTCCACGCTTGTCTCCCCTTGCCGCGATCTCGCGTGCGGCCCGCCGCGGCGCTATTGGCCGAGCAGGTGGCGCAGGATGTCGAGGCGCAATTCTAGCTTCACGCCGAGCCACAGCGCGTGCTCGGCATGGTCGCGGTATCCGTCGCTGGTATTCGGATGGACCAGGATCGTAAGCCCGCCGCGATTGAGCATCAGCCACGGCACGATGCGCGCGAACTCGCGGGCCGCGAAACTGACCTGGTACATCGGCAGCGGATGCGGCCCGATCGGTTTGTCCTGCCAATGTCCCATCTGGGCCTCGAACTTCCGCTCGAGCGCCTCGCGCAAAAAGGCCGCCGCCGCGCGCGAGGCCGCGTCGGTGTAATAGACGTGGGCGTGATAGCTTTCGATTGTCGCCGGATCGATTATGGCCTCCATCGCGCCGCCTCCGTCCTGGCAAACAAACATTCACTACGCGCGCCTCGCCCGCGCACCGCGCCGTTGGTCGAGTATGTCGGCGGCGCTTTTGTGAGCCTGATGTGAGCGATAGCGCAGGAAGCGGATAAGCTCAAGCGCCGCCCGCCGATCTGGAACTGCCGTCCGCTCTCGCGCGCCCCGCGCGCGAGAGCGGACGGCCTGATCTATGGTTAATCTGCGGTTAATCTTCCGGTGGAATTTCCTTGACCGATCTTCATAGGATTAAATTGCGGGACGGCGGATGATGAAAATCGAAAACGCGGTCAACCTCGACGATCTGCGCCGGCTTGCCAGGCGGCGGCTGCCACGGGTCGCCTTCGACTTTATCGAGGGCGGCGTCGAGGACGAGCGCTGTCTTGAAGCCAACCAGGCCAGCTTCGCCCGCCAGCGGCTGCTGCCGCGCTACCTGGTCGACATCTCCGGGCGCGACCAGGCCGCGGCGCTGTTCGGCCATAGTTACGCCAGTCCATTCGGCATCGCGCCGACCGGCCTCGCGGCGCTGTTCCGCCCCGGCGCCGACCTGATGCTGGCCGAAGCGGCTGCGGCCGCGAATATCCCGTTCATCATGTCAGGCGCTTCGACCGCTTCGATTGAGGCGGCGGCGCGGGTGGCCCCGGCGCATACCTGGTATCAGCTCTATGCGGCCCGCGACAACGCAATTTCCGAAGACCTCATCCGCCGCGCGCGCGACGCCGGCTTGAACGCCCTGGTGCTGACCGTCGATGTGCCGGTGTCCTCGAAGCGCGAGCGCAACATGCGCAACGGCTTCGAGCTGCCGCTTAGGCTGAAATGGGCGAAGTCGCTGGAAGCGCTGACGCATCCGCTATGGATTGCGCGCTATTTGCGCCACGGGATGCCGCGGTTCGAAAACTGGGCGCCCTACGCTGAGCCGGGCGCCGACGCCAAGGCGATTGCGGCCTATGTTGCGCGACAGATTC
>JAKAVN010000153.1 GCA_021827495.1 Deltaproteobacteria bacterium | reverse complement strand
CCGATCTCGCGCCGCCGAGACGGCCGAGCTGGTCGCCGCCGCTTACTCCAACCGGCCCGCGCCCGAGGCTTTTCCCGCGCTGTCCACCGGCGTCGCGCCCGCCGAGACCGTCGCGGCGCTCAAGCCCTACGATCGGCACGGCCACCTGATGATCGTCGGGCACGAACCGGGGCTGAGCGGAATAGCCTCGCTGCTGCTGACCGGCTCGGCCAACAGCGTGAGCCTCGAGCTCAAGAAGTCCGGACTGATCGCGCTCGAATTGCACGGCGGAATCGAGCGCGGCGGCGCGCGATTGCTCTGGATGCTCACGTCACGCCAGCTACGCCGGCTGCGCAAGTGACGCCGGCGCGTTTTGCCGCCGCGACAGCGTCCCTGGCCGTGACTACTTATCCGACTTGCTCTGGATGGTACGGCTGGAGTCCATTTTGGGTCATCCTGAACGAAAAAGAAGAGTCGCTTAGGATGGCAAGCTCTTGTGTGCGACTTATTAATGAAACGTCACACTACTTGATGTAGAACGCTTCGGGCGCCGGGCGATAAACCCGCGCCAGCCAGATCGGCCGCCGCAGCCCACCGGGACCGGGCGCCGCGCGCGCCAGCTCAAGCCATCGGCGATACACCGCGTGCGACTTGCGCGTGTCGACGAAGATGTCGCCGTACCGATCATCCGGCCCCGCCGTACTGACCGTGACCTTCTGATGCCAGCAGTGCTGGCCGCTTATCGGGTCGGGCTGCACCGGGAAGATCAGGTTCTGATGCACGCCGGCGTCCTGCCACCAGATGCGGCTCGAGTCCGGATCGGCGCTCTCAAACGGCCGCACGCCGTGCACCTGGCGCATCATCCAGGCGCCCTCTTCCTGATGGCTTAGCTCGACCAGTCCGCTCGACCATCGCTCGCCGCCGCTGTCCTCCTTGAGCCGCCAGCGGCCAAGATGATGCGAGCAGGCGATCACGCCCGGCCGGATCGATTCGGTCACCCATACCTTGTCGATGAAATAGCCGATCTCGGTCGCGACCTTCAGCAGCCCGCCGGTGTCGGCGCCGAAACGGCGGGCGTCCTCGGGATGCAGCCACAGTGGATTGCGGTTGGATATTTCGTATAGCCACTTGGCATTGCCGGATCGCGTATGCACCAGCGTCGGCAGACGGAATGTCGGCAGCAGCAGCATCTCGCCGTGCTCCCGATCGATATTGCTCCAGTGGACATGGCTTCTGATGTAAGCCGGAACTGAGTACTCAGGCCATTTCCAGTCTTTCAGCGTCTTCGAATAGAACTCGAGCTTGCGCGACGGCGTGGGAAAGCCGGCACAGGCGCGGCCGTCGATCTCGACCCCGAGCGCCGCTCCGCCGCGCGTGATTACCTTGCTCGCCGGATCGATCGCCGCGCCCCGCAGATCGTCCGCTGCAAGCGGCTTTTCGTGCCTCCGGTAGGAACCTTCCTCGATCAGGAAGGCGCCGTACTTGCGCATGTACGCAAGCGGCGCGAGCCCTTCCTGGGCCGCCGCTGCGGGCAGGCCCGGCACGCTGTGCTCGAAAATCCAGCGATAGAAATCCTCGACGGTCAGCTTCTCTCCCGCGCGATACGGCGACTCGAAGTACTGGCGGATGCCCAGCGCGCCGTCGGGATCGATTCTCCATGACAGCTCGATCCAGAACTCGTCCTCTTCCCAGACCTCGCCCAGGCCCGCTTCGCGATGGGCCTCCCAGGTCGAGTTGAAGCGCCGGCCCGCGCGCTCCAGCGCGACCCGCGCGACCGGCTGGCGAAACCCGATCCAGCGCGCGGCGTGGGTCTCCTGGCTGAGCAGGTCATGGCGCTCCGGCCCATGGCCCATCGGTAGCACGTAATCGGCGAATTGCGCGGTCTCGCTCCAGATCGGCGTAAGGCAGGCATGGCGCTCGATTTTGCGCTCGTCCAGGAGCGCTTCGATCCAGCTCATGCCGTCGGGATTGGTCCATACCGGATTATAGGCGCGGGTGAAGTAGGTACTTATTTTGCCGCGGCCCTCTTTGAGAAAATGCGGCAGCAGGAAACTCATCTCGAAAAACGCCAGCGGGAACTCGCGCGGCCACATCAGCTCGTTCCACATCCGGGCCGGCGGCGGCATCAGCGGCGGCGCCGGCACGAACTTGTTGGCGGAGTTGGGCGCGGTGCCGCCGGGCGCATCGACCGCGCCCATCAACACCACCAGCAACTCGAGCGCGCGCGCCACCTGCCATCCGCCCAGGTTGCCCGCCGCCGCGTTGCGCCAGACGTGGGTCGCGAGCGCCGGCCCGGCGCGGCCGATCTCGCGCGCCACCTCGACGATCACCTTGGCCGGCGCGCCCGACTCGTGCTCGGCGAACTCGGGCGTGTATTCGGCATAGACCTCGCCGAGCACTTCCAGGAAGGTCTCGAAGGTCCGCGGACGCGCGGGATGCTCTTCGCGCAGGAACTCCTCCCAGTTGACCCAGCGGCGCAGGAACTCGCGGTCGTACAGCCGCTCGCGCAGGATCACTTGGCACATCGCCAGCAGCACCGCCGCCTCGCTGCCCGGCCAGGTCGACAGCCACCAGTCGGCCTTGGCCGCGGTGTTTGAGAGCCGCGTGTCGATCACGCAGACCTTGGCGCCGCGCTCCCTGGCCTCGATAATCCGCTGCGCGTGCGGATTGAAGTAGTGGCCGGCCTCGAGATGCGAACTCAGCAGCAGGATGAAGCGGGCGTTGGCGTGGTCGGGCGAGGGCCGATCGGCGCCGTGCCAGAACGCGTAGCCGGTGCGCGCGCCCGCCGAGCATACGTTGGTATGGCTGTTGTGCCCGTCGATGCCCCAGGCGTGCAGGATGCGCTGATTGTAAACCAGTTCATGGCCGGGGCGGCCGACGTGATAGAGAATCTCGTTGCGCCGGCCCTCGCTGAGCGCGCGGCGGATTCGCCCGGCGAGATCATCGAGCGCTTCGTCCCAGGTCACGCGCTCCCACTTGCCTTCGCCGCGGCGGCCCGCGCGCCGCATCGGGTAGCGGAGGCGCTCGGGATCGGTGACCTGGTTGATCGTCGCGGGCCCCTTGGCGCAGTTGCGGCCGCGGCTGCCCGGATGAAGCGGGTTGCCCTCGAACTTGCGGATGGTGAAGTCGCGCCGGTCGACGTAGCCGAGCAGGCCGCATCCGGCCTCGCAGTTGAAGCAGATGGTCGGCACCAGCGTGTAGTGCTTCCCGGCCTTGCGCGGCCATGCGGCCGGGTCGTACTCGACCCAGTCCTCCCATCGCGCGGACGGCGGAAATGCGCTGAGCCCGCCCGCCGGCGCCTCCAGTTCCAGCGCCGCCGGATTGAGCGGCCGCAGTTCCCGCCCGCTTGAGGCCATCTTTGGACTTTTCATGCCGCGCGTCGTGCTTCCCCCCTGGTGTTTGGCTAGCTGAGCGGTACGGCTTGGCCGGCCTTGATGAAAATGTTCTCGAAGACCCAAAGCCCCATCAGGCCGAGCAGCGCTGCGGCGGCCATCAGCGCGCGGGTGCGCTCCGCCAACCCCACGGCGAGAAGCCCCCCCGGCACGATCGTCCCGATCAGCACCACGGCGAGCCAGAAGCGCACGCTCAGTTCGCCGCGCGAGATAAGGTCGGCGGCGCGCCGGAAGTCCTCGCTCATCGGCGGCAGCGCCAGCTCGATCAGGATCATCACCAGCCCAATCGCGAGCGCCGCAAGCAGGATTCGCGCGGCGGCAAAGATCGTCGCCGGCCCGGCGCCGAGCGCCACTGCGGCGATGATCAACAGCGCCGCGCCGCCGATCAGCGCCTGCACCAGCAGGTGCCAGATGAAAACCGGGCTCTGCCACAGATCGCGCGCCTTGGCCTGAGCGAACAAAAAAGCCGAGTAGCACGCGGAGCAGATCGCGAAAGCCGCGGCCGCAATCGCCAGCGCCGGCGGAATCGAACCGAGGAAGAAGCCGCAGGCGAACCATCCCAGCGCGAGCGCGCCGTATATCATCAGAATGTACGCGCCCCATACCAGCCACGAGCGCAAGTTGGGCTTGGTGATCAAATAGTAGAAACGCCACGGCTGCTTGAGGTCGGCGATCAGCAGCACGACGGTGGCGGCGAGGAAGCCCAGCGCCAGCAGCGGGCTGGCCACGCCGAGCAGCAGCTCGTCGCCGGCCGCCGCGCCGCCCAGCCCGAGCAACAGCGCAGCGGCCAGCGGCACGCCGGCCGCGATCGATTTGGTCCACAGATAGGCGGCCGGGATTGCGCCCCATGGCGCCGCGCGCGCGACGTCATAGACGATGCGCGCCGAGCCGGGCGCGGCGCTGCGCGCGTCGTCGCCGGTCGCGGGACGCCCGTCGCTCAGCGGATTGTGGTCGGCCCACATCGCGCTCGGCTCCGGCCGCATCATCGAGGGCGCCAACAGGTCGCCCTCGATACCGACGTAGAAGAGCTTAGGCTGGGTGCCCTTGTGCGGCTTGCGGGTGGCGACCTTCCCGGTGGCAACGATGCGGCTGACCCGGCTTTGCGGATCGTCGAGGTCGCCGGTCACGATCGCCTGCGTCGGGCATACGATCACGCAGGCCGGTTCGATATTGGCCTCGACGCGGTGCGCGCAGAAGTTGCACTTGGCGGCGGTGCTGGTCGCGGGATCGATGTACAGCGCGTCATAGGGGCAGGCCTGCATGCAGGATTTGCATCCGATGCAGCGGCTGTTGTCGAAGTCGACAATGCCGTTGTCGCGCTTGAACAGCGCGCTGGTCGGGCAAATCTCGATACACGGCGCGGCATCACAATGGTTGCAGCGCATCACGCCGAAGTGGCGGCTGACATTGGGATATGCGCCCTTCTCGATGTACTTGACCCAGGTGCGGAACACGCCGACCGCGACGTTGTGCTCCTCCTTGCAGGCGACCGTGCATGCATGGCATCCGATGCACCGGTCCTGGTCGATCACGAAACCGTATCGCACGCGCAAATCCCCCTTACCGTCCTTCACCAGAGCTTTCGGCAAACGGATGCTGAAATGAAGCGTGCGATTTCCCGCTCCGCGGACTTCAGCGGGCGTCCCTCGCCGCTGCGCCATCAAGCAGCTTCGCGACCTCGCCCTCGACCATAGTGCCCTTGAAGAAATCCGCAGTGCGCGGGGATCACGGCTCCCAGAACGGCACTTCTGTAACCAGGGTCAGGCCGCGGTTGGTGTGCAAGCGCGCGCTCACGGTGCCGCCATTGGTCTCGGTCAGCGCGCGCGCGATGTACAGCTTCCATCCCGACGAGCCCATCCCCTGGCGATCCTGTATCGGCCGCTCGAAGAGGTGCGAGAACTGCTCCCCGCTGAGCTGCGGGCCGGTATCCTGGACCTCGATTATCACCTTGCCCCCGCTCAGGAAGGTGCGCAGCACGACTTCGCCGCTTTCTGTCCGCTGAATGGCGTTGCTGATCAGATTGGCGACGATGCGCTCGAGGTGCAGGGGATCAAGACTGCCGCGCGGCATCCCGCCCAGCTCGGTCCGCATCCGCAGGCCCTTGAGCCGCGCCTCGCGCCCGTAAACGTCGGCGACTTCCTGCACGATGACATTAGGGTCGACGACCCGCGGGTGAGGCTGAAGGTTGTCCTCCTCGAGCAGGTACATGTCGAGCACGTTCTTGACCAACAGATCCATCGCGCGCGACGTCGACCCGACGCGGGCCAGCAAATGGGTGGTCTCTTTTTCGCTGAGCTCGTCCTCCTCGAGCAGCGTCACCAGCCCGACCAGGGTGGCCAGCGGGTTGCGGATGTCGTGCGTCATGGTGCCGATCTGGCGCTCGCGGAACTTGGCCGCCGCCGCCAGCTGCTCCATCTGGGCGCGCAGCTTGCCCCGGTAGCGATCGAGAAACACCGCCGTGAACCACGACAACACCAGAGCGGCGGCGAAGCCGACCCAGCGGTAGACCGTGTACTGGTCGCGGTAAGGCACCGCCAGCTCGGCCGCGCCGAACAACGCCAGGCATCCCAGGTTGAGCATCCCCTGCCAGCGCGGCCCCCACATCACGAACGCCGCGGTGGCGAACGGACAGAGTATGATCGCGATGAAGGCCAGTTCGGGATTGTGGTTGAGCGAGGCGATCTTGATGAACAGCGCGATGATGACGACGCAGGTAACCAGCGTCCAGGCCTTCCAGTAGCGGCGGAACACGCTCAGCCAGGTCAAGCCGAAAAACAGCGTGATGATCGCGAAGGCGGCGTAATGGTATTGCGTCAGCCGCGCACCCACCAACAGTGTCTCGACCCCGCCATAGGCGAGCATGAAGAAGATCGCGATCGGCCCGGCGACCTTCAGCGTGCTGATGGCCTCGGCGTCGTGATCGATCTCGAGCAGAACGCGGCGGTCAGCGGCTACCGGACGCCGCGGACTTAATATGACCCCCGGCTGCTCCGCACCCGCCTCGTCGGTCGCAATGACCTGGGCTGTCGCCATATCCCCCCCAGGGATGCTCAGGCTCTAGGTTTGCCGATGGCGCGGCTGGCTTCAAGCGCCTCGGCCATCATTTGCAAGCCGAAGTCCACCTCCGCCGCGCCCATGTTCAGCGGTGGCGCCAGCCTTACCACCCGCTCGGCATTGAGCGTCCAGTTGATGATCACCCCGCGTACCAGCGACTCGCGCACAAAAGCCTGGGCCCTCCCGGCACCCCCAAACTCTATTCCTATAAGTGCTCCAATAGCACGGACCGCCGCAACCTCCGCTCCGGCGAGCCGCCGCACGCCGTCTGCCAGCTCTTGGCCAAGCGTGCTCGCCCGCTCCCAGAGCCGCCCGCTGACGATGACCTCGAGCGCCGCGAGCCCCGCCGCGCAGGACAGCGGATGGCCGCCGAAAGTGGTTATGTGGCCGAGCGGCGGATCGTGGGCCAGCTCGCCAAGCAGCCGCTGCGAGCCGCAAAACGCCCCCAACGGCAGGCCGCCGCCCAGCGCCTTGGCCATCACGGCCAAGTCGGGCACCACCCCGAAGTGCTCCATCGCGAACAGCCGCCCCGTGCGGCCCAAGCCCGTCAGCACTTCGTCATAGACCAGCATCGCGCCCACCCGGTCGCACCGTTCGCGCAGCGCCCGCATGAAGCCGGCCGACGGAATCCGCACGCCACTCTCGGCCTGCACCGGCTCAACCACCACTGCGGCAACCGTTGAATCGATTGCCTCCAGCGCGGCGGCGTCGTCGTACGGCAGATGGCTCACCGGCCCCGGCAGCGGCTCGAACGGTGCGCGAAAGGCCGGATTCCCCATCAATGCCAGGGCGGCCATCGTGTCGCCGTGGTAGGCGCCGTCGAAGGCGACGAAGCGGCTGCGGCGGGTATGCTTGCGCGCGGTCTTGAGCGCGCCCTCGATCGCCTCGGCGCCGCTGTTGGTGAAATAGACGCACTCCAGCGGGGCCGGCAACAGACCCGCTAGGCGCTCGGCGAGCCGCACCTGCGCTTCGATAACGTACTCGCCATAGACCATCACGTGCAGATGGCGGCGGGCCTGCGCGGCAATTGCCTCGAGCACTGCCGGATGGCCATGCCCGAGCGCCGAAACTCCGATTCCGGCGATCAAATCCAGATAGCGGCGTCCGTCGGCCGTATATAGCCACGCCCCTTGCGCACGTACGACCTCCAGACCAATCGGGGCCGGCGAGGTCTGCGCAACATGGCGCACGAAGACGTCGCGCAATGCGTTCATCGCGCCGCCTTTTGCAGCAGTTCGAGAAACGCGCCGCCCCCGTGCGGCCAGTCAAGCGGCGGCGACTGCATCCGCCCCGGCTCGCATACGTATGACACGCCCAGCCGCCGCAAACCGGCTTCGAGCCTTCCGCGGCCCTCGTTCGGCGCCGCCAGGGCGAAGGCCTCGAGCCGCCCGGCCGCCGCGCCCAGCCGCCCGCCGAGATGCTCCGCGCTTTCGAGCGCGCTGACGAACACGGTGCGATAGCCGGGCGAGGCGCAAAACGCGGCCGCGCCGTCGTAAACGATGGTCCATGCCATGGTTTCGCGCGGCGCTTCGCCGCGCGGGTGGCCGAAGCGCTCACCCTCCCATAGCGCGGTGTCGCGCTCCGGATCGCCGCCCGGGGGCTGCG
>JAKAVN010000014.1 GCA_021827495.1 Deltaproteobacteria bacterium | reverse complement strand
ACGAACGGTGAATGGTTGAAGCTGAGCGAACAGACCAGAAGCGTTTCGCACGAGAATGCGCTGCGTGACCGGCGTTGGGTGCTGATCGACGCCAGCGAGCGGCCGCTGGGCCGCGTCGCGACGCGCGCGGCCAGCGTGCTCCGCGGCAAGCATCGCCCCGACTACACGCCCCACCAGGACGCCGGCGATTTCGTCATCATCATCAATGCCGGCAAGGTGCGCCTTACCGGTGCCAAGCTCGAGGGCAAGGTTTACAGCCGCCACACCGGCTATCCCGGCGGCGTGCGCTCGACCACCGCGGCGCGCCTGATGGAGACCCGGCCCGAGCGGCTGCTCGAGGCGGCGGTGCGCGGGATGCTGCCCAAGAATCGGCTTGGACGGCGGCTCTTCACCAAGCTCAAGATTTATCGCGGAGCGGATCATCCGCATGCCGCCCAGCAGCCCCATCAGATGAAGGTCTGAGCAGGCAAGCGCGCTCAACGGGGAACGAGACGAGATGGCAGACAAGAAGGCGGAAATCTGGACGGTCGGCAAGCGCAAGAGCGCGATCGCGCGGGTGCGGCTGGCGCCCGGCAGCGGCAACATCAGTGTCAACGAGCGCGCGCTCGAGGTCTACTTTCCGCGCGACACCTCGCGCATGAAAATCCTCGAACCCTTCGAACTCACCGAGACCAAGGGCCACTATGACGTGATCGTCAGCGTCCGCGGCGGCGGGATCGCGGCGCAGGCCGAGGCCGTGCGCCACGGCATCTCGCGCGCGCTAGTCGTCGCCTCCGAGGCGCTGCGCCCGGCATTGCGCAAGGGCGGGATGCTTACGCGCGACCCGCGCGAGGTCGAGCGCAAGAAGTACGGCCGCCACAAGGCCCGCAAGCGTCCTCAATACTCCAAGCGCTAAGACACGCCGCGGCGCGCTGGCGCGGGATGCGCTTTTCGCAGCCGGGCGCATGGCTGTTTTTGCCGCCTTGCGCGCCGGCCCAACTGGTTCGCATCGCGCGTTAGTGCTAGGTCATTAGGCAACAGCTAAGCGGTTGCATCGGCCAGGCGTTATCCACACACGGCAAGGAGGGTGGGGGTTCCGATGGTGTCGTCGCGCAGCAAGATCAAGGTAGCGGTGCTGGGAGCGTCCGGCTATTCGGGTATCGAGGCGGTGCGCATCCTGGCCGGGCACCCATTCGTCGAGCTGAGCGTGCTCACCTCCGAGCATTACGCCGGGCGCGAGGTGGCCGAAGTCTATCGCCATCTGGCCGGGATCGATCTGCCGCCGTTCGAGGAACTGCGCGCCGATCTGGTCGCCGGGCGCGCCGAAGTCGTGATGTCGTGTTTGCCCGAGCGGGTCGGTGCGGCGCTGCTCGCCGAGCTGGCTGCGGCCGGGCTTAAGATCGTCGATCTTTCGGCCGATTTCCGGCTCAAGGATCCCGCCCAGTACCGGCAGACCTACGGCGCCGAGCATCCGGCGCCCGCGCTGCTGAAGGAAGCGGTTTACGGCTTGGCCGAGTTCCATCGCCATGAATTGCGCGAGGCGCGGCTGGTGGCGGTGCCGGGATGCTATCCGACGGGCGCGCTGCTCGGCGTGCTGCCGCTCATCCGGCGCGACCTGGTCGACCCGGCGTCGATCGTGATCGACGCCAAGTCGGGGACCACCGGGGCGCGCCGCGCGGCGCAAATCGACCAGCTCTTCGCCGAGGTCAACGAAAACTTCCGCGCCTACAAAGTCGGCAACCATCGCCACGTGCCCGAGATGGAGCAGGAGATCGGCTTCACCCTCGGACGCGAGGTCGCGGTGATGTTCGTGCCGCACCTGTTGCCCGTCACCCGCGGCATTCTAAGCTCCATCTTCATGCGCCCGCGTGCCGGCACCACCGAGGAAGACGTGCGCGCGGCCTTCGAGGCGGCCTTTGCCAAGTCGCGCTTCGTGCGCCTGCTCAAGCCGGGTGAGTTGCCCGAGTTGAAAAACGTCCGCGCCACCAACTTTTGTGAACTCGGCTTCGTGCTCGAGCGCCGCTCGCAGACGCTGTGCGTGCTGACCGCGATCGACAATCTCGGCAAGGGCGCGGCCGGCCAGGCGATCCAGGATCTCAACCTGATGCTGGGACACGACGAGGCGGCCGGACTGCTGGGCGCGGCCGCCGTGCCGTGAAAAAGGGCGAAGCCCGTCAGCTACAGAAGGGCGAAGCCCGCTACGCACCTGGCGGCGAAGCCGGTTGGGCGACCGGACGCGGCGTCGGCCGGCGTGAGCTTCTGGGCGCGGCAATCACGCTCGGCGCGGCCGCCGCGGCGAACGGAATTTCCCGCGCCGCGGCCGCACTGCCGGCTGCGCCGCCGGAAAGCGGCCTCAGCAACGAGGGTCTGCTCAAGGGCGAGGCGGGATTTCAGCCGCGCAAGCCGATGGCGCTGCCGCATCCGGAGATTCTCGGCTTTCTCTCGCACGACCAACTGGCGCAGAACTGCGAGGCCTATCGCCGCGACTTCCAGCGCCTGGTGGTGGCCGAACGGGTGCTCGCCACGATGGCGCGCGATGCCGCCCAGGGCAACGATTACGGCCTGATCCGCCGCCAGCAGATCGAAGCGGCGAACTCCGTGCTGCTGCACGAATTTTATTTCCGCAACCTGGCGGTGAAACCGACGAGGCCGCCGCGCTACGTGCTCGACAACCTCAACGAGCACATGGGCTCAATCGAGAGCTGGCGCGCGGACTTCATCGAGTGCGCGCGGATCGCGCAGACCTGGGCGATCCTGGTGTACGATCCCTACGACGATCGATGGCACAACCTGCCGGCAGGCGAGGGCGACGCCGGGGGCTGGGTGGGCGCCAATCCGCTGGTGGTCTGCGACGTGGCCTCGCACGCCTACCTGCTCAACTATCCTGATCGCGCGAAGTACATCGCGCGCTTCGTTGAGCATATCGATTGGGACGTGGTGGCGGCGCGCTACCGCGCGGTCGATCGGCATTAAGAAACAATCGCGCTCGCGCCGCTACACCACGCGGCGCATGAATTCCAGGATGTCGTAGCCGGTGATCGAGCGGCTCTTGGCCGACCACTCCTTGAGCTCCTTTTCGCTGACGATCCCTGCCTGCGCGCCCTTGGCAAGGTCCATCAGCGCAATCTTGATCGTCGCTTCGTCGATCATCTCGCCGCTCTTGGGATCCGCCATCGAGCCGCCGCCCTTCTGATGGTAGAGCGTCACCACGCGGCGCGCGTCCTCGACCTGCTCGGAGCTCGGCGTGTAGCAGGCGTTGGCGATTTCGGCCTGTTGCGGATGGATGACCCAGGTGCCGTCCATCCCGAGGTTGGCCGCGCCGACGTTCTTCTCGCGCAGGCCGCGTTGCAGTTGGGCCACCCGCTCGGGCGAGTCCTCCTTGCGCCACAGCCGCAGGTAAACGTTGTCGATCGCGTGCAGTCCGGCGGCCTTGGCCGCGACTACCATCGATTGCTTGGCGTAATGGAAGTTCTGGTTCTGGTTCTCGACGATCTCGCGCACCCCGAGGTTGGCGGCGAAGTCGGCGATGCCGAAGACCAGACCGCACATCCGCTCGGAGGCGGTCGCGATGTCGTAGGCGTTGATCAGCGCCTGCGGCGTCTCGACCAGCGACTCGATCTGAATCTTGTACTTCCATCCGCCGCGCTTTTCGAGTTCGTCGAGCAGGCGCGAGACCTCGCGGATTTCCTCGGGACCGCGCGTCTTGGGCAGCATGATGCCGTGGAAACGGTTGGGCGCGCCCAGCACCACCGCCTCCATGTCGCCCTTGAAGAACGGCGAGTGGATATTGTTGGGCCGCACCGTGACCACCTTGCGGCCGAAGTCGAGCGTGTTCAGCGCCTCGACCATCACCTTGTGGCTCTTAAGGCCCTTGAACTCGTAAGGGCAGGCGTCCTCGAAATCCGCCATCACATGGTCCACCGGGGCCTTCACGGCGTCAGCGGCGGTCTGATGGAGTTTCATGTTGTGGCCAGGATAGGTCATCTCGGTGCGCGGGATGACGAAACGGGTGCCGTTATCGAGTACGTACATAGTTAATTTCTCCGTCGATGGTCTTTTTTGCCACGTTAGTTTACGGCCCCAGCGGCCAGCGTCGGCACACATACTGCGCCGACAAACATTCTGGCCCTGCGAAAAGGCCCTCCGCCGTTTGGCATTGCGATTGCTGCTCCACCTGCCAAAGGGCGAAATGGGAGGGCGATTGACCAGCCGGGCCTCGCGCCGCAGAGCAGGCGGCCTTCATAGGCGACCGGCACAATCTGGCCGATTCGCGGATGGTTTTTACGGGATTGATAACCCGTCGTCAACCCGATGCGGAGCGGGCGCGCGTATCCGGGCATGCCCCCAGTTGCCAAGGGCGCCCTAAACATATACCTAATTGCGCATCGCCCGCGCATGAGCGCGATGGCCCAGGAATTGTGGAATAACCGATGAAAGCGATTGTTTTCGAGCGCAACGGAGGCCTCGAAGTCCTACAGTACAAGGATATTGCCGAACCTAGGCCCGGCCCCAACGAGGTCGTCCTCAAAGTCAAGGCTTCGGCGTGCAATTTCAACGATATCTGGGCGCGCCGCGGATTGCCCGGGATGAAGATCATCATGCCGCACATCTCGGGCTCGGACGCGGCCGGCGTGGTCGTCGACCGCGGCAGCGAGGTGCAAGACGTTGCGATCGGCGACGAAGTGATGGTCCACTGCGGCATCGCGTGCCGCCACTGCTACTACTGCACCCGTGGCGAAGAGTTCTTCTGCCACGAGTTCAAGATTTGGGGCTTTCAAACCGGCCCGCTCGACGGCGCGCACGGCGAATATTGCAAGGTGCCGGCGGTCAACGTGCTGGCCAAGCCCAAGAACCTGGGCTGGGGAGAGGCCGCCTCGATGCCGCTGGTGCTGCTCACGGTGTGGCGGATGCTGGTGTCGCGGGCCAAGGTCCAGGCCGGCGACTTCGTGCTGATTTGGGGCGCGGGCGGCGGCTTGGGCGTGATGGCGATCCAGATCGCCAAGCTGTTCAACGCGCGGCCGATCGCGGTCGCCTCGAGCGATGAGAAGCTCGAGCTGGCGCGCAAGCTCGGCGCCGAATTCACGCTTAACCGCAAGCGTGACGACATCTTCGCCGAGGTCCGGCGCATCACCGACGGCCGCCGCGCCGACATCGTGCTCGAGCACACTGGGGCTGACACCTGGCCTCTTTCGATGCAGTGTCTGAAGTGGGGAGGCGCCATTGTGACCTGCGGAGCCACGTCCGGCTTCGACGCCCACATGGATATCCGGCTGCTCTGGAACAAGCAGCAGAACTATCTCGGCTCGCATCTGGGCAACAAGGGTGAGTTGATCGAGGCGATGCGCTTTGTCGAACGCGGACTGATCAAGCCGGTCATCGACCGCACGATGGCGCTCAAGGATCTCGGCCGGGCGCAGGATCTGATGGAAACCAACGCGGTGGCCGGAAAGATCGTGATGCTGCCCGCATAAGAAAAAGGCGTCGCGGACCGTGGCAGCAAACGCCCGGCCCGTGACGATCTGAGGGGCAAACCCATGCGTGCGGCCGCGAGCGCAATAGGACGCTCGCGGCCGCACGCCATTTTTCGCGGCGGCCCGCGGCGCTACCGGCGCGTCGGCGGCTCATGCCGACAAGAACAGTCTATTTTTCTTGAATAGACTGGATATACTGAACGATCCGCTGGACCTTGGCGCGCGTGGCAGTTTCACGAACGTTAGCGGGCTGCGTGCCCGCAATCTTGAAGTTTTCACCCCACACCGGCATGTCGCTCGTGCCGTGGGCTCTGACCGTGTCGCGCCCGTCGATATCGTGCATCACCTTGGTCCCAGGGAATTTGCCGCCGTTTTTCTTCGCGAGTTGGGTCAGATCAATAGGCTTCGTCGTCAGCAGATTGGCGAGCGGCCCGTCGCCCTTTGCGTCAGTGCCATGACAACTGGAGCAATACTGCTCGAATCGGGCCTTTCCAGTCCCCCCCTGTGCGGATGAAAGCCCCGGAAGTGCCAAGAGCAGTGCAGCGGCGGCCAATGTGGTAAAGGAAATGGCACGAGAGTAGTCAGGCATGATTTTGTTCCCCGTAGTCCAATTGCGCGCTAGTGAGTTTAGCATCGAGAGATCGCTATCACCGTGCTCCAATCCAGTCAAATGACTTTTCGGCCATCGATGGCGTCGTCCGCTTGTGGTGCTACCGGCATAGCTACGCGATCCACTACAATTGCGCCCGCGCGGGCCGCAGACCCGGCGCCCTTCCACGATGACTCCGCCGCGCGCGCTATGGGATAAACTTCGCCGCTCCATCGACGGCGAGGTGCGCGCCGACAACGCCACGCTCGCGCTCTACGCCGCCGACGCCTCGGTCTATCGGCAGGTCCCGCTCGGCGTCGTGATTCCGCGCCACGAGGGCGATGTGATCCGCACGCTCGCGCTGGCGCGCGAGAACCGGCTCCCGATGCTTGCGCGCGGCGGCGGCACGGCGCTCGCCGGCCAGACCTGCAACGCCGCCATCGTGCTCGACTTCTCCAAGTACATGAACTCGATCCGCCGTATCGACGTCGCGCGCGGCCTCGCGGTGGTCGAGCCCGGCGTGGTGCAGGCGCAGCTCAACGCGGCGGTTGCGCCGCGGGGGCTGTTTTTCGCGCCCGACCCTTCCACCAAGGACCGCTGCACGATCGGCGGGATGGTCGGCAACAACTCCTGCGGCGCCCATTCCGCCGCCCACGGCAAGACCGTCGACAACGTCGAGGCGCTCGAAGTCGCGCTCTACGACGGCACCCGGCTCTCGCTGGGCTCCGGTGGGGAGGGCGAAGCCTTCGCCGCGCGCGGCGGGCGCGAGGGCGAGATTCACGCGGGGGCGCGCGCGCTCGCCAGGCGCTACGGCGACGAGATTCGCCGCCGCTATCCGCGAATTCCGCGCCGCGTCTCCGGCTACAACCTCGACGAACTGCTGCCCGAGCGCGGGCACAACCTGGCGCGCGCGCTGGTTGGCTCGGAGGGTACGCTCGCGGTCACGCTGGCCGCGACCCTCAGGCTGGTGGCGCGCCCGCGACGCCTCGCGCTGGTGGTGCTTGGCTTCGATGACGTCTATCTTGCCGCCGACCAGGTGCCGTGGATTCTCGAGCATCGTCCGCAGGCGCTCGAGGGCTTCGATCATCATCTGCCCGCTTTCGCGCGCGCCAAGGGACTCGACGCGGTGCGGCTGTTGCCCGACGGGCGCGCGTTCCTGATCGTCGAGCTTGGCGCCGACACCGACGACGCCGCGCGGGCGGCCGCGGAGCGGCTTACTGCCGAGGCGCGGCGGGTGCGCGCGTGCGCGGGAGTCGCACCGCTCTTCGACGCCGCTGAGCAACGCGCGGTGTGGAGCCTACGCGAGTCCGGACTCGGCGCCGGCGCGCTCATCCCGGGCCATCCGCGCACCTGGCCGGGCGCCGAGGACACCGCCGTGCCGCCGGCGCGTCTGGGCGACTACCTGCGCCGCTTCGTGCGGCTGCTCGAGGCGCACGATCTCGCGGCGGCGACCTACTACGGGCACTTCGGCGAAGGCTGCGTCCACTGCCGGGTGAATTTCGATTTCACTACGGCCAGGGGGGTCGCGACATTTCGCGCCGCGATGCTCGAGATCGCCGAGTTGGTGGCCGAGTTCGGCGGCTCGCTCTCGGGCGAGCATGGCGACGGCCGCGCGCGCTCGGAGCTTTTGCCCACGATGTTCGGCGCGCAACTGATCGGCGCCTTCGCGGAGTTCAAGCGCATCTTCGACCCGGACTCGATGATGAACCCGAGCGTGATCGTGGCGCCCGTTCCGCTCGATTCCCATCTGCGGGTCACGCCGTCCTACCGCCCCACGCAGGCCGAGACGCATTTCGATTTCGCCGCCGAGGGCGGACTAGCGGGCGCCGCGCTCAAATGCGTGGGGATCGGCAAGTGCCGCAAGACCGATGCTGGCACGATGTGCCCGTCGTATATGGCGACGCGCGAGGAGCTGCATTCCACCCGCGGGCGCGCCCATCTGTTGTGGGAGGCGCTGAGCGGCAACGGGTTGCTCGAGGGCGGGTTGGCCGATCCTGCCCTTAAAGAAGCACTTGAACTGTGTCTGTCGTGCAAGGCATGCAAGAGCGAGTGTCCCGCGGCGATCGATATGGCGGCCTACAAGGCCGAGTTCTTTGCCAACTATTATCGGCGCAACCGCCGCCCGCTGGACGTGCGCTTCTTCGCGCGCCTCCACGAGTTCGCCCGCGTCGGCGCCGCCGCGCCGGGCCTCGCCAATGCGCTCTCGCATGCGAGGGGGCTGGGTGCGCTAGCGCGGCGATTGCTGAACGTCCATCGCGCCCGCGAACTTCCACGCTTCGCCCCGGCGACGTTTCGTTCGTGGTTCGCGCGCCGCCCGCGCCGCGCGAGCATCGAAGGGCGCGAGGTCGTGCTGTTTCCCGACACCTTCAACAACTTTTTCGAGCCCGAGGTCGCAATCGCGGCGACCGAGGTGCTGGATCGCGCGGGCTTCAAGGTCGTGATCCCGCCGCGCGATCTGTGCTGCGGGCGGCCGCTGTACGACGCCGGGATGCTGGATCGCGCGCGATGGCGGCTTGGGCAGGCGATGGATACGCTGGCGCCGATGGTCGAGCGTGGCGCTACGGTCGTCGGGCTCGAGCCGAGCTGTCTGCTTACATTTCGCGGCGAATTGCCGGCTTTGTTTTCCGGCGATCAGCGGGCCGCGGCGCTCGCGGCGCGGGCCATGCTGTTTGACGAGTTTCTCGCCCGCGAGGCGCCGGGCTTCGCCGGGCCGGCGCTTACCGGGCGCGCGCTGGTCCACGGGCATTGTCATCAGAAGGCGCTGGCTGGGATGAAGAGCGAGATGGCTATCCTGGGCGGGATTGGCGGGCTCGAAGTCGAGGCGCCGGATGCGGGATGCTGCGGGATGGCGGGGTCGTTCGGCTACGGCGCGGAGCGCTTCGAGGTTTCACGCGCGATCGCGGAGCGGGTGCTGATTCCCGCGCTTGGGCAAAGCGCGCCCGACACGCTGATCGTCGCCGACGGGTTTGCCTGCCGCACCCAGATTCGCCATTTTTGTCCCGGGCGCCGTCCTCTCCATCTCGCCCAGGTGCTCAATCTAAAAGTATAGGCCGGTGGCAAAACATCCGGAGACGCGCCATGGAACGCAAGGAACTGAAGATGTATTCGGACTACAAGAGTCCCTTCGCCTATCTCGCCTTCGATCCGGCATTCGCGCTCCAAGAGCGCTTCGCCGTGCGCGTGCGATGGATTCCGTTCCAGCTCCGGATCAAGGACCGCGGCCAGCGCAGCGTCTACTCCGATTACAAGGCGAAGTACTCCTACCTCGACGCGCGGCGCTGGGCCAAGCCGCGTGGGATTCTGATCCGCGCGCCGCGGAAAGTTTATGATACGACCCCCGCGCTGATCGGCGGCCTGTTCGCCGAAGCGCAAGGCCTCCTGCTGGAGTACAGCCGTAAGGCCTACGAACTGTTCTTCCGCCGCGAGTTCGAGGCCGACCAGCCCGCGGCGGTGGCCGCGCTGATCGCCGGCTTGGGGCTCTCGGCCGGCGATTACCGCGAGTACTTGAGCGGCGAGGGCGCGCGGGCCTACGCGCGCGCGCAGGAGGAAGCGGCGGCCGACAACGTCTTCGGCGTGCCGCTGTTCTTCTTCGAGCGCGAGCCGTTCTGGGGCCACGATCGCGTGGCGCTGCTCGAGCAACGGCTCAGCGAGGCCGGACTGTCGATCACGCAATAGGCGTCCTGCTATCCGGCGCCCCGCCTGCGCTGCGGGGTATGCTCGCGCGCCGAAAGATTGTACATAAGGCTTCGTTAGGCTTCGTCCCGGCAGGCCACGGAGCCGATCTCACAAAAAGAGGTGCCTCAATGAAATTCGGGATCATGTTCGACACGCACATCGACAAGTGGGAACTGGTGCGCTACGCCGAGGAGCTTGGCTACGATACCGCCTGGGTTCCCGATTCGCAGATGATCTGGTCGGACTGCTACGCCACGCTGGCGCTGGCGGCGTTCAACACCAGGCGCATCAGGATCGGCACCGGGGTGGCGATTCCCGGCACCCGGATCGCTCCGGTCACCGCGCACTCCATCGCCAGCATCGCCCAGCTCGCGCCCGGGCGCGTCTTCCTCGGCATCGGCACCGGCCATACCGCGATGCGCGTGATGGGGCAGGAGCCGATGCCGCCGCGCGAGTTTCGCGAATACCTGCGGGTGGTGCGCGCGCTGCTCGAGGGCAAGGAAGTCGAATACACCTATGCCGGCAAGACGCGCCAGATAAAATTTCTCCATCGCGATCGCTACTTCATCAACCTCGACCAGCCCATCCCGATCTACGTCGCGGCCAATGGACCCCAGGCGCTGCGTGCGACCGGCGCATACGGCGACGGATGGATCACGCTGACCGGCGGCGCCGAGGGTTTCCGCCGCTCGATGCAGGCGGTCGAGGCCGGCGCGAAGGAAGCCGGGCGCACAATCGGCCCGGACTTTTTAACCAGCTGCCTGACCACCGCGTGCGTGCTGCGGCCCGGCGAAAAGCTCAGCGACGAACGGGTGATCAACGAGACCGGCTCGCAGGTCGCGTGCGCGCTGCACTTCACCTGGGAGATCTGGAAGCAGCGCGGCGAAAAGGACGAATTGATACCGCGGTTCTTCGCCAACATCTGGGACGATTACGTCAAGCGGGTGAAGAATTTCAGCCTGCCCGAGACCGCGCGCTTCCGGCAAATCCACGAAGGCCATTGCACGTTCCTGCAGCCCGAGGAGCGGCGCTTCATGACGCCCGAGGCGATCGCGAACGTCTGCATCGTGGGAACGCCCGAGGAGGTCATCCATCGCTTGCGCGCGCTGGAGCAGGCCGGGATCAAGGAAGTCGCCTTGCTGCCGCCGGCCGATTACCAGCGCAAGGTATTCCGCGACGTCGCCGAGATGGTCATGCCGGCTTTTCGCTAAGCGCATCGCAGAGCGGTGCAAGTGTATATCAGGATTCAAAAATGGAAATTGCGGATTAAGGGAGTAGGCTGCTGTGGCTAATGAGTTTCGTCATCTTTTCACTCCAATCGACCTGGGGCCGGTGCACATCAAGAATCGGTTCTATATGTCGCCGCACTACACTGTATATGTAGACCGCCAGACGTGGCTACCCAATGCGCAGATGCCGTACTATTACGAGGAGCGGGCCAAGAGCGGCGTCGGACTGATTTGCCAGTCGGTCGCCGATATCCATCCGACAGTCGAGTACGGAACTCTGCCTACGATGCGTTTGTACGACAAGCGGGTCATTCCTCTGCTAAAGGACGTCACCAGCAGAGTTCACCGGCACGGGGCCAAGATGTTCATCCAGATCTGGCACGCCGGGCAGGCCTCCAGTTGCTTCCTCACCGGCCGGCCGGCGTTGGCGCCTTCACCGGTTCCCAATTCGTTCACCACGCCCAAGGAAATGGACCACGAAGAGATCGAAGAAATGGTCCAGGCCTTCGCCGACAGCGCCGCCGTCGTGCCGGAAGCGGGCTACGACGGGATCGTACTGCACGGCACGCACGGCTATCTGATCGAGAATTTTCTGTCCCCGTTCTTCAATAAGCGCCACGACGAATACGGCGGCTTGCTGGATAACCGGATGCGCTTCCTGTTCCAGGTCATCGAGCGGGTACGGGGAGTCATAGGAAGAAAGCTGGCCTTGGGGCTGCGGCTGGTGGGAGAGGAGCTCTTGCCTGGCGGGCTTGGCGTTGAAGAGAGCACGGCAATCGCCAGAAGACTGGAAGAAACGGGCCAGTTGGATTTCATCGATATCGATGTCGGCAGCTATCACAACTACCACATCGGTATCGGGCCGATGTACGTCGCCCCGCATTACAATCTTCTGGCCGCCGCTCCGATCAAGGCCGCGCTCAAGAAACTGCCACTGCTATGCGCTCCCGGCAGGCTCGGGACCCCTCAGGATGCCGAGCGGATGCTCGCCGACGGTCAGGCCGACATGGTTGGAGTCGCGCGCGCGCTGATTGCCGATCCCGAATGGCTCTTGAAGGTGCAGCAGGGCCGCGCCGAAGATATCCGCCACTGCACCTACACCAATCAGCAGTGCATAGCTCGCCTCTTCGGCAGCCTGCCGATCGGATGCATTCAGAATCCTGCAACCGGAAGGGAGAAAGAATGGGGCATCGGCACGCTGACCAAGGCCTCCAAGAAAAAGCGTGTGATGGTGGTGGGAGGCGGTCCTGCGGGATTGGAGGCCGCGCGGGTGGCGGCGCTGCGCGGACATAACGTGACGCTGTACGAAAGAGCCAAAGAGCTGGGCGGCCAGGTGAATCTCGCTGCACTCTTGCCCGGGCGCGAAGAAATCGGCGAGGTCGCGGGCTGGCTCATCCGGCAGATGCCGAAATGCGGCGTCGAGGTGAATCTCGGCTGCGAGGTGACGCCAGAGCTGATCGGTCGGCTGGCTCCCGACGCGCTGGTGATCGCTACCGGCGCTGAATTCAATCGGACCGGGTTTTCGGGCGTCATCCCCGATCCCATCCCGGGATGGGATCAGCCGCACGTGCTTACGCCGGAACAAGTGCTGCGCGGAGAGAAGCAGCCGGGGCACAGGGTCCTGATTGTCGACGAGGAATACAATCAGGTGGCTCCAGGCCTGGCCGAGCTGTTGGCCCGGCAGGGCAAGAAAGTGACTCTCGTAACCAGCCAACCATCCGTGGGAAGGGACCTGGTTCTCACACTGGTCCTGCCTCACGTGCTGGCCCGGCTGGCCGAGAGTGGCGTGGAAGTCCTGCCCACTCACTATATCAAGAAAATCAACGGAAGCTTGGTTCAACTCTTCAACGTGTACGCGCCGCAGGTTGAGACCAGTCTCGACGGCATCGATAGCGTCATCCTGGTCACGACCAAGGAGACCAGGAGTGCCCTGTCCGCCGAGATGAAGGGCAAGGTCAACGGACTGTACGCGATCGGCGATTGCGTGGCGCCGCGCGACATTGGCGCGGCGATTTTCGAGGGACACCGCCTCGCCCGAAGCCTGTAAGGCCGGACTGACTGCGCAGGGCCGCTCAGCTGTGGCCCGGCGAAAAGCTCAGCGACGAACGGGTGGTCAACGAGACCGGCTCGCGGGTCGCGTGCGCGCTGAACCTCCCGGCTTTTCGCTAGATGCGGCGCGGCGCTCAGTCGATGCCGTAGCGCTTGCGCTTGCGCCACAGCGTGGTCACGTTGATGCCGAGTGTGGCCGCGGCCTCGTCGAGCGTCGCGCTCTGGTCGAGCACGCGCATGAGGTGCGCGCGCTCGACCTGCTCGAGGCTCGCCGCAGGCGCCGTCCCGGCGGGGCCGGCGGCGGCCACTTCGCGGAAGACCGAATCGGGCAGATCGTCGGGCCTGATAACGTCGCTGCGGCATAGCACGGCGGCGCGTTCCAGCGCGTTGCGCAGCTCGCGCACGTTGCCCGGCCAGTCATAGCTCTTGAGCGCGGTGGCGGCCTCTGGCGCAAGCTGCATCGGCGCGCGGCGGTTGCGCACGCTGGCTGCGGCGAGCATCCATTGCGCGAGCGGCAGGATGTCCTCGCGGCGCTCGCGCAGCGGCGGCACCGGGAGCGTGATGACGTTGAGCCGGTAGAACAGGTCCTCGCGGAAGCGGCGCGCGGCGACTTCCGAGCGCAGATCGCGGTTGGAAGCGGCGAGGATGCGGCCGTCGACGCGGATGGTGCGGTCGCCGCCCACCCGCTCGAAGCTCTGCTCCTGCACGAAGCGCAGAAACTTGGTTTGCAGCGGGGCCGAGAGGTCGGCGATCTCATCGAGGAAGACCGTGCCGCCGTCGGCCGCTTCGAGCCGTCCCGGCTTGTCCTTGATCGCGCCGGTGAACGCGCCGCGGACGTGGCCGAACAGCTCGCTCTCGAGCAGCTCTTCAGAGAGCGTGGTGCAGTTGACGACCACGAACGCGTGCTCGCGGCGCGGGCTCCATCGATGGATCTGGCGCGCCAGCACGTTTTTGCCGGTACCGCTCTCGCCGCTGAGCAGCACGGTCGCCTCGCTCGCCGCGGCCTGGCGCGCGGTCTCCATCAGCCGGACCATCACGGAGCTGGCCGACTCCAGCAGCGGCGCCTCGTCAATCGCGTTGCGCAGCGCGCGGTTCTCGGCCCGCAGCCCCTGGAGCTGCAGCGCGCGTTCAACCACGTGCTGAATCTGTTCGAGCGAGAAGGGCTTGGTCACGTAGTCGAAGGCGCCGGCCTTCATCGCGCCGAC
The DNA here is from genome assembly GCA_021827495.1 of Deltaproteobacteria bacterium. Lineage (GTDB taxonomy): Bacteria > Desulfobacterota > Binatia > Binatales > Binataceae > JAKAVN01. Next base: position 27,419 of record JAKAVN010000014.1, on the reverse strand, counting down.
CGCGTTTTCGACCGTGGCGTAGGCGGTCATCAGGATCACCAGGCTCTCGGGGTGGCGCTGCTTGATCCGCGCCAGCAACTCGAGCCCGTTCATCTCGGCCATCCGGAAGTCCGTCAGCACCAGGTCGAACGGGGCCGCTTCGATCATCGCGCGCGCCGCGCGGCCGTTTTCGGCGGCCTGCGCGTCGTGGCCGATCGACTGGAAAAACGCGGCCAGGTTGGAGCGGATATTCCGCTCGTCGTCGACGATCAGCAGCCGGGCCATCAGGCCTCCCGCGAAGCCGGCGGCTGGAGCACGAAACGGCTGCCCACCGGCTGTTGGCTGGGGTCAACACGCTGGGGTGAGCGGGCGATAACCGTACCGCAGGCGAGTCGTTCTCGGCGTTGCATGGGGGCCGCGCCCAGGATTTACTCAACCGACGACTGCGTGGCCCCGCGCAAGATAGACGCTGCGATCCGCGAAGGATTTTTCACCGCCCGCAGAATCTAAATCGCGCCCAACCGCCGCCAGCTTGAGCCCGTCACCGGTTGGCAGCGGCGGCGCACTGGACCTTACGAGGCGGCCGAACCTGGAACCTCCGCCGGCTGACCCGACAGCGGACAGGTTCCGCCGAAAGTCTCGACCTCCATCGTTGCGAGGAAGCGCGTGTAACCGACGTAGGCCATCATCCGGACCCCGAGATCAATGATTTCCGACTCGCTGAAATGTTCGCGCAGCTCGTCGAACAGTTCCTTGCCACCCGACAAATGGTCACCCGCGAGCACGTCGGCGAAGTGAATTGCAGCCTTCTCGTGAGGCGCAAGAATCTTGCTTTCGCGATAGTTCTTAACTTCGGAGATTAGCTCCTCGGTCACTCCCTGTTGCCTTGCCAAGGCAACCCGTACGCCCATTCAAGGCTTGGCACTGCTTCTTTCGGCGACTTTCAGCCGCGCAAGTTCGGTGATCCGCATATCGATCCGGCCGCGCGTGGCCACCATGGCGGGAAGGTAGAATCGGAAGAACGCATTGGAGACCTCGGGCGAGTGGGCGAAGATTCGCACGAAATCCGACGCTCCGATGGAGCTGTCATACGCGCGCATTATCTTGCGCAGTTCCGGCGTCACCTCTTCTAAAGGAATAGAACTGATGTGCGGCATTAATCTCCTCCGAATTCTGTGGTGCAACCGCCGGGTCGTTGGCTCGCAGCGCGTCTAACTCGGCGCGCTACTCTTTGATGCCCCGGCTCGGCTGCTGTCACGAACCTGGTCGTTTATCTACATTTAAGTGCCAAGTGTGCGCAAGGGTACGGTGCGCGGGCGCTGGTGATTTTCAACCCCGGCCGCTCCACCGCCTGAGCCAGAAAACAGCCCAGGGCATCGCGATGGTCTGCGACCTTCACCGCCACGAATAGAAGTCCTTGCCTTCCTTGAGGACGCGCCCAGCCAGCACCATCTTGTGTACTTCCGAAGCCCCGTCACCGATCCGCGCCATCCGTGCATAGCGGTAAATCCATCCCAAGGGCAGGTCCTTGGAATAACCCTTGGCCCCGCACAACTGGATGGCGGTGTCCACCGCGTGGTTCAGGGCTTCGGAAACCACCATCTTGGCCATGGAGATTTCCTTGCTGGCGCGGTCGTTCTGGTCGAGCAGCCAGGCGGCCCGCATAATGAGCAGCCGGCCGATGTCCACTTGCACAGCGGCATCCCCCAGCATCCACTGCACCCCTTCATGCTGGTGCAAGCCCATCCCGAAGCTTTGCCGCTCGGAGATATATTCCGTGGCGATCTCCAGCGCGCGGCGGGCCAGGCCGGTCCAGCGCATACAGTGAGTCAGGCGAGCTGGGCCGAGGCGAATCTGGGTCAACTTGAGGCCGTCGCCCACCTTCAATATGACGTTCTCCTCGGGGATCTCCAGGCCGTCGAACACCATTTCGCAGTGCCCGCCGTGGTCTTCTGGCCCCATAATCTCGATGCGCCGCTCAATGCGCCAGCCGGGTTGGTCAGCATCAAACAGAAAAGCGGTGAGCCCCTTGCGCGGGTCATCGGAGGTGCGGGCCACCAGGATAAAATGTTTGGCATTGGCGGCGCCAGTGATGAACCACTTGCGGCCGCGCACCACCCATTTATTCCCTTTCTTTTCAGCCCGCGTCTTCATCATCGAAGGGTCTGAACCGGCTCCAGGGTGGGGTTCGGTCATGGCGAAGGCGGACTGCACCTTGCCGTCGATGATCGGCTGGAGCCAGCGGGCTTTTTGCTCCTCCGGCAGAACTTTGTTGAGCGCCATCATGGTGCCGTCGTCGGGCGCCGCGCAGTTGAAGCAGACGGGCCCAAAGAGGCAACGATTCATCTCCTCGTAACAGGCCGCCATGCCGACAGTGCTGAGCCCCTGGCCGCCGTATTTCTTGGGCATCTGAAGCGCCCAAAGGCCGGCCCGCTTGACCTTGGCGCGAACCTCCTGCAACAGGTCGGCTCGGATGTTTTCATACTCATCGAAAGTCGCGCGGTCCGCTTCTAAGGGAATAAGCTCCTGCTCGACGAACGTGCGCACTCGGTTGCGGTAGTCCTTGATTTCATCCGACAGCGAAAAATCCATAAGTCGTTATTCTTCTCCGTGAAAGATGGACCGAGTATCGTTGCCCTGCGCAGTAGTTGTCAAATCTTATAGCGAGGTTTGCGCGGATCGCCCACCGGGCAAAGCGCGGGTTTCACATGGCCTCGCGGCTGCGCTAGCCGGTCGCGTCCGGGCCGTTGATTGTACGGGTCTTTGCCCTGCTAGTGTGGTAAGTGTGCAGATTGACATGCCGTGATGATCGCGTGGTGGACCATGCGGGTCGATGGTGTGGCGATCTCCATAGGCCCCTTGAAGATCGGCGCGCAGTTGCTGGTGATCAGGACGAAAGCAGTGGTTGTCAGGTTCAGGATAAAGGGACAATTGGGATAAAAGAACAATTGGTTAGAGGAGGAGGGTATGACCCCGCAGGATTTAGTGAAAGCGTTCACGAGAGCCGCCGAAGATCGCAACGGCGCGGCAATGGCTGCCCTATTTACGGAAAAGGGTATTTACCACGATGTGTTTTATGGAATTTTCGAAGGGCGGCCGCGCATCGCCGAAATGATTGAAGACTGGTTCTATCGGCACGCCCGTGATCTCCGATGGGATATGATTGACCCGGTCAGTGATGGCCGCAACCTCTATACGCGATACGTGTTCAGCTATGTGTCCACTCTTCCCGAAGCGCAAGGTCGGCGCGTGCTGTTCGAGGGGGTGGGCCTCATGGAGCTGGAAGGGGGGCTGATCGCAAAGTATCGCGAAATAGCAAACACCGGACCGGCACTGCTCGATATGGGCTTCACGCCGGAGCGGGTGGCCAAGATTCTTGGGCGCCAAGGCGCGTTGCTGCTAACGCGGCCGGAGGTAGCACGCCACCGTGCATGAATTTTCGGTCGAAGTCGAGAAAATCGGCCGCAAGCGCCGTGCCAGCCGATCTCGCCTACACACCTGCGCGGTTTCATCGATATGGAGCAGTCAAGGCTATGAGTGAAAGAGCTAATTCGACAGATGCAGTGACGATGACACGTTCTGGTGCGGTGGCCGTTATTTGCATGAACCGCGCGAAGCGGCTCAACGTGCTGAGTGTAGACCTCGTGGGACGCTTGAATGAGGCGCTTGTGGCAGTCGCCAGCGACCCGTCCATCAAAGCCGTTATCCTCAAGGGAGATGGCCGGTCCTTCTCCGCAGGAGGCGATCTGACCGAGTTTCGTGCCGATTTTGAGAGGGCGCCAAAGGTGGCAGAGGATATGGTCGGACGGTTTCATGAGTGCATCCGGTCGATCCGCGACATGGCAAAGCCCGTTATCGCCGCCCTGCAAGGCTCCATTGCGGGCGGTGGGTTCAGCCTCGCAATGGCCTGCGACCTGAGCATCGCGTCGCAAGATGCCACCTTCCTGTCCGCCTACACTCGCCTCGGTACGAATCCCGATGGCGGCGGGTCTTGGACGCTTACCCGCCTGCTCGGTGCGCGTCGCGCGCTGGGGCTGATCCTGCTCAACGACGTGATTGACGCGAACAAGGCACTGGAGCTTGGTCTTGTAAATCAGGTGGTGCCGGCCGATCTTCTTGAGTCCAGGGTTCTGGACGTAGCCCAGCGCCTCGCTGAAGGTCCAGCGAAGGCATTTGCCACGGTGAAGCGTCTTGTCCGCGCCGCCGATACGTGCACGTTGGACCAGCAACTCGATCAGGAAAAAGCAGGCTTCGTCGCCGCGACACGCACTCCAGATTTCCGCGAGGGTATCACGGCATTCTTCGAGCGCCGGCCCGCTCGCTTCAACTAGCGTGCGCGGGATGTGCGCGGGCGCTTTGCGGCGGCGGCTTGCGCGCCGCCGCAAAGCGCATTTACTGTCTCGGTGGGGATGGCTACGAGCAAGCCGCAGTTATTCGACACAGCCGATCCTGACTCGGCGTTGCCGCCGCCGCTCGAGGCGCAGTGGTCGGCGGAGGGCGTGCCGCTCCCGCCACTGCGCAGGCTGCGCCCGCTGCCTTCGCCAACGCCGCATCGCATCCTGGTCAAGGCGGTTAACTGGCTCGGCGACCTGGTGATGAGCGGGCCCGCGCTGCATGCGATCCGCGACACTTTTCCCGGCGCGCACTTGGCGGTGCTGGTGCGCCGCGAGTTGGCAAGCTTCTTCGACGGCGCGCTGTGGGTGAACGAGGTAATTCCCTATCGGCTGCGCGGCTGCGCGGCCGGGCTGCTCGATCAGCTTTCAATCATCAACCGGATTCGCAGAGGCCACTTCGATCTCGCGGTGGTTTTGCCCAACAGCTTCCAGTCGGCGCTGTGGGTGACGCTCGCCGGGGTGCAGCGGCGCGCCGGCTACGCGGCCGACCGCCGCGGCATCATGCTGACGCACAAGGCGGCGCCACGCGCCGAACTCGAGCGCGTCCACCAGGCTCATCACTGGCTGGTGATGGTTGCGGAGACGATCGGCGCCGAGGGAAACGCCGAGGCTTATCACCTCGACGTGAACGTCCAGAGCCGCGACAAGATGCGCGCCTGGCTCGCCAACCGCCGCACCCGGCCGGCGCGCGCGCTGGTCGCGCTTGCGCCGGTCGCGGCCTATGGGCCGGCCAAGGAATGGCCGCCGGAGCGCTACGCCGCGCTGGCCGACCTCCTTGCCGACCGCCATGGCGCCGAGTGCCTGCTGGTGGGCGGGATCGACGATCGTCCGCAGTGCGAGCAAATCGCCGCGCAGTGCAAGCGTGGCGCGATCGTCGCCGCCGCCGAGACCACGGTGGGCGAGCTGATGGCGCTGCTCTCGCTCTGCCACGGGTTCGCGGGCAACGACTCCGGATGCATGCATCTGGCGGGCGCGCTCGGGGTGCCGACCGTGGCGATCTTCGGCTCGACCAATCCCGCGCGCACGGGTCCGATGGGGCCGCATTGCCGAATCGTCTACCGCGCGCTCGAATGCAGCCCTTGCCTGGAACGGACCTGCCGCTTCGGACATTACAACTGCCTGTGCGGCATCGCGGCCGAAGAGATCGCCGGCGCGCTCGAGGAGTCCGGAGTTTTCGCCTAGCCGCTGCACGCGCCCGCGCTGGCCGCCTCGTGACGCGAGCGTTGGGGCGAAAAACCCGCTACGCTTTGAAGCGCCCGCCAAGCTTGATCGGCAAGGGCGGCGATGGGGCTCTGGTATGAAACTCAAGGAACTCGCATCCCGGCTTGACTTGCCGCTGCGCGGCAGCGGCGAGATCGAAATAAGCGCGCCGGCCCCGCTGGAGGCCGCCGCGGCGGGGACGATTATCTTCGTCGCCGCGGCCAAGTACCTCGAAGCGCTGCGCACCACCGCCGCCGCCTGCGCCATCGTGCCCGCCGAGTTTGCCGCGGACGCGCCCTGCGCGGTGCTGGTAAGCGACAACCCTTACGCCGACTTCGCCCGCGTGCTGGAGATTTTCTTTCCGCCGTATCGGCCGCCCGGCGGGATCGATCCGACCGCACGCATCGCGCCCGGCGCGAAACTGGGCGAGGGCGCCTCGGTGGGCGCCTACTGCGTGATCGGCGCGGGGGTGGAGATCGGCCGCGGCGCGGTCATCCATCCCCACGTCACGATCTATCCCGGTGTGCGCGCCGGCGACGGTTTGGTCTGCCACAGCGGCGTGTCGATTCGCGAGCACGTAACGATTGGCGACCGCGTGACGATTCTCAACGGTGCGGTGATTGGCGCCGAAGGCTTCGGTTTCATCGAGCACGCGGGCTCCCTGGTCAGGATTCCGCAGGTCGGCGCGGTCGCGATCGAGGACGATGTGGAGATCGGCGCGCTGGCCACTATCGATCGCGCCACGATGGGCGCGACCTTGATCCGGCGCGGCGCCAAGCTCGACAACCACGTGCATATTGGCCACAACTGCGAGGTGGGCGAATACTCGCGCTTCTCCGCGCAGGTGGGCCTCTCGGGCTCGGTCAAGGTGGGCCGCTGGTGCCAGTTCGGCGGACAGGCCGGAGTGGCCGACCACGCGCAAATCGGCGATCGCGTGCGCGTGGTCGCGCAGTCGGGAATCCCGCACGATCTCGCCGACGACGCCACTGTCGGCGGCACGCCAGCGGTCGACGTGCGCACCTGGCGGCGGATGGCCGCGATCGTGCCGCGGCTGCCGGCGGCGATGCGGCGCTTGCGCGCGATCGAGCAGCGTCTGGGACTGCGCGCCGCGGACGAGCGGCGCTGAGCGGCGAAGGGGACGGGTCTCGGCGGTGACACGTTTTGGACGTGCAAATGTTGGCCTTGCGAAAAGGGGCGCCAGGGTGAAATACCGATGAAATACCAAGGTGGCAGGCGTAAGGATCGATGGATGTCGATGGCGGTCGCGGGAGCGGCGCTGTTGGCGGCGGCGCTGTGCGGTGGATGTTTGTACACCGTGATTCCGGCGATGGCCGGCCCCAGCACCACATATCAGCAGCCCTCCGATAGCCAGCCGGCCGAGCCCGCGAACGACCAGGCCAATCAGAACAAGCAACAAAGCGGCACGCAGCCGCAGGGCCAGGGCCGTACTCCATAGGTGGTCGGTTGGGGGCCAGCCGGTAGCCCTTGCGACTCGTCGTTTAGCGGTTGCGTAGCTACCGCACGGGTGGATTTCCGGGCCTTAATTCATGGAGGCGTTGGGCATAGATCAGAGCTTCGCCGGGCTCACCGACCCGATCGTAAAAGGTCGCCGGCGCACTCTGGTGGTGCTCACTGCAGGTCACTAGTCTGCCCGAGCGCAACGCCGCCGCGCGCTCAAACTTTCAGGGCCGTGAAAAATCCTTCGCGTATGGCGGCGTCGATTTTACGCGGGGCCACGCAGTCGCCCACGGCGTAGACTTCCGGCACGGTGCCCTTGAGCACGCCGTGAAGGTCGTTGACCACGTGGTCGTCGCCCACCCATACCACCGTATCGATCCCGGCGAGCACCCTCTCCTTGTGCGAGAAAACGTCCATCAGGACGACCGCGCCCTTATCGATGCGCACTAGCGCCGTATGCTCGATCACTGTGGCGTCGTGTTCCGCCAGCCGTTCGTAGACGCCTGGCACCGCGGTCGGCGGGATGCCGAAGCCGAGAAATAGCCGCGGCGTGACGACCGTTACCTTCCGGCCCTGCTGGGCGAGCAGCTCGGCGGTGCCGCAGAACTTCCAGTGACTTTCTCCGCAATCGTAGACCAGCACGTTCTTGCCCGGCTCGACCTCGCGCTTGATCACCTGTATCGCGTGATAGATTGGGAAGCCGTTCATGCCTGGAATCTTCGGCGCCAGTGGGGCCGAGCCGGTCGCCAGGATGACCGCATCGGGGGCTAACTCCTTGATTTTCTCGGGTGTTGCGGCGACCTTTAGATGCGTCTCCACGCCCAGGCGGCGAATCTGGCCGGCCAGGTGGGAAACCGATTCGGTTATCTCTTCGCGGCCCGGCAGCCGCCCCGCAAGCAGAATCTGGCCGCCCAGCTCAGCCTCGCGCTCGAGCAGAATAACCTTATGCTGGCGCAGCGCCAGAGTCTCGGCCGCCTTGAGCCCCGCGGGGCCACCGCCCACCACCACCACCCGTTTCCTGCGCGCGGCGGGGTTGATCTTGCCGGTCCCGTACTGGCGCTCCAGGCCGGCCACCGGGTTGAGCACGCACTCGATGGTAAGCCCCATCTGCACGCGCCTGATGCAGCCCTGGTTGCACGAAATGCAAAGGCGAATCTCCTCCAGGCGGCCGGTTTCGGCCTTGCGCGCAAGTTCGGGGTCGCACAGGGTCGCCCGCCCCATCCCAATCATGTCCGCCGCTCCGTCGGCCAGGATTTGCTCGGCGTGCAGTGGATCCTTGATCCTCAGCACGGTCGCCACCGGCATCTTGACCACACGCTTGATGGCCGCCGCATAGGGCACCGCCGCACCCGGCGCTACGCTCATGTCACCGATCCAGATGGGGACCGCCGCATAATCACCGATGCGAGTATTGAGGTAATCGACCATGCCGCCTGAATCGAGCCGGGCCGCGATCTCCTGGGTTCCTTCGATGTTCAGCCCGTTAGGGTTCAGCTCGTCGACGCTGATGCTTGCGCCCAGCGCCAGGTCGCGCCCGACCTGTTCGCGTATCCCTTCGAGGATTTGGTTGAGAAAACGCATGCGATTCTCAAGCGATCCGCCGTATTCATCGCTGCGCTTGTTGCTGGCCGGCGACAGAAAACTGCCGATCATGAAGCCGTGCGACCCTTGCAGCTCGATACCATCGAAGCCCGCCTCCTTGATAATCCGCGCGGTGCGCGCATAGCCAGCCACCATCTCGCGGATGTCGTCCTGGTCCATCTCGTGCGGGATTTCGACGTTGAAAGGGCCGCGGATCGGCGAGGGGCCCCAGTTGGCATGATGCGACCACATTGGCTGCGCTTGCCGTCCCGGGTTGTGGATAAGCTGAAAGATTTTCGCCCCGTGCGCGTGAACCATGTCGGTGACCTTGCGCAGATGGGGCGTGTGGCGGTCGTCGATCGGCGTCATCGTATATACTACTGCGGCCTGATGGGCGCAGATATCGGACATCACGATCAGGCCGATTCCGCCCTTGGCCCGCTCGGCATGGTAATGCGCCAGGCGGTCCCACCAGCCGCGCGCCTCATCCTCGACCAAATTGGTCTCGTAGGGCGGCGAGAAGATGCGGTTGCGAATCTTGACCGGACCGATCTGGATGGGGCTGAAAAGGTACTGAAACTGGCCCGCCATGATATACCTCCGTCCGCAAACTGAGCCGTCGGGTCTTGCGCGTCTTAAATCGCTGCGTACTACTCCGGGCCCAAGCGCTCAGAACATACGTCTCTTCTCGGGCGCAACTCAAGCAGCAGGGCGTGGCCATGCAGGGTTCTTGCGACTTTTTGATGGTGGCCTTGCCAAGAGGGGAGCCAGGATGAAATACCGATGAAATACCAAGGTGGCAAGCGTAAAGATGGATGGAGGTCGGTGGCGGCGCGGTTGGCGGCGGCGGTGGCGCTATTGGCGATGAGCGCGGGATGCAGCGGCTGCCTGTGGCTTGCGGTTCCGAGTCTCGCCTACCAGGGCTACAAGTACGAGTCGGGCCATCACCAATCCAGCCAGGCTAAGCCACCCAACAGTTCGCCGCCGCCCAGCCAGAGTTCGCCGCCGCCCAGCCAGGACGACATCGAGTAGGCGCGTGGCGAGGGCGGCGGGTTTCACGGCCTCGCCGCGGCATCGCCGCGCGGAGCTCAGTTACAGGCGCAGACGTTGCAGAAGGTCTGCCCGGTAAGCGAAGGGGAGTTCTGCAAGGCCGCGGCAGGCGAGTTTGAGGCGCCCGTTAACGGTCCCCCAGCCATCGCTCCAACGCCGGGCGTGGCCGCAGCCGCGGCATTGGCTTCGGTCTCGGCATTGAGCCCCGGAGACTGTACGGGCGGAATAAAAGGCGACTGCGGCGTGCGCATGAGGTAGCTGAAACAGGCGCCTGACGCGGCGGCGCGCGCCGCCGCATAATCGGGCGCCGTCACAGTGCCCGACCATTGCGTACCCGAGGCCGTGGTAAAGCAACTGCAATTGAATAGCCGTGGCACAGGCGTCGGCAACGCGGTTGGAATGGGCACGGGCGTTGCCAGCGGCGTCGACACCACCAGCGGCACACTCACCAGCGGCGCCGGCGCGCCGGGCAAAACCGGCACCGAGGGCTGCGTCAGCGGCGGGGGACCAGGCGGTGGCGCGGGCGCTTGCGCGTGCGCGATGCCGGCGTGTCCCGCGATGGCGAGTGCCAGCGCAATGGCGGGTGCGAAGCGAGTGATTCCGCTCGAGGCCGAAGAAATTCTCATCGGATGATGCGGCGGTCGCTTTCGCGCGGGCGCATCCGGCGAATCGATAGCGCGCCCGGCTATGATCCGGAAGGCGGCGGCGCGTTGCAAGCGCGGCGCGTTTGGGCAAAAGTGCCCTGTGCGCCTTTCGCCCGATTTGCGAAACGCACCAGCCAGCAGTTTCGTCTTGGTGTAAGTCCGCAGGCTACTCAAGGAGGTTTCGGACCCAAATGTTGCGCAAGACCTTTGCCGTGCTCATGATGTTGATTTTGCCGGCGCTGGCGGGCGGAGCCTCTTCGCCGCGCGCACAGACGGCGCCGATGCCAGCGGCCGCGCCACCGTCGGGGCTTGCCGTTGGCGTGCCGAAGTTGCCGCCGATCGCCACCCCGCGCAACCAACAGGTCATCCCGGTGCCCGAGCAGCCCGCGCCCGACCTCGACACGCCCTCGAGCCAGACCGCGCCGTTTGAGCAGGGCGCCTCGGTGCTGTCGCTGCCCGGAATCTTCGCCAAGCAGATGTCGCCCACCGAGCAGGTGCCGCCCGAGAGCATCATCAGCCAATCCTACCTGCGCTCGCGCGACGACACGGTGCGCGGCCTGTCGCTGAAGCAGGCGATTTATATCGCGCTGATGAACAATCCCAGCGTCAAAGTGGCCGAGCTTGATCCGCTGGCCAGCGAGGAGGCGGTCAAGACCGCCAACGGCGCGTTCGATCCGTCGCTCGCCGCCGAAAGCGACATCATGAAGAGCGTGGTGCCGGTCACCTCGCCATTCGAGGCCAGCGGCAACGCGTTTACCAACAAGTTGTACGACTGGAACTTCGGGCTCAACAAGGTGTCGGCGCTGACTAACGGCACCTTCGGCATCACCTTCGACAACCAGCGCCTCTATTCCAACTCGATCTTCTCTTCGGTCAACCCGGCATACGTTCCGCAACTCGATTTGTCGGTGTCGCAGCCGCTGTTGCGCAACTTCGGCTGGAACTTCGCCACGCTCAACGTGCGTATCGCCCAGTCCTCGCAGAAGCAGTCGCAGTGGAACATGGAGCAGAATATCGAAGACTTCGTGCTCCGGGTCGGCACCGACTATTGGAACCTGGTGCAGGCCGAGGAGAACCTGCAAGTGGCCGAGTATGCGCTCAGGCTCAACAGTGATCTGGTGCGCCAGAACCGGATCGCCTTGCAGGTCGGCACCCTCGCGCCGATCGATCTGCAGGAGGCGCAATCCGCCGAAGCGACCTCGGCGGCCAACGTCTACACCGCCCAAGCGGCGGCGCGCGCCGCGCGCGCGGCGCTGCGCCAGGACATAATGCTGAACCCGTCGTCGACCTTCATGCCGCAGGAGATCGAGCCGACCGACAAGCCTAATCCGGCCAGGGAGAATAACCCTAACGAGGAGGTCGCACTGGAGACCGCGATTCAGTATCGGCCCTCGCTGGCGGCGATGCGCGAGGCGATCCGCGGCGCCCTGATGCAGGTCAAGTTCTCCGAGAACCAGACCCTGCCGCAACTCAACCTGGGCGCGCAGTTCGGCCTCACCTCCACCGCCGGCGCGACTAACTGCCTCTCGGTGTTTCCCGGCATCACGCCCAACTGCACTACAAGGTTGGCGACGCAAGGCATCAGGCTGCCGTTCAAAGGCCTCTACGGCGACGCGCTCAGTCGCCTGTGGGGCTTCAGCTTTTACAACTACGCGGCGGTAATGAACTTCGAGTTCCCGATCGACAACGCCGCCGCGCGCGCGGTGCTGGCGCAGACCCGTGTGCAGTACGAGACGATGAGGATGCAGTACCGGGCGTCGATCTCGACCGCGGTGGTCGCCGTGCAGACCGCGCTCGCCAACCTCGGGGCCGACCAGAAGCGTGTCCAGGCCACCCGCGAGGCGACCTACTACGCCGCGCAATCGCTCCACGACGAGGAAGTGCGCTTCAAGGTCGGCATGGCGACCACGCATGACCTGTTGCAGTTCCAGGAGCAGTTGATCTCGGCGCAGGGCAACCAGGTGCAGGCCGAGGTTGACCTCGAGGACGCCCGGCTCTCGCTGGAGCACGAGCAGGGCACGCTGTTGCGGGCCTTCCAGATCGACTTCCAGCTCCGGGATCCACATCGCTCGCCCTGGTACTCGAAGTTTTAGGGCCCCGGCGAGGTTGTGACGCCGTATCGAAGGCTCAAAGCTGACAGGCCGTGAGCGCGTTGCCCGGCGAATTGCGCAACTGCTCCCCGGCGCATGAGTAAGGAGACCGGCGATGGAAAAGAAGTTCATCAACCCAGACACCCTCCATGCCCCGCGCGGCTACACTCACGTCGTCACGGTTGCGGGCGGCCGGATGCTGTTCGTCGCGGGCCAGGTGGCGGTCGACAAGGAGGGCCAGATAGTGGGCCGCGGCGATCTGAAAACGCAGGCGCGCAAGGCGGCCGAGAACCTGGCCGCGGCGCTCAAGAGCGCCGGCGCGTCGCTCGCCGACGTGGTCAAGATGAACACCTACGTGGTCAACTACAAACCGGACGACTACCGGGCGATTGCCGACATGCGCCGCGAGTTCTTTCCCAAGGAGAACGCGCCCGCGTCGACGCTCATCGGCGTGGCGGCGCTGGCGATCGACGGGCTGCTGATCGAAATCGAGGCCGTCGCCGCATTGCCCTAGCCGTTCGTGCGGGCGCGCACGCGAGGATGGATCGCGAGGCGATGGGCGCATGCGCGCGAGTTGCCGAAGCGCCGCCAGTGGAGGCGCGCCGCGAGGGTCGGTGAAAAAATCAGTCTTCCGTCGGGTGGTATACGATCTCGATCCGGTCGAGGAAGCTAATCAGATTGCGGGCCAGGCGCCTTGCCGCGTCGAGGTCGCTTACCTTGCCCGCCTGCTCGAGTTCCCGGCCGATTTCGCTGATTGTGTCGAGTCCATAGCTGCCGCCTTCGCCCCGCATGTTGTGGCCCAGCCGTGCGATGGCTTCGGATTCGCCGTGCTCCGCCGCGGCCAGGATAGCGCAGGCGTCCTCGCGCTTGCGGGCGAGAAAGCCCGGGACGAGGTCGCGCAGATCCTGGTCGAGCTGAACCACGAGCGGCTCCTGCGGGACCTTTGCGGCGGGGTCTGCGGAGCCGCCGTTGCCGATGCTGGAGGGCGCGGCTTGCGCGGCCGGCTCGACCGCGTCGCGGATCGCTTCGAGCAGGGTGGAGCGTTTCACCGGTTTGGTCACGTGGGCGTCGCATCCCATTTTAAAACTCATGCGGGCCGCTTCGTCGTCCGCGGAGGCTGTCAAAACGATGATCGGCGTGCGGCGGCGATGGCCGGTTTGCTCCAGGCGGCGGATTTCGGCGACCGCTTCGTAGCCGTCCATCACGGGCATCTGGAGGTCCATCAGGATCGCGTCATACTGTGCGGTCATGAACTTGCGCACCGCGGCCTCGCCGTCCTCCGCGTAATCGAGCCGGTACGGAGTGCTCTTGAGATAGACTTCGATCAAGAGGCGGTTATCCGGGGAATCTTCGGCGAGCAGAATTCTGAGCGGCCGCGTGACCATCGCGGTGGCGCCGCGCGCCACCGCGCGCGGCCTGGCGGCGCCGGGCGGGACAGCGGCGGCATCCGCCGCCCCAGTCGCCGCGCCGCCGTTGCGATACGCATGGCCGTCGGCTGCGGCGGCGCAAGCAGGCGATCCCGTGGCGGCTCCAGGCTGAATGTCGAGCGGGACGACAAAGCTTAAAGTGGTGCCCTCGCCGAGACGGCTGTCGGCTTCGATCTGTCCGTTCATCAACTCGACCAGGCGCTTGACGATCGCCAGTCCGAGGCCACTGCCGCCGTATTTGCGGCCGATGGTCGAATCGGCTTGAGTGAAGTTCGAGAAGATTGCCTCCAGCTTGTCGGCGGCGATCCCTACGCCGGTGTCGCGGACCACGAAGCGCAGGAGCTGGCGGGTCTGCGGCGTGTCGGCGTCCAAGGGTCCGCAGGCGGCTTCGGTCCCGGGCGGCGGGACCAGGAATTCGCTCAACTGCGCGGGGGCGGCCGCCTCGACGGTCAACGTCACTTCGCCGTGCTTGGTGAATTTGATCGCGTTGCCGAGCAGATTGATCAGAATCTGGCGCAGGCGCAGCGGATCGCCGATCAGCGCGGTGGAGACGCCGGGCCGGATGCGCAGTGCCAGTTCGAGGCCCTTTTCGTGGGCGCGCACGCCCAGCGTCTCGATCACATCCTCACACAGTTCGACCAGGTTGAAGCCGACGCGCTCGAGGCTCAGCCGCCCGCTCTCGACCTTGGCCAGGTCGAGGATGCCGTTTATCAGGCTGAGCAGCGAGTTGCCGTTCCTACGCATGGTGTCGAGATAGCGCCGCTGCTCCGCCCCGAGCGGCGTTTCCCACAGCAGGTCGGCCATCCCGAGGATCGCGTTCATCGGCGTGCGGATCTCATGCGACATGACCGAGAGGAACTCGGACTTGGCCTCCGACCCGGCCAGCGCGGCCTCGCGCGCGGCGACCAGCTCGCACTCCGTGCGCTTGAGCTGGCTGATGTCGCGGGTGACGGTCACGACACAGGGCTGGCCGTCGATCTCAGTCTTTACCGCCGATAGGAGGAAGGGCATCACCACGCCGTCGCGCCTTCTCAGGTCGATCTCCATGCCGCGCACGAAGCCGTGCTCCTTGAGCTGGCGGACGAAATCCCGGTACTGCTCGACACGGGCCCAGATGGCCATCTCGGGTATGGTCAACGCCCGCGTTTCTTCGCGGCTGAGCCCGGTTATCCTGAGGAACTCGAGGTTGCAGTCGAGCAGGCGGGCGTCGGGGATGCGGCTGATCGCGATCGCGTCGACGCTGGCCTCGAACACCTTGTGCAGATCGGCTTCGCGGTTGCGCAAGTGGCGCTGGCTCGCTTCGAGTTCGCGCACCTCGGCCGAGAGCGCCTCGCGTGCCTCGGCCAGTTCGCGCTGGGTCTGCTTGAGCTCGCCGATGTTACGCATGATCGACACCACGCAGGCCTCGCCATCGAGCTCCATCACCGAGGCCGACATCAGGTGCTGAGCGAGGCGGCCGTTCTTCGCGCGGAAGGTGCACTCGAGATTGCGCACTCGCCCCTCGGCCTTGAGCAGGCGCAAGAAGCTCCGCAGCTGCTCCAGGTCGGCCCAGAGCCCCATCTCGCCCGGGGTGCGCCCGAGGGTCTCCTCGCGCGTGTATCCCGTTTCGTCGCAGAAGCCTTGGTTGCGGTCGAGATAGCGGCCGTCACTCAGCCGGTTGATGGTGATCGCGTCGCAGCTCGCCTCGAACACCTTGCGCAGCTTCGCTTCGCTGTTGCGCAGGCGGCGCTCGGCCAGCTCGCGCTCGGCCATTACCGCCGCGCTGCGCGCGAGCGCGTCGGCCAAGTCCTGATGGCTGTCGCGCAGGCTGCTCATCCACCCGGCCAGTTCGGCTTGGTACCCATGGCGCATCAGCAGGATAAAGTGCCCGAGGATGGCTGCTGTCAGCACGCCAACGCATTGGTAGCCGACCTGCGAGTCGGCCGGCGCAGGCACTAACGCCAGCATCCCCATCGTGGCCAAAGCAGCCGCGCTCAGCCCGGCCTGCCAGCGATTCGACCACGGCAGTAGCGCGCCAGTGCCAACCAGGCTGAGCGCCACAGTGATGAACAGCGGCTCGGTCTCGCCGTTGAGCAGCCGTAGTGCCAGCGTTACTCCATAGATCGCCAGCAGGTTCGCAAGGCAGATCGGCTGCCACTTGCGCTCGAAACGTTTTGACGTCGTGAGCGCCAGCACAAGCACCGTGAGGCCCACCGCGCCAGCGTGCAGCGCTGTAGTTGCCGGCGTCAGCGGTGGAGAAATATAGCGATCAAAGATGAAGTATATGACCTCGAAGATGACCAGCAGGGCCGCGCCCGAGCGCATCAGGCGCAGGCTCCAGCCCCGACTCATCGTCGCGGAATCGTACGCCTCGGCCAGCCGCCCGCCCTCCCGCGGCTCAAATTCTATGGCTGGAGTGGGCGCTGCGCACGTCAGCGTATCGGCCGACGTACGCGCGTCAACGCTCGAAGCTGTCGGCCCGGTTTTCCTGACTGCCATAGGCTGGCTCTTTGCCAACGGTCCCCCGAGACGGAAAAGCCGCATAATCGTAGCAATTCGTCGTAACAAGCGCGATCCCGCTCTTAAACGGTTTAACCTGTGCGGGAGTGTCCACCACCGGCGAGTCCCGCCGACCTATGCCGAATGTTTCTGTTCCGCTATGACTCAGGATTGAGGCATCGAGACCGCCAAGCGTCTCGAATCAGACGCAATCCATGTGCGAAATCTGCCCGCGATCAGAGGAGAAGCATAAAGCGCGCCGCGGGCGGTGTCGCGTTGACGGGCGAGCCTCAGCAAGCGGCCAGGGCGCGCGTAAAATCCTCGATCAAATCCTCGGTCGCTTCGAGTCCCACCGAGAAACGGATCAGCCCCTCGGCGATCCCGGCGCGCGAGCGCTCCTCGGCTGACATTCCGGAATGCGAGGTCGTCGCAGGCCGCGTGATCAGGCTCTCGACCCCGCCCAGGCTGGGCGCCGAGATGGGCAGCGTGACATGCGCGATAAAGCCGTTGGCGGCGGCCACTCCGCCCTCCACTTCGAAGCTCAGCATCCCGCCGAAACCATCGAGCAGCTCGCAGGCGCGCAGATGGTCGGGGCTGCTCTCCAGGCCCGGGTAGTTGACCTGGCGGACCTTGGGATGGGCCTCCAGAAAACGCGCGATCTTGAGCGCGCTCTCGTTCTGGTAGCGCACCCGCACCGCCAGCGTCTTCATCCCGCGATGCAGCAGAAAGCAGGCGTGCGGATCGAGCACGCCGCCCAGATGGTTGAGCTTATGCGCCACCTTCCGCACCAGTTCGGAGCGTCCGATCACGGCGCCGGCCACGATATCCGAGTGGCCGTTTAAATACTTGGTGCAACTGTGCAGCGAGAGATCGAAGCCCATCTCGGCCGGACGGAAGTTCACCGGGCTTGCGAACGTGTTGTCGATGATCGACACCAGCCCGTGCGCATTGGCGAACTCGACCACCGCGCGCAGGTCCGCCACGCCCATCAGCGGATTGGAAACCGTCTCGACGTAAATCGCACGCGTGCGCTGGGTTAGCCTTTGGCGCCACGAGGCCGGGTCGTTGCCGTCGATGAAATCCGTCTTTATCCCCAGCGCCGGCAAATCGGACGTGAGCAGGTCGTGAGTGCCGCCGTATAGGCAATCCTGGGCCAGCAGATGGCCGTCCGCGCCGAGCAGCGCCAGCAGCGTGGTCGAAATCGCCGCCATCCCGCTCGCCGTTACCAGCGCCGCTTCGGCATTCTCGAGCGCCGCCAGCTTGCGATGCAGCACCTCGTGATTGGGCGTGTTGCTGAGCCGGATGTAGCGCAGGTCGTGGTAGGTTTGCTCGCCGCGATAGGCGAAGGTCGCCGACTGAAATATCGGCATCGCGACCGCGCCGCCGATGAGCGGCTCCGGCTCGCCCGCGTGGATGAGTTTCGTTTCGATCGCCCGGATGACCTTTGCCATGGCGTTCCTCCGCGGGCATAGCCCGAGGCCGCCGCCCGCCGTGCGGCCTCTCGCTCCCTTCCGATTCTCCAGCGGACCCTTTCCAGTGAGGGCTTTTAGCATCACCCTTGGCGCTTTCACACCGCCGCGCCGCTGGCTTTCGCGCCGCGCCCGGCGCAGCTAAGCTGAATCGTTGAAGATGCGCGTGAGCGCGGCCGCGGCAGGGAGCGCAAGGGATTGAAGGCGATCGTCATAGGCGGCGGGATCATCGGATGCTCGGTGGCATGGCGGCTGGCCGCCGAGGGCGTCGCCACCACCGTGCTCGAGCGCGGCCGGGTGGGGCAGGAGGCGTCGTGGGCCGCCGCCGGGATGATCGCACCGCAGGCCGAAGCCGATGGCCCCGGCCCCTTTTTCGATTTTTGCATGAAGGCGCGTGACGCCTTCGAGGCGATTGTCGATCGCCTGATGCGCGACGGCGGCATCGACCCCGAATATGATCGCGCTGGAATCCTCTACGTCGCCCTGGATGCGGCCGAGCGCGCCCAGCTCGAGCGGCGTGCCAAGTGGCAACGGACGGCCGGCGCCGAGGTCGAGGAGTTAAGCGGCGCCGAGGCGCGGCGGATCGAACCGATGCTCTCGCCGGAAACCGTCTACGCCATCCACATGCCGACCAACCGGCGCACCGACAACCGCAAGCTCACGCAGGCCTACGCCGCCGCCGCGCGCAAGGCGGGCGCTGAATTCGCCGAAGGGGCGCTGGTCGAGGCCCTGGCGATTCGCGGCGGTCGCGCCGCCGGTGTGCTGATGGATGACGGCGCGACGCGCGAGGCCGACGTGGTGATCAACGCGGCCGGGTCGTGGGCGGGTGAAATCCGCGGCCTCGAGGCCGACCGGGTGAAGCTCCGTCCGGTGCGCGGTCAGATCGTATGCCTCGAGGCCGCGCCCGGAACCATCGGCCCCGCGCTGTTCTCGCTGCGCGGCTACCTGGTGCCGCGGCGCGACGGCCGCCTGCTTGCCGGCTCGACCACGGAGGAGGCGGGCTATAACAAGGCCGTCACGCTGGCGGGGATCGAGAAGATCACGCGCGGCGCGGCCGCGATCGTGCCCGGGCTGGGGACTGCGGCCTTTCGCCAGGCTTGGGCCGGCCTGCGTCCGGCCACCCGCGATCTACTGCCCGTGCTCGGTTTTTCGCCCAGCGTGCCCAACGTGTTATGGGCCGCCGGCCACTTTCGCAGCGGTATCCTGCTCTCCGCAATCACCGGCGAGATCATCGCCGATTTGGTCAAGGGGCGCCGCCCCGCGATAGAATTGGGCGCGTTTTCCGCCGCGCGATTCAGGGAGCAATAGCCCATGAACCGGATCCTCGGCTTGATGCACGATTTGCTCTTTCGTTCCAAGGTGGACGCGGTGTCCCACGCCTTGGGTGTCGACGTGGTGTACGCGAGCTCTCTCGACGAAGCCAACGCGCGCTGCGCCGAAGAGCCGCCGGCGATAATCTTCGCCGACCTCGCCGACCCGCAGTTTCCCGCGCTCGACACCGCCGGCGCGATGCGCGCCGCAGCGCCCGGCGCGCGGCTTATCGGTTTCGCCTCGCACGTCGACCTCAAGGCGCTGCGCGCGGCGCGCGACGCGGGCTTCGAGATGACGCTCTCGCGCAGCGAGTTCACCCAGCGTCTGCCCGAGTTGCTCAAGTCTTAGGAGACGCGCGACTTCTGCCTCCCTTTCCGTCGGGAGCCGCCGTGGTGTTGCCGTAAGGGCTGTTCGTGAACGGCCGGGGTTTTGTGCGGGAGCCGCCATTCTGTTTCCGTAGGGGCCGTTCGTGAACGGCCCGTGTTTTTTTACCAACCCGCCAGGATGCTATAAAGAGCGCCGATGGCCTCCGTGCTCGACGCCTTCCATCCCGCCGTCCGCGCTTGGTTCGTTGAGCGCTTCGGCGAGCCTGCGCCGGCCCAGAGCCGGGGCTGGCCGGTAATCGCCCAATGCGATGCGCCCCCCGGCCATGACGTACTCCTGTGCGCGCCCACCGGCAGCGGCAAGACGCTCGCCGCCTTCATGTGGGCCATCGACCGGCTCTTCCGCGACGCCGAGCGCGGGGAACTCGGCGACCGCGTCTCGGTGCTCTACGTCTCGCCGCTCAAGGCGCTCGCCAATGACATTCGGGTAAATCTCGAAGAGCCGCTGGTCGGGATTCGGCGGACGGCGCGGCGCCTGGCCGGGGACGCGGGCCGCTCCGAAGAAATTAAACTTATACTTGAAGTACGTGCTGGGCTGCGCACCGGCGACACGCCGGCCAGCGAGCGCTCGGCGATGCTGCGCCGGCCACCCCATATCCTGGTCACCACGCCTGAATCGCTCTTCATCCTGCTGACCTCGCCGCGCTTCCGTCACAGCCTAAGCGCCGTGCGTTACGTGATGGTCGATGAGCTGCACGCGCTCGCGCCCAACAAGCGCGGCGCGCACCTGATGCTCACGCTGGAGCGGCTGGAGCGGATGGTGCGCGCAACCGGCGCGCCGCGCCCGGCGCGAATCGGGCTTTCCGCGACGCTCAATCCGATCGAGCGGCTGGCCGGGTTTCTCGCCGGCGCTGAGATCGGCGCCGACGGCGTACACAGCCCGCGCCCGGTGAAAGTGGTGCGCGCCGACGATCCCGCGCGCCGGATGGATCTCCAGGTTATCGCACCGGGGCCCGAGCTCGGCCCGCTTGCGACTCATCAGCACTGGGAGGCGATGTACGACGCGGTCGCCGCGCTGGTCAGGGAGCATCGCACCACGCTGGTCTTCACGCTGAGCCGGCGCTGGGCCGAGCGCATCGCGCTCAACTTGCAAAAGCGCCTCGGCGCCGGCGCCGTGATGGCGCATCACGGGAGTCTGGCGCGCGCCGAGCGGCTGGAGGCCGAGCAGCGCCTCAAGCGCGGCGAGCTGCGCGCGCTGGTTGCGACCGCGTCGCTGGAACTGGGGATCGACGTCGGCGCGGTCGAGCTGGTTTGCCAGATCGACTCGCCCAAGAGCATCGCGGCCGCGATCCAGCGTATCGGCCGCTCGGGCCATCGCCTCGGCGCGACGCCCAAAGGGCGCCTCTTCGCGCTCACGCTCGACGATCTGCTCGAATGCGCCGCCGCGGTGCGCGCGATCCGCCAGGGCCGGCTCGATGAGGTCGAGATTCCGGCCGGATGCCTTGACGTCGCGGCCCAGCAAATCGTCGCGATCGCCGCCGAGGAGGAGGAAATCGGCGAGGCCGACCTGCTGCGCGTTCTGCGCGGCGCGTATAACTTCGCCGAGCTCGACCGCGGCGCGCTGGCGCAGCTGCTCGATCAGATGGCGGCCGAACTGCCGGCGCGGATCCAGGGCGCGGCGCCGAAGATCTTCCACGACCGCATCGGCACTCGCGTGCGCGCCAGACGCGGCGCGCGCCTGGCCGCGATCACTGCGGGCGGCACGATTCCCGAAAGCGGCAACCTCGATGTCGTGATCGAATCGCAGGGGCGCAAGATCGGCGAGGTCGAAGAGGACTTCGCCCAGGAGTCCTCGCGCGGCGACATCTTCGCGCTGGGCTCGATGCCGTGGCGGGTGCTCGGAATCTCGCGCAACCGCTTCCTGGTCGAGCCGGCGCCTGGGATGGCGCCGTCGCTGCCGTTTTGGCAGACCGAGGCGGCGGGCCGCTCGCCCGCGCTGTCGTCGGAAGTCTCGGAGCTGCGCGGTGAAATCTTCGAGCGCATTACGCGCGCCGGCGTGGCCGCGGCTGCCGCCTTCCTTTGCGGTGACTGCGCGATGGACGAGCGCGCGGCGACTCAGGCCGTCGCCTATGTGCGCCGCGGCCAGGGCGCGCTCGGCGCGATTCCGAACCAGCGCACGCTGGTGGTCGAGCGCTTCTTCGACGGCCTCGGCGGCACCCAGGTGGTGATTCACTCGCCGTTCGGGATGCGCGTCAACCGCGGGCTGGGGCTGGCGCTGCGCAAACGGCTTTGCCAGTCGTTCGACTTCGAAATTCAGGCCTCGGCGATTGACGACGCGGTGCTGCTCGCGCTCAACGCGCGCCACAGTTTCCCGCTCGATTCGCTCATCGCGATGCTTTCCTCGCGCAGCGTGCGCCGCGTGCTCGAGCAGGCGCTGCTGGCCGCGCCGATGTTCGAGGTCCGCATGCGCCACGTCGCGACGCGGGCGCTGGCGGTGATGCGCTCGGCGCGGGGGCGCAAGGTGCCGGCCTAGATCCAGCGGCTGCGCGCGCAGGAACTCGCCGCCGCGATTTTCCCGCAGCGCGAGGCCTGCCTGGAGAATCGCCCGCCCGAGGTCGAACTGCCGGACCATTTCATCATCGCCGAGACGATGCGCGAGTGCCTCACCGAGTCGGCCGATATCAGTCGTATTGTCGAGCTGCTGCGCGGGATCGAGCAGGGCGCGATGCGGGTCGTGACGGTCGACGCCGTGGCGCCCTCGGTCTTTGCCCATCGCATCCTGCTCGCCTGGGACTACTCGTTCCTCGACGACGGCGAGCGCGCCAACCGCCGCAGCCGCACGGTCTCGCTCAACCGCACGATGGCCGAGGAGGTGCTGCGAACGGAGGACCTGTCCACGATGCTCGCGGCGGACGCGGTCGAGAGCGTCGCGGCCGAAGCCAGCGGCCGGGCGATGGCGCGCCGCGCGCGCGATCGCGACGAGCTGTATGAATTGATCCGCGCGCACGGCGCGCTCGCCACCGGCGCGCTGGAGGAGCGCGTCGCCGGTGAGGCGCATGCGATGCTCTCCGCGCTGGAGCGCGAAGGCCGCGTGGTGCGCGCGCACCTGGCGCCCGGCGCGCCCGAGCTGCTGATCGCGGCCGAGGATGCCGCGCTTTTCGCCGCGGCCTATCCCGAAGCGCGCATCGAGCGCCATGCCGAGGCGCCGCCGGCGGCCGCGACCCGCGAGGCCTGCGCACCCGAAGCCGGCGACGCGCAACGCGAGATCGTTCGCCGCGCGATGGCGACGTCGGGACCGCTCGAGACCGCGGAACTCGGCGAGCGGCTAAGGATGGCGCCGGCTGCGCTCGAGCGGCATCTGCTCGCGCTCGAAGCGAAGGGGCTGGTCTTCCGCGGCCATTTCACGCCGCGCCGCCCGGCGCTCGGCGCCATCCGCGCGCACGCCACGGCCGGCGCCGAACAATGGTGCGACCGCTACAACTTGGAGAAGATTCATCGCCGGACGCTTAGCCGGCTGCGCTCCGAAACCGAGCCCTGCGCCGACCACGAGTACGCCGCTTTTCGGCTGCGATGGAATCATGTGGGCGGCGCGGGAATCGCCGCCGGCCAGTCCGGCGTCGCCGCCGTGCTCGAACAGCTCTCGGGCATCGCGTTGAGTCCCGAGCTGTGGGAGCGTGCGATCCTGCCGGCGCGTATTGTCGGCTACCGCCCCGAATGGCTCGATTTGCTCTGCCTCGGGGGCGAGGTGGTATGGGCCGCCGTCCCCGGCGAAGACGCCGGCGGCGAAGTGCCGGCGCGAATCACGTTCTTGAGGCGCCGGCGCGCCGGCGGCGCGCACTTCGATGCGGCAGCGGCGGACGCGGCTGCCGCCGAACTCGACGACCGCGACGAGCACAGCGTCTTTCTCGCGCTGGCCGCGGGCGGCGCGCAGTACCTTGATCAGCTCGCCGAGCGCGCCGGGCTGGCGGAGCGGACGGCGCTCGCCGCGCTATGGCGGCTCGCGGCCGCCGGCCGCGTCTCCAACGACAGCTTCGCGCCGCTGCGCCTGCTGTGGGCCGCGCCCGAGGTGGTGCGCGCGATGGCGCCGGGCGTCCATCGCCGCACTCGCCACGACGCGGCGCTGCGCGCGCGTCTGCGCTCGAGCGTGAGCGGGCGCTGGTCGGCGCTGGGCGCGGGCGCCGCCGCAGTGGCGGCGCCGCAGTCCGGCACCGGCGACGGCGCGGCGCGCGACCGGGCGCGTGAGCGCGCCGAGATGCTGCTCAAGCGCAATGGGATCGTGGCGCGCGAGATGCTCGGGCTCGAGCGCGAGCCGCTGGCGTGGCGCGAGGTTTCATTCGCGCTGCGCAGGATGGAGTACGCCGGCGCGATCCGGCGTGGCTACTTCGTTCGCGCGCTTTCGGGCGAGCAGTACGCGCTGCCCGCCGCACTCGAGATGCTCGCGGCGGTGCGCGGCGCTGAGCGCGCGCGCCCGGTCGCGCTCAGCGCCGCCGACCCGGCCAATCCGTACGGCGCAGTGCTGCCCGGATGCGGCGTTGCGCGCGAGGCTGGCAACTTTGTCGTCCTGCGGGCCGGACGCGTGATGCTGGGACTTGCGGGGCGCACGCTAATCAGTATCGATGCGCTCGACGATGAGGCGTTCTCGGCCGCGCTCGGAGCCCTTATCGAGCTCAGGCGCAAAGTCGTGGTCGAGACGATCGACGGCGCCGCCGCGCTCGGCTCGACACGGGTCGGCGCGATGGCGGCGATGGGGTTTCATTCCGACGGCCGCGCGCTGGTCTACGACGGATTGCCCGGTCCGGCGCCCGCGCGCGCCGCGATCCACCGCTAGGCTGGCGCGCGAACACTACGATGGCACCTGAGGCAAGGATTTAGCCGATTTGCAGGGCTTGCGGGCCTTGCAGAGGTTGATCGATTTCAGTGCAGCGCGTCGGCCGGCCCGGCGGCGGCCGAGTTCGTCGAGTGCTGGCAGAGCGTGCGGCTGGTCGCGATGGCGACGGTGGGCGCAAGTGGGATCCCGCATGTCGCGCCGGCGCGCGCCGCGCGAATGCGCCGCGTCACTTCTTGAGGCTGAGCGAAGTCTCGGTGATCTGGCCGGCGGTGGTGATGCGTCCGATATAGGTCGGTCCGCCGGTCACCCATCGCTCGCTGAACCACAACGTCCCGTCGCGCCGGGCGATAAGACCGGTCACGTCGGCGCTGTTCGGGATCGGGAATACGGTCGCCACGCCCGTGGTTGTCATCCTGACGATCGCGCCTGCCGTGGAGTTCGGCGCCGAGCCGGGACGATTGACGGCGATCCACAGGTTGCCGTCGTGGCCGGCCACGATTGCCTCGTACTCGCCGCGCACCGGCAGCGTGAATTCGGTGACCTGGCCCTTGGGCGTCAGTCGCGCGGCCCGGTCGCTGAAATTTTCCGTGAACCAGACGTTGCCGTCCGAGCCGGCCGCGATCTGCGCCGGCAATGCGCCCTTGCGGGGCAGATGATATTCGACCACCTTGCCGTCGAGCGTGGCCCGGCCAATTCGTCCCACCGGCGATTCGGTGAACCACAGGCTAGGCCCGGGGCCGCTCGTGATAGTGGCGGGACCGGTGCCAGCCTCGGGCAGCGGAAAGATGGTCAAGGCGCCCGCCGGAGTGATTCGCCCGATCGTCACCGCTCCGTCCGGATTCGCGCCCGCCCATGCCGTGAACCACAGATTACCGTCGGGCCCCACGGTCAGCCCCTCGGGCACCCAGGTGCCTGGCAGTTCATAAAACGTACTTGTCCCAGCGGGCAACATTTTGATGATGTTGCCGGCGACTGCCAAGCCGAGCGTCGTAATCCCGACCATCCACAGATTGCCATCGGGCCCGTAAACGATGTTGGCGCCGAAGCTGACCGGCGGCAGTGCGAATTCGGTCAGCGATCCGCTGCGGTCGAGCCGTCCGACTTTGGGAATTCCCAGGATCGTAAACCACAGATTCCCCTGTGCGTCTTCGGCCAGCGACGAGGGCTGGATCACCAGCCCGGTGGGCAGGGCCGGCGGCGGCGGCGGTGGAGGCGGCAGGGGCGGGTTCTCGACCACGCATCCCACGGCCAGCACGGCCACCAAACAGGCCGCGACCAGCACGGCTATCCGCGGCCGTCTGGGGCGAGCGCGCTTCATCTATGGATCACGGCGGCTCAGAGCTTGTGACCGAAGTTGGCGCCCATTGTGGCTCCCGTCCCGGCACGGGCGCGATGGAATGCGAGGCTGCATCCCACGATTCCCGCGCCCACCACGATTACTTCAGGCATCGCCATATTGATGACTTGCGTTGCGACGACTTTTGCCGACCGATCCGCTAGGCTAAGTTAATCGTTCGCCTTGGGCCTATCAAACCCGTATGCGCATTTATCTCGACCATAACGCCGGCGCGCCATTGCGGCCCGAGGTGCGCGCCGCCATCGCCCGCTTCGCCGAGGCTGGCGAGGCCAATCCCGCCGCGATCCATCGCGGCGGCCAGCGCGCCCGCCGCGCGCTGGAGCAGGCCCGCGCCCAGGTTGCCAGCCTCATCGGAGCCGCCGCGCGCGAAATTGTCTTCACCAGCGGAGGCACCGAGTCGAACAACCTCGCCCTTCGCGGCGTGGCGGAGATGCGCGCGGCGCGGCGCAGGATCGTCAGCTCGGCGATCGAGCATTCGTCGATCCTGGCGCCGCTCGAATATCTCGCCGGCGGCGGCTTCGAGCCGGGCTTCCAGATCGTCCGGATCGATCCCGACCGCGAAGGGCGAATCGCGCCCGCGGCGGTGGCCGCGGCGCTCGACGCCGACACGGCGCTGGTGACGCTGGGGCTCGCCAACGCCGAGGTCGGCACGGTCCAGGATCTGGTGGCGATGGCCGAACCGATCGCACGCGCGGGCGCGCTGTTTCATATCGACGCCGTGCAGGCCGCGGGCCGAATCCCGCTGAGCGCCGGTGATTTGCGCTGCGATCTTTTGACGCTCAGCGGCCACAAGCTGGGCGCACCGGCGGGAATCGGCGCGCTTTACGTGCGCGGCGGCGTGGCGCTCGCGCCCGCGATGCTGGGCGGGCCGCAGGAGGCCGGGATGCGCGCCGGGACTCCTAATCTGCTCGGCGCGATTGCTTTCGGCGCGGCGGCCGAGGCCGCGCGGGCGCATCTGGACGAGGAGTCCGCGCGCGTCGCGGCGATGGCGCGGCGGTTGCTCGAGCGGCTGTCCGCGTCAATTCCGGGGCTTCGTCTCAACGGTCCGGCCGTTGGCAACGGCCCGGTCGTCGGAAGAATTGCCAACACGCTCAATCTGACTTTTCCGGACGTGCTCGGCGAAAGCATGCTGATCGCGCTCGACCTCGAGGGGGTGGAAGTCTCGATGGGGTCGGCGTGCGCGGCCGGCGCGGTCGAGCCCTCGCACGTGCTGCTCGCCATCGGTCTCAGCCGTGACGAAGCGCGCAGTTCGCTTCGGCTGAGCCTTGGCTGGAGCACGACCGAGGGCGAGATCGAGCGCGTGGCCGAGATTATCCCGCGCGTATGGCGGCGGGTCAGAGCGGCCGAGCCGTTGACCACGGCCGAACCGGCCACGCCGGCCGCCATCGCCGAGGCTACGCGATGAGCGCGCGGGTGCTGGTCGCGATGTCGGGCGGGGTGGACAGCTCGGTGGCCGCGGCGATCTTGCGTGAGCGCGGCTATGACGTGGTCGGCGTGGCGATGCGCTTGGCGCCGGAAGGACCGCCGCTGGCGGCGGCGGCGCGGCGGCGCGGGACCTGTTGCTCGTACGCGGATTTCGAGGACGCGCGCCGGGTTGCGGAGCGGATGGACTTTCCGTTCTACGTGGTCGATCTGCGCGCGGAATTCGGCGCCCGCGTGATCGACAATTTCGTCTCCGAGTATCTGGCCGGCCGCACGCCCAACCCGTGCGTGATGTGCAATCGCGAGATCAAGTTCGACCGGCTCCGCGAGCGCGCCGCCGCGATCGGCGCGGACTACGTCGCCACCGGCCATTATGCCCGTATCGAGTGCGACGCGCGCGGCCGCTTC
>JAKAVN010000152.1 GCA_021827495.1 Deltaproteobacteria bacterium | reverse complement strand
CTAACAGGTTGCGGAAAAACCCGGCGAAAGACGATTTCGGCGAAGAGTACGCATTACTACGATCACGAGAGTGAGTGTTGGATTAATGTTGTCCGGGGTCAAAAACACTTTTTCCGCAACCTGCTAAACCAAAACCTTGATTATTTAATCGGCATTTAAACTCGCACCAACAGCCTTCTTTTTGCAAGCGCTAAATCATAGAGCTGCGCTTAACTTCCTGCGGGCGGTTCCGAGGGCCGCTCGATGAGCGCCGCTTCGCCAGCGGCGTCAGGCGAATGCAACTTGAAGTCTGACCGGCGAAGGCGCTCCGGCGCGCCGCGGCGAGCCGTCTAGCCTGGCGGGCGGCCGAGCGAGCGCGTGTCGGCGAACTGCCGGCTTGCCGGGTTGTAGATTTCAGCGGTATTGAGCACAGAGAAGCCCACTGCCGCGGAGCCCATCGCGATAGCGCCGGGAGCGTAAGAGGGACGGTTGTTGTAGCCGCCGGCGATAAAGACCTCGCCGTTGCGCAGCACTACCGCGCCCGCCGCCATCCGGTAGTCCTTCATCAGCGCCGCAGGCCGGAACCTGCCACTGGGCGGATCGAAGATCTCCGCGTTCGCCAGGACCCCGATGTCGCTCGCGCCTCCGGCCAGCAGCACGCTGCCGTCGTTGAGCAGGGTTGCGGTCTGGCGATAGCGCCCGTGCTCCATCGGAGCGGCGGTCAGCGCGAACTTGCCGGCCGCCTGATCGTAAAGCTCGGCGGTGGCGAGGGCTTGGTTCGCAGCGTCGGTGCCACCCGCGAGCAGCACGCGGCCGTCGCGCAATCCGGTCGCGGTCTGGTAGGTGCGTGCGACCGTCATCGCACCGGTCGGCGTGAAAGTATTGGCCGCGGGGTTGAACAGCTCCGCACTCGCGAGCGGCACATCCTTGTCGCCGATTCCGCCCGCGAGCAGCACCTGTCCTTTGAGCGGGCCCGCGAGCAGCAGGGTCGCGGTATGCTCGCGGCGGGCCGCGTTCATGCTCGCGCGCATCAGGAACTTGCCGCTGGTGAAGTCGAAGACGCGCTCGCTCTTGCCTGCGGGCGAAAACCTGCCGCGCGCCGGATCGTAGAGTTCCGCGGTGTCGAGCGATTGCATCTCCGCGCGCTGTTGGCCGGCGCCGGCGTAGCCCTCCGGCGTGTCCGCGCCGCCCGCTATCAGCACGCGTCCGTCGGGCAGCGCCGTGGCGCTCGCCGTGTAGCGCGCGTAGGCCATACCGCCGGTCGGGACAAACTTGCCGGTCTTGGGGTCAAACAGCTCGGCGCTGCTCAGCGGCTTACCTTCGGCGTTCATCCCGCCCGCGAGCAGCACGCGGCCGTCGCGAAGCAGGGTCGCAGTGTGGTACGTGCGCGGCGTGCTCATCAAGCCGCTGCCCGCCGGGCGGAAACTGTCGCTGGCGGGGTCGTAGAGCTCCGCGATATTGGTAGCCGAGGCGTGCGTGTCACCGCCGCCCGCGATCAACACCTCGCCGTCGGCGAGCAGCGTGACGGTCTGCGAGAAGTGGCCGTCGATCATCTGGTACGGAGAAGGCGTCGGCTCCGAGAACGCGAGCGCCGCCATCGCGCAAATCGCCGTACTCAGCACGAACAGGCGCCCGCTGCGCCGCCAAGCATGTGCCATCGCGCGTATCCCCACCGGCCCAATGCGGCCAAACCGAAGTTAATCCGAGCCGGTGAGCGGCCACAAGCGCAGCCGCAGGGGACGCATCGGCCGCGATGCGCGGAGAAGCCGTGTGGCCGGGATTAGCGTGAGGAGCGGCGAATCAGCGGCAGCTCAACCGCGGCCCGCTCACTGGTCGGCGTCTGAACCGCTGACCTGCTCCCAATCATCGCCGGATTGATCGCTGCCGGTGTCGCTGGCCTGCGCGTCCGCCGCCGCGGAAGAGTCGTCCTGTTGTTCGATCTCGGTCGTGGTCGTGCCGGACGAATCGCTATGGACGGAAGCCACGGGGATGGAAGGAAGCGCCGCCCTGGGAGCCGCCGCGGCCGCTCCCGCGGAGTTGCCGACCACGGCGCCGTACTCGCCCATCGCCTGCGCGTGCGCCATCGGCACAAAGGCTAACGCAACCGCCGCAACGGCGAGCGAGGCCGCTCCCGCTTTGAGTATCGAATACCGTTTGGCGCTAACCATAACGTTCCTCCCCTGATGTGACCGCCACGCCCGAGGCGCAACCACCCGTCCAGATATTATATTGCGCGCCTGAACGTGTATAGCCCCATCTGGACATGTCTTGACATATCCAAAAAGCCCGCCGAGCGGACCTTGAGAAATCCCCAAGATCGTCTCAGGGAGGTCAGCCCCGGATGGAACCGTCAGGCGGTGGGAGTCCGAGACGGCGCGCCGTGCTCGCCGAGTCCGTCCAAGGTGAGGCCGGCAAACGCGGGCTCTGCCGTGGCCATCTCCGCGAAAACCGCGCCCGCCGCCAGGGGTGCTTCGCCCGGTCGCGGCGCCGCGCCCGCGAGCCGCGCGGCCAGCGCATCGAGAATCTCGATTGCGGAGCGCGCCTCGCCCGGCGGATCGAAGGCCTTGCACAGGCGCTGCACCTGGCCCTTGAAGTTGGTGAAGCTGCCGTCGAGTTCCGGATAGGCGGCGATCGGCAGCACCAGGTTCGCCATCTGGCCGGTCTCGTTGGCGTCGGTGTCGAGCACGAGCAGGTAATCGAGCGGGCCGAAGCGGCGGACGAACTCGGGTTCGCCGAGCGCGCGCACCAGGTCGGCGCGCATCGCAATGAGCATTTTGATCTCGCCCGCGGCGGCC
The DNA here is from genome assembly GCA_021827495.1 of Deltaproteobacteria bacterium. Taxonomy (GTDB): domain Bacteria; phylum Desulfobacterota; class Binatia; order Binatales; family Binataceae; genus JAKAVN01. The sequence continues at coordinate 5,364 of JAKAVN010000152.1, read as the reverse complement.
GCCTCACCGAGAGGCCCTATTCCATCCGCGCCGATCCCGATCGCGGCAAGGCCGCGGGCGTTGGGATTGCGGTTGGCCCGGATGAGCAGGTTGTCGTCGCGCGGAGCGTCGGCCGGCGACCAGGCGAGCGCGGCAATTCGGCCGGAGCCGATCGCCGCCATCAGCCGCTTGAGCGCGAAAGCCTCTTCGTTGGTCGAATGCGCGCCGGCGACCGCGCCGATCGCGCTCGGGCCATGCGCATGGCTTAGCTCGGCGATCTTCGCCGCGGCCTCGGCGAGCGCGGCGTCCCATCCAATCGGCGCCATCCGTTCGCCCGCCGGTTTAAGCGGCGCGGTGAGGCGGCTCTCGCTCTGCAGCGCCGGGAAACTGCGCCGCCCCGCGTCGCACATCCAGTAACCGTTGACCTCGGGGTTATGGCGCGGCTTGAAGCGGTAGATGCGGCCGCGATGGTGATGAATATCGATCGCGCAGCCGCGCTCGCATCCGCCGCACACCGAGGGCGTCCGATGCAGGTACCACACCCGCATGCGGAAGCGAAAATCCTTCTCGGTCAGCGCGCCCACCGGACAGATGTCGACCGTGTTGAGCGCGTAGGAGTTGTCGACCTTGCGCCCGGGATAGATGTCGATCACGTTATGGTCGCCGCGCTCGAAGATCGCGAGTTCCGAAGTATGCGTGACGTCGTCGAAGAAGCGCGTGCATCGCGCGCACAGGACGCATCGTTCCTGGTCGAGCATCAGGCCGCCGCCGATGTCGAGCGCCTTGCCCTTGTGATTCTTGCGCCCCCGCTCAAAGCGCGAGGGCTGGCGGTCGAAGTCCATGTAGTAGTCCTGGAGCTTGCACTCGCCGGCCTGGTCGCACACCGGACAATCGATCGGATGGTTGACCAGCAGAAATTCGAGCACCGCGCGCTGCGCCGCTTGCGTGCGCTCGCTGCGGGTGCGCACCACCATCCCGTCGGTGGCGCGGGTGTTGCATGCGATCTGCAGCTTGGGCGCCTTCTCGACCTCGACCAGGCACATGCGGCAGTTGCCGACCACGGCGAGCGCCGGATGGTAGCAGTAGTGCGGGATTTCCACTCCGCAAAGCCGCGCGGCCTCGATCAGGTTGATCCCGTCGGGGACTTCGACCTGCCTGTCGTCAATTGTCAGCTTCGGCATCTGTGTCAGTGCTCTGCGCGCTTAAGCGATTCGGAGCCGCGGCGGGCGTCTGCGCAACGCCGTCGCCGCCGCCGGTGGCGTGCGGGGTTGCGCCGTCTTCTTTGAACGGGCAGCAGCCCAGCCGCACGTGCTCCTCGAACTCGGCGCGGAACTTGGGGATGAAACTCTTGACCGGCATCGAGAGGCTGTCGGCCAGCACGCAGATGGTGTTGCCCTCCATGTTGGTGGCGACGCTCAGCAGGGTCTGGAGATCCTCGGTCCGGCCGCGTCCGGCCTCCAACTCGATCAGCAGCTTCTCGATCCAGCCGGTGCCCTCGCGGCATGGCGTGCACTGGCCGCAGGACTCGTGATGGTAGAAGTGGGCGACGGTGCGCAGCACCTCGACCATGCAGGTCCCGTCGTGCATCACCATCACGCCGGCCGTGCCCATCAGCGAGCCGGCCGCGCGCACCGAGTCGAAATCCATATTGACCTTCACCGCCTCCTCGGCGGTGAAGACCGGAAACGACGAACCGCCGGGGATGACCGCCTTGAGCTTGCGGCCGTCGAGAATTCCGCCGCCGACCTCGTAGATCAGATCCTTCAGCGCAAAGCCCATCGGCAGTTCATACAGGCCCGGCTTGTTGATGTGGCCCGAGAGGCAGAAGAGCTTGTTGCCGGGGCTGCTCGCCGGCCCCATCGTTTTGTACCACTCGGCGCCGCGCGCGATGATGTGCGGGACGTTGGAGAGGGTCTCGATGTTGTTAACCACGGTGGGGCAGCCGAAGGCGCCCTGGATCGCCGGAAAGGGCGGGCGGTTGCGCGGGTAGGCGCGCTTGCCCTCGAGCGACTCGAGCAGCCCGGTCTCCTCGCCGCAGATGTAGGCGCCGGCTCCGCGATGCACCGTTATCTCGACGCCGAAGCCCGAGCCCATCACGTCGGCGCCGACGTAGCCGCGCGCGCGCGCCTCGCCCAGCGCGGTCTCGAAGATCTGTTTTTGGGTGAAGAACTCGCCGCGCATGTAGACGAAGCAGGTATGCGAGCCGACCGCGCGGCAGGCGATCAGGATGCCCTCGATTATGGCGTGCGGATCGTTCTCCAGTTCGTAGCGGTTGGCAAACGTGCCCGGCTCGCTCTCGTCGGCGTTGCAGCAAACGTAGACCGGCTTTTTGGAGTCCTTGGGGATGAAGCTCCATTTGACGCCGGTCGGAAAGGCGGCGCCACCGCGGCCGCGCAGGTTGGAGTTCTTGACCTCGTTAATGATCTGCTCCGGGGTCATCTCGAACAGCGCCTTGCGCAGCGCGCCGTAGCCGCCGTGCGCCTCGTAGACTTCGATCCGGCGGAGATCAGGGATATCCAGCCAGCGGGTCAGGTATCGTTGCATCGCGCTCGCGCCGGTCGATCGATAATCGGCAAGTCCGGTAATCGGTAAGTCGAGGCTGAATCAGGCGGCCCTGTTGGCGCCGAGCTTCTGTTTCTGGCCCTGAATTTTGCGCTGCAGCGCCATCAGGGCGTCGAGCACGGCCTCCGGCCGCGGCGGGCATCCGGGCACGTAGACGTCGACCGGAATAATGCGGTCGATGCCGGGCAGCGTAGCGTAGTTATCATAGAAGCCGCCGGTCGAGGCGCACGCCCCGAACGCCATCACCCACTTCGGCTCGGCCATCTGGTCGTAAACGCGGCGCAGGATCGGCGCCTGGCGCATCGTGACCGTGCCGATGACCATCAGCAAATCGGCCTGACGCGGGGTGAAGCGCGGCAGCAGCGCGCCGAAGCGGTCGATGTCGTAGGGCGTCATCGAGAGCGACATGTATTCCATCGCGCAGCAAGCGGTCGCGAACGGATAGGGAAAAATCGAAAACTTGCGCGCCCACGCCACCGCCTTGTCCATGCGTGTCAGGACGGCGGCGTCGCCAAGCACGGCCGCGTCACCCTTGCTGAATTCGCTCCCTTGCGTCGCCATCCAAATCTCCGAACCTCGATGCGCCTGTTACACAGGAAATCAATTGTTCACGCTATCAGCGCTCTAACCAACTGGTCAATCGTCGAGGCAAATTCATCCTGCGTCGAGGCCAATCTGTCCTGATGCGCAGCACGGGCCGTTCACGAACGGCCCCCCGATAGCGGCAACGGCGCGGATGGAATAATCAGCCGATGTGCAGAACGGCGGCACCCTTGAGCTCGTCGTGCTTGAGCATGATAAGCGCGCGGTTGGCCTCGGCAAGGCGCATCCCAAGCGTATGGGTCCGCAGCGGGATTTCGGTGGCGATTTTGAGAAACTCCTCGCCGTCGGCGCGGGTGTTGGCGGTGACGCTGCGCAGCTCGCGCTCGAAGAACAAATGGCGCTCGTAGTCGAGCGCGGGGATGCGGCTCAGGTAGATTCCAGCGACGGCCAGAATTCCGCCGCGGTCGAGCGCCTCCAGCGCCGGCGCCACCAGCTCGCCAGCCGGCGCGAACAGGATCGCGGCGTCCAGTTTATGCGGCGGCGGCGCGGCGGCCGGCCCGGTCCAATCTGCACCCAGCGCCCGGGCCAGTTCCTGATGGCCTCCGCCGCGGCTCATCACGAACACGCGGCATCGCCAATGCTTCAGCACCTGGATCGCGATATGGGCCGAGCCGCCGAAGCCGTAAAGCCCGACGGTCGTGCCCGGCTGAATATCGGCGCGCTTGATCGCGCGAAAGCCGATTATCCCCGCGCACAGGAGCGGCGCCGCAGCCTCGTCGCCGAGCGCGTCAGGCAGCGCGTAGGCAAAGTCTTCGCGCACGGTCATGAACTCGGCATAGCCGCCGTCGTGGTCATAGCCGGTGAAACGCGCGCCGGCACAGAGATTTTCGCGGCCGCGCCGGCAGTACGCGCACAGGCCGCAAGTCTCGCGCAGCCAGGCGACGCCGACGCGCGCGCCGGGAGCGAAGCGCGTGCAGCCCGGACCGCATCGCGCGACCGCGCCGACGATCTCATGGCCGAGGACGATGCGGGGATGGCGCGGCGGAAGGTCGCCCTCGGCGACATGGAGGTCGGTGCGGCACACGCCGCAGGTCTTGATGCGGACCAGGATTTCGCGCGGCCCGGGCTCGGGATCGGGAAGCTCGATCGCGCGCAGCGGCTCGGTCTCGATCGCAGCGGGCGTGTATACGGCCATCGCCTTCATGGGCACCACCATTATAGACGCTCACGGGACAATTGGCCCCTCCCAATTTTGGGAGGTGGGCGAGTGCCCCCTTGCGCGAATGACGCGGGCGCGGGCATCGAAACAAGCACGCGAATCCAGAGAAGGATTACAACTCGAAGTCGGCTTGCTCGAGGATGCGGGCGGCGCGGTACAGAAAACGGTTGCCGAGCACGCCGTCGATCACGCGATGGTCGTACGACAGTGCGAGATACATCATCGTGCGGATCGCAATCGCGTCCTCGCCGCCGGCTTCGACCACCATCGGCCGCTGCTTGATCTCGCCCATCCGCAGAATTCCGACCTGCGGCTGATTAATGATCGCGAAGCCGAACAGATTTCCCTCGCGTCCCGGATTGGTCAGGGTGAAACTTCCGCCCGCCAGATCGTCGGCGCTGATCTTCTTCTCGGCGATCTTGCGCCGCAGCCGTTCGATCTCGCGCGCCAGGCCAACTACCGACATCCCCTCGGCCGCCTTGATGACGGGCACCAGCAGCCCCTCCCCGGTGTCCATCGCGATGCCAAGGTTTATCTGGCGGCGGATGGTCAGCGAGTCGCCCACCACCGAGGCGTTCATGCGCGGGACCTCCTTGAGCGCGCGCACCGCCGCCGCGGCCGCCAGCGGCAACAGCGTCAGCGCGAAGCCCTCCTGCGCGGCAAAGGCCTCCTTATGCTGGTTGCGCAGGCGCATCACGCGCGTCAGATCGACCTCGGCGAGCGTGCCCACGTGCGGCGAGTGGGTCTTGGAGTAGACCATGTGCTCGGCGATGAGCTTGCGCCGCCGGGTGAAGGGTTCGACCACGTCGCCCTCGCGCGGCTCGTAGACCGGCGGCCGATAGGCGCTCACGCCGGGCAAACCAATCGGCGCGGCGGCTGGACGCGCGGCGGCGGGCGCCGAGGGTTGAGCGGCCTCGGCCACGGGCGCAGCCTGCGCTGCCACCTGTCCGTGCGCGCCGCCCGGAGCGGCCGGCGGCCGCACTTGGCCCGCCTGTAGCGCGTCGAGGTAGGCGAGCACGTCGCGCTTGCTGACGCGCCCGGCGATCCCGGTGCCGGACACG
>JAKAVN010000151.1 GCA_021827495.1 Deltaproteobacteria bacterium | reverse complement strand
CTGCGATGCGACAACGTTTCGCTGCCCGATGAGCGCGCACTGGAAGCATTCGCTCCGCGCTGAAGCGGGGCCCGCGCCCAGTCTCTAATTACGCTTGCCTGCGCGCAAGGCCCGCTCACTCCAGCGAGAAGTCGACGCGCGTGGTCTGGCCGTGGTCCTTGATGCCATCGGCGTTGAGCTTCGGCGCAACCACGAGCAACCGCGCCGGATCGATCTTAGCGCTGAGCGCGTGGCGAACCGCATTGGCGCGGGCCTCGGCCAGATGCTTGAGATCGCCGTCGGTGACCTTGGTGTTGGTGATCATGAGCTTTTTCATCTCGTCGGGCGGGAGCGATTTGGTCAGCCCGATAAGATCGCGGGGCTTGGGAAAGTCCGCGGCCTTGTAGGCGCGCGTTAAGTACTTATTGTACTCGTCCGGAGTTACCTGCACGCTCGCCAGGTCCACTTTGCTTTCGTCCTGATCCGTGTCCTTGATCTTTTGCCGCGCGACGCTCTGCGCAACCAGCGCTTCGCGCAGGCCCGCGCGATCGAACTTCGGATCGACGCGGCCGCAGATCTTTAGCCGCAGCGAGGGCCGATCCTGCAACGCCTGGGCGATCGTGCCGAGCTTGCTCCTGGCAGCCGGGGTCAGCGATGCCCAGCCGGGCGAGAACTCCACGTAATTCAAATCCTCGCCGCTGCCGCCGCCGCCGACGGCCGATGCGATCAGGCTGAAGGGCGAGGTTACGGCCTTGGCGATGAGGTTCATAAAAACGTGCAGGATGAGGCCGCCGATGCTGAACTTCGGATCGGAGAGCGAGCCGGATATGGGAAGATGAAGATCGATCTGGCCGCGCGAATTCTTGAGCAGCGTGACCGCCAGCCGGATTGGCAGATTGATCGCGCTGCGACTTGCCACCTTGTCGCCGAAGGTGAGCTGCTCGATGAAGATATGGTTCTCGGCGGTGAGCTTTTGCTGGTCGAGCAGGTAGTGCACGTCGATCGTGAGCATGCCTCTGGTTATCGGGTAGCCGGTGTATTTCGTTGAGTAGGCCGAGAGGTCGGTCAACTCGACCCCGTTGGCCTTGGCCTTGAGATCGACGAACGCCATCGGCGCGAGCGGATTGACCGAGCCGCTGACCTCCAGCGGCGCGTTGCCGTTGACCTGTCCCTGGAGTTCGACGTCGGCCGGCGCCGCCGAGCGAGTGCCGAACGATCCCACCTTTCCGGTGATCTCGGTCAGGTCAGCCGAGTAGTTGGGCCGGATGAAGTTGTCGGTGTAATTGACCTGGCCGCCGTGAAAGGTAGTCCGGCTCACTTCGAGGTCGGCCGCGATGGGCGCAGCGGTGCCCGCGGCAGCCGGACTCGGCCCGGGCGTTTGCGCCGGCGCGGCCGCCTCGGCGCCCGCGGCCGCCGGAGTTGGGGCAGGCGTTGGCGGCGGGGCGGTCACTGCGGCGCCCGCGGCCGGGTGAGCCCGCGTCAGCGAGGTGGGCGCCTCCTCGGGGCTCGCCGTCACGTCGCGCAGGTTCAGGCGGCCATCGTTGTTGAGAATGATACGCGCGTAAAAGTTGGCCAGCGCCAGCGCCGCGATATGGACCCTCGGCGGCCCCGGGCCCAGGTTGAAATTGATTCCGTTCGCGCTCAAGGAGTTCCAGCGCAGAAAGCTTTCCTTAGTCACCTTGTCGAGCATCCGCACCCTGCCCAGGGTGGCGGCGCCGCGATAGCTCACGCGCATTTCCTTGCGCGCGCGGGCCACGCCGAGCGCGCCGTTCATGGTCAGAGCAGCGCTGGCGATCGTGGTGTTGAGATGGCTGGTGACGTAGGGATCCAGCGGGGCCAGATCGAGGCGGCGGGTGACGATGCGAAGCTTGGCCTTGAGCGGTTGCGGCGCGGCCGTTCCGGTGATCTTGAAGCTGCCCGTGCGGTTGACGACACCGTCAACCTCGAGCGCGAGCGGCTTGGCGAGATCGTTCGACACATCCTTCAGATGAACGTTGAGCGGTGCGACCGCCATCGCGACCCGCCGCGCCATGGTGTCGTCCTCGACGCGAATTTCGGCCTTTTCGATCGCCAAGGATGCGATCCGGTAGCGCCACGATCCAGACGCGGGCGCCGGCGCAGCCGCTGCGGGAGCACGCTGAACGGCCCTGCGCTTGCGCGCCGGCGATGCGGCGCGCCGCTCGCGCGCAGGCGGCCTTGCGCGGCGTCTCGAGGAGGCGCCAGCGCGCCGCGGCGGGGCGGGAGCGCGCTGGCGCGCGGATGGCGCGGACTCGCGGATCAGCGAAGCCAGACTCAACCGGCCGTTACGCTCGCGCCGCAGGAACAGGTGCAGTCCGTCGGAGCGCACCTCGGTGACCGTCGCCTGGCGCGCGGCGAGATCGGCCTGCCCAATCGACACGCTCAGCTTGTTCCAGCCGATCGGACTTCCGCTCTCATGTGGGGGGCGCAACTCGAAGCTGTCCAGCGAGATGCTCGCCGGCTCCGCATGCACGTTGAACTGTCCGGCGGCGAAATGGGTCTGGACGCTGGCGTGCGCATTGAGCTTGCCGGCCGCGACGCTGGCCGCCAGGATCGGCTGCGCGAAAGCCTGCAGCGCCGGCAGATCGATCGCGCTAAGCGAGATGTCGGTCGTCAGTTGCGAGCGCGCAAGGTCGACCGCTCCCTTGACCGCGATCGAACCGCCGCCGCCCAGCGCCGCCTCCAAATCGAAAGGGGCCGGCGCCTGCTGGCCGACCGTGCGCAAGTTCTTGAGCCCAAGGTGCAGGGCGCGTAACGCGAACGCCGCCGGCGGCGCGACGCTGTGGTCGGTAATCTCCACCGCGCCGTTGGTTAGTTCGAGCGCTTGCATCGAGACGTCGGCGGGTTTCGCCGCGGCTGCGGGCCGCGGCGCGGTTGCCGCCGCTGGCGGAGCATTCGCGGTGATTTGCGCGGCGTTGGCCACGGGCGGCCTCGTCGCCGCGGGAGTTGGCGCCGCGGCCGGCGTTGGTGGTGCGGCAGTTTGCGCCCCGGACGCGCCCGGCTTGGCCGGGACCGCGGCGGGCGCGGGTTTGCTTCCCGCCAGCGACGCAAGGTTGATGGCGCCGCCAGCGTCGCGCACCACGTGAACAGTCAGGCCGTCGAGATAGATTTTTCCCAGGTGGGTGATGTGCTCCAGCGGCTCGATCTCGGCCAGCACCACCGCCAAATGTTTGAAACTGGCGAGCGGAGCGTCCGCCGCATCGCGCACATCGACCTGGTCCAGCGCCAACTCTCCGCCAACCCGGATCCGCGGCCCGCTCACCGCGTTGACGAAGTGCACCTGCAACCGGGAGGACAGGGTCCCGTGCGGGATTTTCAGCGGCAGTTTCTCCGGCATGTAACCGACATAGAGCGGGAGACTCAGCCGATGGAGGTTGAGGTTAATCACGGACTCCGGAGGGACGGCGAACGGCCTGGCCTTGCCCGCGATACGCATCGGGCTGCCGTCGACCACCATTTGCAGCAGCGGCCGCACGAAGATGCCGACATCCGCCGGCAGATTGGCGATGAAGGGAACGTCGAACTCGATGTGTTCGAGGGTGTGCCGCTCGCCGAGTACCTTGTCGTCGAAGTGTACTTCGCCGTCGTGGATCTGAATGTTGGATACGGCGAAGCGCTGGGGTTTGGCGTTGGCGGATTCGCTCGGCTTGGGCGCGGCCGCCGGGGCCGAACTCTCGAGCAGGTCGGAAAAATTGAAGCGCTGCTCGGCGGTGCGAACGATATGAATCGCGGGCCGATCAATCTCCACTTCGCCGATCACCGGCGCAAGGCGGAAAAGCGAGCTCCACGAAACCTTGACGTGGAGGTGGCCGATATCCACGAAGGGCGCGGAAGCGCCGCGCTCGCCGATATGCAGTTTGTTGATATTGAGCCGCAGCGTGTAGGGGTTGAAGCGGACCCTTCCGATGCTGACCGGACGATTGAGGCCGGCGGCCAGGCGGCCGGCCACGACGTGCTGCGCAAGCAGCGGCACGCCGACAAAGCCGGCGAGGCCGAAAAGCACGACGATGACGACAACGGCTATGCAGGTCCGGCGCATCCACCGCGAACGGCCGAAGTTGCACCGGCGGAGCATCCACGCTCCGGCGTGCGCCGCGCCAGTCCTGAGGCGGTCGATCATGGGCCGGCCCTCAAGTTGTTAAGTCCTGCGCCGATGCCTCGTGGGGATTCGGCAGGCCTTCCCCGGACGGCTTGGCCCCATGCCTGCTCTCGCCACCTTGCCATAGCTTCACATCCATCAGCCTCATACAAATGCATTTATATTTGCAAATGGTCAAAGCGCGCAGTTTTTTTCCAACACCTTGCTTACGGGTTTCTATCTTGCGCCGCCGCGGCCGATTGGGTATCGCCGCCGCGAGGCTCAAGGCCGGACCGGAGTGCTCTCTATTGCCCGCCCTTCACTATTGGGCGAAGCTGAAAGGCACACAGAGATATTTGCGATTTCCAAGGCGCGGCGGAGAATTGAGCATGTCCGGTAATCTCTCGGCGAAAGAAATAGAACTGATCGACGCTTACTGGCGGGCCTGTAATTACCTGTCCCTGGGAATGCTTTACCTGCGCGACAATCCCCTGCTGAGAGAGCCGCTGCGGCCCGAACATATCAAGCATCGCCTGCTCGGCCATTGGGGCTCCGACCCCGGCCAGAGTTTCATCTGGGTGCACCTCAACCGGCTCATCCGGGAGTATGACCTCAACGTGCTCTACATCGCGGGCCCGGGCCATGGTGCGCCCGCCGTGCTCGCCAACAGCTACCTCGAAGGAACCTATTCAGAGGTCTATCCCGATCGCAGCCAGGACGAGGAGGGTCTGAGAAAGTTCTTCAAGCTGTTTTCGTTTCCCGGCGGAATCGGCAGTCATTGCACCCCGGAGACCCCCGGCTCGATTCATGAGGGCGGCGAACTCGGATACAGCCTCTCGCATGCCTTCGGGGCCGCGTTCGACAACCCCGATCTGATCGTGGCCGCAGTGGTGGGGGACGGCGAGGCGGAGACCGGCCCCCTGGCGACGTCGTGGCATTCGAACAAATTCCTCAATCCGATCCGCGACGGCGCCGTGCTGCCGATTTTGCATCTCAATGGCTACAAGATCGCCAACCCAACGATTCTCGCCCGCATACCGGCCGCGGAGCTCGAGAGCCTTTTCGTGGGCTACGGCTACCAGCCTTACGTGGTCGAGGGCGACGCGCCGTCGGCGATGCATCAGCGGATGGCGGGCACGCTCGAGCGCTGCATCGCCGAAATCCGCACGATCCAGGAAGACGCGCGTCGCAGCGGAGTGCCGCGCCGGCCGCGCTGGCCGATGATAATTCTGCGCACCCCGAAGGGCTGGACCGCGCCCAAGGAGATCGACGGCCATCGGCTCGAGGGCTCCTGGCGGGCGCATCAGGTGCCGATAACCGACGTCGTTTCAAATCCCGCGCATCTCAAGCTGCTCGAGCAATGGATGCTGAGCTATCGGCCGCACGATCTCTTTGACTCGAAGGGCCGGCTGATTCCTGAACTGAGGGCGCTGGCGCCGGCCGGAAGCCGCCGCATCAGCGCGAACCCGCATGCCAACGGTGGCTTGCTGCGCCGGCCGTTGCGCCTGCCGGATTTTCGCGATTACCGGGTCGAAGTCGCACGGCCCGGGCAGTCGGCGGTCGAAAACACTTACGTGCTCGGGCAGTTTCTGCGCGACGTGATGCGCGACAACATGGAGAATTTCCGGGTCTTCGGCCCCGATGAGACCGCGTCGAACCGATTGCAGGCGATCTATGAGGCCAGCCGCAAGACCTGGCTGGCCGAAATGAAGCCCGAGGATGCCGACGGCGGCGACCTCTCGGCCGACGGGCGGGTGATGGAGATGCTGAGCGAGCATACGCTGGAGGGCTGGATGGAAGGCTACGCGCTCACTGGCCGCCACGTGCTCTTCAACTCCTACGAGGCGTTCATCCACATCGTCGACTCGATGGTGAACCAGCACGCCAAGTGGCTGGAGAAGGCGCGGACCGAAGTCCCCTGGCGGGCGCCGGTTTCCTCGATCAACATACTGATCAGTTCCACCGTATGGCGCCAGGATCATAACGGTTTCACACATCAGGACCCCGGCTTCATCGACGTGGTCACCAACAAGAGCCCGCGGGTGACGCGGATCTACCTGCCGCCCGATGCCAACTGCCTGCTGAGCGTCGCCGATCACTGCCTGCGCAGCACCGGCTACATCAACGTCATCGTCGCCGACAAACAGGCGCATCCGCAGTTTCTCGACCTGGAGTCGGCGATCAAACATTGCACCAAGGGAATCGGGCTGTGGCCATGGGCCAGCAACGACCAGGGCGGCGAGCCCGACGTCGTGATTGCGAGCGCGGGCGACGTCGCGACGATCGAGGCGCTCGCTGCGGTGGCGATACTGCGGGAAAAGTTTCCCGACCTGAAAGTCCGCTTCGTCAACGTCATAGACCTGTTCAAGCTTCAACCGGGCAGCGAACATCCGCATGGCCTCACCGACCGTGACTTCGACAGCCTGTTCACGACCGACAAGCCAATCATTTTCAATTTTCACGGCTATCCGTGGCTGATTCACAAGCTCGCCTACCGCAGGACCAATCACGCCAACCTGCACGTGCGCGGCTACAAGGAATTCGGCAGCATCAGCACTCCGCTCGAGCTGGCGATTCAAAACCAGACCGACCGCTTCAACCTCGCCATCGACGCGATCGATCGCGTGCCGCGGCTGCAGGCCACCGGTGCTCACGTCAAGGATTGGCTGAAGGACCAGATCTGCGAGAGCCTCGACTACGCCTTCGCGAACGGCATCGACAAGCCCGAGATTCGCGACTGGAAGTGGCCGCATTGAGGGGCGAGATCGAGGCCGGCCAGCACCCGCACGGTGCGCGTCATCCCGGCCAACGAGGACCTGATGATCGCGCGCCACCCGCAGCGGGTGATTTTCGGCGCCGCCCGAAGCTGCGGCGCGCCGTCGTTGCCCGCCCGGCCTTGGGGGCGAGGGATGGCTAGGAGCCGGCGCTGTCAGGCCCGCGGGAATTGTCGATCAGGCGTTCGACCAGCGCGACGAGCTGCTTGCGGTAGAACGGCTTGGGCACATAGTCGTCGCATCCGGCCTCGACCGCGCGGCGCAAGTCATCGCCGGTCGCACAGGCGGTCAGCGCAACGATCGGGATCCCCTTCCAGCGGTCCTCGCCGCGCAGCTGCTTGGTGAGCATTACTCCGTCTTCGGGGCCTTCGAGCTTAAGGTCCATCAGGACCAGGCTCAGCCGCTCGGTGTGGGCCTGGAGCTGGCGGCGCATCTCTTCGCCGGAGGAGGCCGTGAGGACCTCGTACTTCGGCTCCAGGATGAATTTCAGCAGAGTCTGGGCATCCGGTTCATCCTCAACCACCAGCACTCGCGGCCGCAGTTGTTTCGTCCCACGCAGCCCGACCACCAACTGACCACGCTCCAGTTCGAGAATCTCCCGTCCGCTGCCACTATTCGAAGAGCTGACGCTCATGGGTTCACACTCGTCCTTTTCGCTATGCACGGAGTTTGCGCCTCGCCGAGCGTCGGAATTCACGGCCGCCACCCCACCCAAACCAGCCTCCCGATTGCCACACTCACCGACGTTCTTCCTAAGGTTGAGCAAAACGGATGCCATCTGTTGTCCGATAACAAGGCGTTGATTTCCCAGCTAAATTTGTTCTCCAGACTAGCCTCGGGTGCACAGTTTCGTTTCAGGTGCATGCCACTATTCTTGGCGGTGCAACATTAGCGCAGGCCGTACTCCTTCATCTTTTTCTGCAGCGAGGCGCGCGACAGCCCTAGGGCCAGGGCGGCCCGGGAGACGTTGCGCTGATGGCGCTCGAGGACCTTGGTTATGTAGTCCGCCTCGAAAGCCGCGCGCGCCTGGCGCAGCGGACCCTTGGCATCCTCGCCTTCGCCCGGCGCTTTGGTGGCCGCCACGTCGGCTCGATGGGGGGCGCGGGTGAGCGCCGCGTGATTCGGTGCCGCGCCATGGTCGGGATCGTCGAGCGCGCGCAAGGGCGCGGAGAGATGCTGCGGCGCGACGCTTTCGCCCGCGCGCGCCAGCGCCACCGCGCGCTCGATTTCGTTGCGCAGTTGACGCACGTTGCCGGGCCAGCCGAATTTCATCAGCAGCTCGAGCGCCGCCGGTTCGAGGCCGGCGATGGGTTTGCGCTGCTGCTCGGCGGCGATGGCGAGGAAGCGCGTTGCCAGCAGCGGGATGTCTTCGCGGCGTGCGTGCAGCGGCGGCAGCGCAATCGGGAAC
>JAKAVN010000150.1 GCA_021827495.1 Deltaproteobacteria bacterium | reverse complement strand
CGGATCGCCGCCGAACATGTCGAACAGATTCTTGAGGTAGGCGGTGCCCACGCGCACGCTTAGCGAAGGATCATAGAGGTTGTACGAGGCCTGCAGGACTCCCGCCGACGGCCCCACCCGCTCGGCCGTAGACGGCATCAACTGCATCAGGCCGCGCGCGTCGCTCACCGATCGCGCCTGCGGATTGAACAGGCTCTCCTGGCGCACCAGCGCGAGCACCAGGTAAGGATCGAGCGTCTCGCCGCTGGCGGCCGGTGCGATCAGGTCCCAGTAGGCGCGCGGATAACGCAGCCGCTCGGTCATCGAAGGGTCGAGGCTGCCGCGCTTCTCCAGGCGCACCGCGATCTCGATCGCTTCGTACCAGGAACCCGTGCGCTGCAGTTCGGCGAGCACGAAGTCGCGCAGGCGCGGGTCCGTTGGACCCTCGGCGGCCAGCGCGCGCAACTCGGGCGGTTCGAGATCGGCCATGCCGAGCGCCTTCAACGTGGCGACACGGCTCAGATGGAACGCGGCGGGGCTGCCGGGGACTGCGGAAGGCACGGCGCCGTCGAGTTGAGGTGCGCCGGCCGCGGCCAACTGCGCCGGCTGCGCATCGATCCGACGCGCGGCGAGTTCGGGGTAGTAGTTGCTCGCGGTGCTTTGCGCCAGGCGCTGGTAAATCGCCGTGGCCGCGGCGCTTTGGCCGCCGCGCTCCAGCGCGCGCGCATGCCAGTACGAAAGCCCGTCGCGTTCGGAGGCTGAATCGGCAAGCGGTGTCATCGCGGCGAACTCGCGCGCCGCCGCGGCGAAGTGTCCCGTCATGTAGAGCGCAAAGGGCGCGCGGAAGCGGCCAGCGGCGGCTTGCGTGCTATGCGGATAGCTCTTGACCAGGCGCAGGTACTGGGCGCGCGCCAGGTCCCATTGAGCGTCGTCCTCGTACGCGCGGCCGATGTCGAACGCCGCGGCCGGCGCAAGATCGCTGGCGGGAAATCCGCTCACCAGCCTGGCGAAGGTGGCGCGCGCCGCTCCGGTGTCGCCGGTCCGCCACTGAAGGTGTCCCAAGCGATAGAGCGCATCGGCGGCATTCTCGCCGCGCGGTGCGTACTTGAGATAGGCGCTGAGCGCGAGCGTCTCGCGGCCGGGATGGGCCCGCAGCGCGCGCGCGCTGAGCCACAGCATCTCGGCGTGCACGCCCGGCGCAGGTGCGAGGGCGAGCGCGGCGTCGGCCTGGCCAAGCGCCATCGCCGACTCTCCTTCGTGCAGGAGCAGGGCGGCCTCGCGGCGATGGTAGCCGAGCGAATGCGCGTCGATCAGATCCGGATGGGCCGCAATGATCGAGTAGGCGAGCGCGCGCGCCGCGCCGTCGGCGGAGCCTTGCGGATATTTTTCGCGCAGCGCCTGCAGGCGGCTGAAGGCGCCTTGCGCGTCGCCACGGCCGAGCATGGCGCGCGCCTCGATCAGCCGGGCCTGCTGGTCGATTCCAGGCGCGGGATTGCGCGCGGCCAGCGCGGCGGCCGCCGCCTGCGCATCGCCGCTCCGCCCCAACTTGAATTCGATCTCCGCGTATTGGAGCGACGCCTCATCGGCGAACACGCTTTGCGGATAGTTGTAGCTGAGCCGCCTGAAGGCCGCGGCGGCGCTCTCGTTGTCGCCACTGTCGCGCTGGGCCGACCCGAGATAGAACAGCGCATAGTCGGCAAGCGCCGGGTACTTGTCGACGGCGAGCGTCATCCGCTCGATGGTCTTCATCAGGTCGCGCGCGCGGTAGGCCTCGTAACCCTCGACGAAGGCTTGCTCCGGATTGATCGGAACGACGGTCAGAACGCTGAACTGGCCAAGGATCGAGCGCACGTCGCCGCGGATTGCCGGAGCGATTGCCGCTTTGGCGGGGCCGAGCGCCCGTGCCGGGGTCGCCAGGAGTGCGGCCATCGCCACCACCATCAAACCCATCAATCCACTTCTTAGCTTCACAAACATCGCTATAGAATAATGCAACAGCCGCCCCGATTCAATCGGGGCGCAGCCTCGGTGTGAGAAGTCCCGCAAGCCATTCCGGGCGCCGGTCTCTCGGACGTCCACCTGTGATCTATGACGCCACGAGTACCAGAGCTCGGGAAAGCCGTGGCAGAACACCACTGGGAAGCCCTCGCCTGCCTCGACTACGTGCATCCTGACGCCGTTGGTCTTGAGGAACTTGTGAACGAACTCGCTCAGCGGATTTTGCCCCCGCGGCCTTTGCGCCAATGTAGGCACATCCGCGTAAGCCGGCCAACTGCGCGACGCACGCTCTCGCTTGCGCCGCGCCAGACGCTCTTGGCGCGCGACGTACGGCCGCGCTTGCGCTGCGCCGGACGCTCCTGCAACCTTTTGCCAACGGGCGCTCCAACGGATTCTCAAAGATGCCTTCTCCCAAATTAATTCTCGCCTCAACTTCGCCGCGCCGCCAGGCATTGCTCGCGGCGGCGGGGATTGAGTTCGAGCTTGGCGACAGCGGCGTCGAGGAGCGGCGTCTGGCGGACGAGCCGGCTGCGGAATTCGCGCTCCGGATGGCCGCGGAGAAGGCCTTGACCGTCTCGCGGCACGCCGCCGGCGCGCTGGTGCTGGGCGCGGACACAGTGGTCGAGTGCGGCGGCGAAATTCTCGGCAAGCCGCGCGACCACGCCGACGCGCATCGCATGCTGCGCGCGCTCTCCGGCCGCTTCCACACGGTGGTGACCGCGTTCGCGCTGGCCCGCGGCGGCCGCGTGGCTGAAGGCCGCGCCGTCACCAGCCGTGTCCGTTTCCGCGAGCTTGGCGACGACGAAATCGACGCCTATATCCGCACCGGCGAACCGATGGACAAGGCGGGCGCGTACGGCATCCAGGCCGAGGGCGGCGGCCTGGTCGTGGAGGTCGAGGGCGAGCGCGACAACGTGATGGGCCTGCCGGTGAACGAGGTGCTCGAGGCGCTGCGGCGCCACGCGATCGCGCCGCGCGGGCACGGGGGCTGATTGCAAAGCCGGATGCTGGCGCAGGACGAAATCGCCGCGCGGCTGGCCAGCGTGCGCGAGCGCGCCGCACGCGCCGCGCGCCGCGCGCGGCGCGACCCGGCCACGGTCAGAGTCGTGCTCGCCAGCAAGACGCAGCCGCCCGAGGCGATTCGCGCCGCTTACGCGGCCGGGGCGCGCGAGTTCGGCGAGAACTACGTACAGGAAGCGGCGGCGAAACAGGACGCGCTGGCCGATCTGGGCGGCCTGCGCTGGCATCTGATCGGCCATCTGCAGGCCAACAAGGTGCGCGCCGCCGCAAATCGCTTCGCGCTCATCCATAGCCTGAACTCCGCGCGCCTGGCGGCGGCGCTGGGCCGCGTGCGCCCCGCGCCGCGCGTGCCCGTGCTGATCGAGGTCAACGCCGCGGGTGAGGCGTCGAAGAGCGGCGTGGCGGCCACCGAGGTCGAGCGGCTGGCCGAGGCGGCGCGCGCGGCAGTCGAAATTTTGGGCCTGATGACGATTCCGCCGCCGGCGCCTGACCCGGAACGCTCGCGGCGCTACTTCGCGGCGCTGCGCGAGATGCGCGATCGCCTTGCGGTGGCGACCGGGCTTGCGCTAAGCGAGCTTTCCATGGGCATGAGCGACGATTTCGAAGTGGCGATCGAAGAAGGCGCGACGATCGTGCGGGTCGGCCGCGCGATCTTCGGCGAGCGTGCGTGATGAAGAAGCTGGGCTTTATCGGCGCGGGCAACATGGCCGAGGCGCTGGCGCGCGGCCTGGTCGAAAACAAGGTTTTCAAGCCGTCCGAGCTGATCGCCTCCGACGTCGATCCGGCGCGGCGGCACAGGTTCAAAAGCGCACTCAAGATCGAGGCCACCACCGGCAATCTCGAGGTCCTCAACTCCTCGCGCGCCGTGCTCTTCGCGGTCAAGCCGCAGACCATCGACGCCGTGCTCTCCGAGCTTGCCGCCGCCGGCGGCGGCAGCAGCGGCGCGCCGCAAACGGGCGCGCGGCGGGCGCGCACGGAGGGCCTCGCGCCGCGGCTTTTCGTATCGATCGCGGCTGGGGTCACGCTGGGCCGCCTGGAGGGCGCGCTGGGCGGCCGCGCGCGGGTGATCCGCGTGATGCCGAACGCGCCCGCGATGGTTGGCCAGGGAATGGCGGCGCTGGTGCGCGGACGCAACGCAACCAGGGCCGACGAGGCCTTCGCGCTGAAAATCTTTCGCGCCGTCGGCGACGCGGTGGCGCTCAAGGACGAGACGCTGCTCGACGTGGTGACGGCGCTCTCGGGCAGCGGTCCCGCTTACGTCTATCTCTTCATCAAGTCGCTCGCCGACGCCGCCGTGGCCGAGGGCCTGCCGGCCGAGTTGGCGCTGCGGATGGCGCTCAAGACGGTACGCGGCGCGGAGGAAAACATGCGCCGTTCGCCGATGGCGGCGGCCGAGCTGATTCGCATCGTCGCGTCGCCCGGCGGCACCACTGAGGCGGCGCTCAAGCAATTAGGCGCGGACGGCTTTTCTGCTATCGTGGCGCGTGCGGTGCATGCCGCGGCCGATCGCTCGCGCGAACTCGGACGCACCAGCTAGGAGGGCCGCGCAGCAGGCCGGTCGAAAGCAACGTGAACAGCGCTTACGTGGATCTGATTTTTTTCATTGCCCGAACTATCACACAGCTTCTGCAGGTCTATTTGTGGATCGTCATTATCGCGACGGTCATGACATGGTTTTCGCCTGATCCTTACAATCCCATAGTGCGCGCGATCTACGGGATGACCGAACCGGTCTTTGATTGGGTACGCGAACATATGCCGGTCCTTTTCGGCGGGATCGACTTTTCGCCGATGGTGGTTATCATCGTGATCATGTTCCTTCAGCAATGGGCGATACCCCATCTCTCGATAGCGCTGGCCTACGGCTTCGCCTGATTCACAAAATTTCACGGCGCCGGCCTGGCTGAGTGTCGGCCCTGATTCGGTGACGCTCAAGGTGATGGCGCGGCCCGGCGCGCCGCGCGCCGGGATATTGCGTGGCGACCCGCGTGGCCTGGTGATCGGGATTGCGGCGGCGCCCGAACGCGGCAGGGCCAACGCCGAGCTTATCGAGACGGTCGCGCGGATCGCGGGCGTCGCGCGCTCGGCGGTGGAGCTGGTCGCGGGGGCGAAGGCGCGGCATAAGTCGCTCAGGATAGCGTGCGGCGATCCGGCCGGGCTCGCCGCGAGACTGGCCGCGATGGCATCGCGGACATGATTCTGAAAAGATGGAGGCCCGGCGCGAAGGCCGGCAAACCGCGGGGCGGCGTCGATTAATTGACAAGGCCGCCGGGCGTGATTACCTAATCTCCAAGGCCGCCAGAGCCAGCTACAGCTATCGGGAAAATGCTTATTTACGAGTGACATGCCGATTTACGAGTATCGTTGCCCCAAGTGCGGAACGTTCGAGACGATGCAGCGCATCACCGAGGCTCCGCTCAAGCGCTGCCCGACGTGTAAGAGCAAGGTCGAGCGGATGATGTCGCGCACCTCTTTCGTCCTGAAGGGCTCCGGATGGTACGCGACCGACTACGCCCGCTCCGGCAGCGGCAAATCCGCCGACCGCCCGAGCGATAAATCCAGCGACAAACCGGCCGGCGCATCCGCGAGCAACGGCTCCTCGGCCAACGACTCCTCGGCCGCGTCGTCGTCTGACAGCGGCTCGCCGGCCAAGAGCGGCACGGACCAGAGCGCCGCCAGGAAGAGCGGCGCGTCCTCCTCCGAAAAGAGCACGAGCGGCAAGTCCTCGGACTGATCTCCGAAACGATCACGCGTACCGGCGCCGCAGGGTAGCGCACCCTGCGGCTTTTTTGTTTCAATCGGCCGATGCGCGCGTTGCTGCTCGACCGCGAACTGATTGTGCGCAATGATTATCCCGACCCCGCGCCGGCGCCGGGCGAGAGTATCGTGCGCGTGCGGATGGCAGGGATATGCGGCACCGACCTCGAGCTGGCGCGCGGATACATGGCCTATCGCGGCGTGCCGGGCCATGAGTTCGTCGGCGAAGTCGTTGACCCCCACAGCGGCGCGCTCGCCGTCCGGCGCGTCGTAGGCGAAATCAACGCGGCGTGCGGGCGCTGCGAATGGTGCGTGGCCGGGATGGGGCGCCATTGCCCCAGCCGCACCGTGCTTGGGATTGTGGGCCGCGACGGCGCGTTCGCCGAGTACCTCCGCCTGCCCGGCGAAAACCTGATCGCGCTCCCCGACTCGATACCCGACGAGCTTGGCGTTTTCGTCGAGCCGCTTGCCGCGACCTACGAGATTTTCGAGCAGACCAATTTGCGGCGCGATCAGAGAATCGCGGTGCTCGGCGACGGTCGGCTCGGCGCGCTCGCCGCCATGGTGCTCCGTGCCGAGGACTACGCGCCCGTGCTCGCCGGACACCATCGCGACAAGCTTGATCGCCTGGCCGCGCTTGGACTTGAAGTACAACTTGAAGACCAGCTCGAACCTGGCTTTGACGTGGTCATCGATTGCACCGGCCATACTGGCGGACTCAACCGGGCGCTTGAGCTGGTACGTCCGCGCGGCAAGGTGATTCTCAAGAGCACGGCGGCCGCGGGCGCGACGCTCAACCTGGCTCAGGCGGTGGTCAACGAGGTTACGATCGTGGGCTCGCGATGCGGCCGGTTTGGGCCGGCGATTGCGGCGCTGCTGGCGGGGAAAATCGATCCGCGCCCGCTGGTCTCGTGCGTCTTTCCGCTCGACGACGCGGTTGCGGCATTCGCCGCCGCCGGGCGCTCGCCCAACTTCAAGGTGTTGCTTAAACCCTGATGGCGACGCCCGTCATCGTCGGAATCGATACCGGCGGCACCTTCACCGACCTGGCCGCGATCGTCGGCGGACGGCTGCGTGTACACAAAGTGCTCTCGACGCCTGACGATCCGGCGCGCGCGGCCGTCACCGGACTTAAAGCGCTGCTTGAGGGTGAGCATCCCGAGCTGGCCCCGGATTTAATCACCTACAGTTCGACGGTAGCGACCAATGCGCTGCTCGAACACAAGGGCGCACGCGTCCTGCTCCTGACCAACGCCGGCTTCGAGGACCTGATCGAGATCGGCCGCCAAAACCGCAACGATCTCTATTCGCTCGCCCCGCAGCGCCCCGAACCGCTGGTGCCGCGGGCGCTGCGCCTCGGCGTCGCCGAGCGGACTTATTTTGACGGCAAGGTGGCGCGCCGCCTCAGCGCCGCCGAACTGCGCCGGGTGCGCCAAGCTGCCGCGCGCAGCCGCGCCGAAGCGATCGCCATTTGCCTGCTCCATTCTTACGCCAACCCGGCAAGCGAGCAGCGCCTTGCGCGCACGCTCGCCCCGCTCGGTCTGCCGCTGTCGATCTCCCATCGCCTCCTCGCCGAGTACCGCGAGTTCGAGCGGCTCTCGACCACGGTAATCAACGCCTACGTGGCGCCGCGGATGTCGTCGCATGTCGGCCGGCTGGAGCGCGATCTTGAGGCGGCGCGCCTGCGCGTGATGCAGTCCAACGGCAGCGCAATCGGCGCGGGGATCGCGCGCGACGAGCCGGTCCGCACCATCCTCTCCGGCCCAGCCGCCGGCGTGATCGGCGCGGCCGCGCTGGTGCGCGCGACCGGCGTCGAGCGCTTCATCACTTTCGACATGGGCGGCACGTCGACCGATGTCTCGCTGTTCGACGGCCGCGCCGCGATCCGCACGCTGAGCCATCCCGGCGGCTACGCGGTCAAAACTCCGGTGATCGACATTCATACCGTGGGCGCCGGCGGCGGCTCGATCGCGGCGGTCGACACAGGTGGCTCGCTCAAAGTCGGCCCCGAAAGCGCCGGCGCT
Organism: Deltaproteobacteria bacterium; assembly: GCA_021827495.1. GTDB lineage: Bacteria > Desulfobacterota > Binatia > Binatales > Binataceae > JAKAVN01. Next base: position 493 of record JAKAVN010000150.1, on the reverse strand, counting down.
GATCCGGGGCCGGCCTGCTATGGGCGCGGCGAGGCCGCGACCGTCACCGACGCCAACCTGGCCGCCGGGCGGCTGGTAGCGGAGGACTTCCTGGGCGGCGCGATGCGCCTTTATCCCGAGCGCGCCGCAAAAGCGATCGCCGCGCTTGGCCGCGCGATGCACACCGGCGCGATCGGCGCGGCCAGCGGCGTCATCCGCGTGGTCAACGCCAACATGGAACGCGCGGTGCGCGTGATCACCGTCGAGCGCGGCTTCGACCCGCGCGGCTTCGCGCTGATGGCCTTCGGCGGCGCGGGCCCGATGCATGCCTGCGAACTGGCGCTCGGCCTCGGCATCCGGCACATCGTGCTGCCACGCAATCCCGGATTGCTCTGCGCATGGGGAGCTTTGCAGGCGCCGCTGGGACGCGAATACTCGCTCACCGTGCGCGAGACCTCGCCCAATTATCGCCGCCTCGCCGCGCGCGCGGCCTCGATGATCACCTTCGTGCGGC
>JAKAVN010000149.1 GCA_021827495.1 Deltaproteobacteria bacterium | reverse complement strand
CTGGTGCGCACCGACCCCGAAGCGCCCAAGCATCGCGGCATCTCCTACGTGCTCATCGACATGCACTCGCCCGGCATCACCGTGCGCCCGCTGATCCAGATGACTGGCGCGCACAGTTTCAACGAGGTCTTCTTTGACAGCGTGCGCGTGCCGCGCAAAAACCTGGTCGGCAAGCTCAACGAGGGATGGCTGGTCGCCAACGCGACCCTCTTCCATGAGCGCAACATGCTCGGCTCGACCACCACCAGCCAGCAGCTGCTGGGCCGCCTGGTGGCGCTCGCCCGCTCAGTCCATCGCAACGGCCGCCCGCTCACCGCCGACCCGGTCTTCCGCCAGCGCCTGGCCGATCTCGAAATCCGGGTCGAGGCGATGAAGTACCACATGCTGCGCCAGCTCACCGACCAGGTACGCGGGCGCAACCCGGGAATCGAGGCGATGGTCAACAAGCTCGTCGGCACCGAGCTCAACCACGACATCGCGACGGCCGCGATGGAGGTGATGGGCGATTACGCGATGCTGGCGCGTGGCGAGGAGCACGCGATGGACCGCGCGTTCTGGCCTTACGAATGGATGTTCTCGCTGGGCCTGGTGATCGGCGGTGGCACCTCGCACATCCAGAAAAACATCATCGCCGAACGCGGGCTCAAGATGCCCAAGTCGCGCTAGATCGGCGCGGAAAGTTACACCGGAACTTGCTATGGACTTTGGACTAAGCGACGAACAGCGCCAACTGCGCGACAGCGCCCGTGAATTTCTGGCTAAGGAATGCCCGGCCGCGTACGTGCGCAAGGCGATGGCCGAAGAGGCGGGCGCGGCGCGCGAGCTGTACGCGGCGATCGCCGGCCTGGGATGGAACGGGCTCATCGTGCCGGAACGCTACGGCGGCGCCGGCCTGGGCATGCTCGACATGGCGGTGTTGCTTGCCGAGACCGGCTACGCGGCGATGCCCGGTCCGTTTCTGTTTTCCTCCGCGCTCGCGGCCAGCGCGCTGGTGCATGGCGGGTCGGACGAAATCAAGGAGCGCTGGCTCGGCGCGCTCGCCGCCGGCGCGGCCATCGGCACGGTCGCCATCACCGAACGCAACGATACGCTCGAGCCGGCCGCGATGGCGGCGAGCGCGCGGCGCGAGGGCGCCGGCTGGGTGCTCAACGGGACCAAGATGTTTGTGCCGTACGCGCACGCCGCCGACTTTGTCGTGGTGGTGGCGCGCACTGGCCCGCCGCCCGCCGGCGTCGGCTTGTTCGTGGTGGAGACGGGCGCGCGCGGCGTGCGCACGCGGATGCTCAAGGGGCTCGACCTCACGCGCCGCGTGTGCGCGCTCGAGCTCGACGCCGTGATCGTGGCGCCCGCCGCGGAATTGAACGGCGGCGCGGCGCTCTACGCGCGGCTGCTCGATACCGGCGCGGTCGTGATCGCCGCCGACTCGCTGGGCGGGATGGATCGCGCGCTGGCGATGGCGGTCGAGTACTCGCAGGTGCGCGAGCAGTTCGGCAAGCCAATCGGATCGTTCCAGGCGCTCAAGCATGCGGCGGCGGAAATTGTCGCCGAGCTCGAGCCGGCGCGCGCGCTGCTGTGGTACGCCGCCTACGCCCAGGACGCCGCGGCGCCGGATGCGCCGCGCGCGGCCGCGATGGCCAAGGCGTATCTGAGCGACATCTACATGCGCGGCACCGACCGCGCGGTGCTGATGCATGGCGGGATCGGCTTCACCTGGGACCACGATATTCATCTGTGGTTCAAGCGCGCGCGCTTCAATCAAGCGTTTCTCGGCTCGCCGGTTCACCATCGCGAGCGCGTGGCGGCGCTGGGCGGATACTAACGTAACGCAGGGTAGGTGGAGTGAATATCGGCTGTTCCACCAGTTGCCGTCGGCGGCCTTGAAAAACCCGGCCGCGCGCTGGCGCGAGCTGGTGGCCGAAGCGGTCGAGGCGCGCTGTGGCTCGCCGAGGTCCATTTCACGCCGCGCTTCTCCGCGATGCCGGTGCCGCCGCTCCAGCTCGCCGGGATCGCCTAAGCGTTTTCGACGCGCGGCGGCGGGCGACGGTGGACGCGGCGCGCCTAGCCGTGGCTGGGCGCGTGGCTGCGGTCGGCGTGCGTGCCGCCGGCGGCGCCGTTGCCCAGCGAACGAAGAATATCGGTCTTGGTGACGATCCCCTCGAGCGATCCCTCGGCCGAGGCCACCAGCAGGAGCTGCGGCGCGTTCTCGCGCGCGAGCAGGCGCAAGGCCTCGTTGAGGTCGGTGTCACGCGTGATCCAGGTCACGTTGGGATCGACGATGTTGCGCACCGTCGTCCGTTCCCAGCGATCTTGCGCTACCTTGCCCAGCTCCCAGACCGACACTGTGCCGATAGTATGCGCACCGTCGTAGACCGGAAAGGCCGCGAAGCGATGATGGGCCGCGACGCTGTCGGCAAACGCGCGCAGCGTGGAGGAAGCCTGCACTCCCACTACCTTGCGCTGCATCACATCGGCGGCCTTCATCCCGCTGAGTTCGCTGAGGCGCGCCTCTTGGTGAAGGCGCTGGTCGCCCGAGGCTGAGGCCTCGCCCGAGACCGCGTAGGCGATCGCCGCGCCGACCAGCGTGGGGATGATGTAGGAATGGCTGCCGCTGGTCTCGGCCACGAATGCCACTGCCGCCAGCGGTGTCTTGTAGCCGGCCGCGATAAAGGACGCCATCCCGACCGCCGCGAAGAGGTCGCCGCGCGTGGAACGCACCACCGACTGGGCAAAGGCCCTGCCGATCGCGCCGCCGCTTAGAAACAGCGGCACGAACATCGCGCTCACTCCGCCGCAGCCGAGCGAAAACAACGTGGCCAGAAGTTTCATGAGCGCGAACGTCACCAGTTCGATCGAGCCGTGCGGCTGGTTGAGGATGATGCCGACCGCTTCGTAATTGGGGCCCATCGGGATGAGCCTGCCGGGGTAGAGCGTGACGTAGGCGAGGCCGCATATCCCGGTTAGCAGGCCTCCGATCAGCAGTTTGACCGTGCGCGGGGTGCGCAGATTGACGAAGAAGTTGCGCGTGCGGCGGAAGCCATTGGTGAAGTTCATGGAGATGAAGCCGCAGATCACCCCGAGCAGCGCCGCCCATAGCAGGTCACTGTCCGAAAACGGCGCGGCGCCGCCGAACGCGAACAGCGGCGTGGTGCCCATGAAGGCGACCAGCATCGCGTAAGAGACCACCGAGGCGATGAGCGAGGGCAGCAGCGCCTCGTGCGCGAGGTCGTCCTTGTACGGCATTTCGAGCGCGAAGATGAGCCCGGTCAGCGGAGCGCGGAACACCGCCGCCATCCCGGCCGCCGCGCCGCTGATCAGCATGATGCGCCGGTCGCGCGGCTCGAGCTCCAGCCCCAGGCGCTCGAACTTTGCCCACAGCCACGAGCCGATTGCGCCGCCGCCATAGATGCTCGGTCCTTCCAGCGCCGCGCTGCCGCCGAAGCCCACCGTGGTGACTGCGGCGAGCAGCTTGTACCAGAACGGATGCATGTCGATGTCGCCCTGATGCTCGTGGTACGACTCAATGATCTCCTCGGTGGAATGGAGGTCGGGGTCGCGAGTCAAAAACTGCATGATGAGCCCGGTGAGCAGGAAGCCGAAGAGCGTCACCGGAATGATCGCGCCGTGGTGGGCGATGAAGAACGGGAGTATCGCGGCCCAGAGGCCGCTCAAGATCAGCAGCGCGATACCCGTGATCACCAGGCCCGACGCCACGCCGATAACCGGCGCGACGATCAGCCACTTCCGGATGTCGCGCGAGTAGGTCGCCGAGAGATCCTCGCTGACCAGCGCCGAGCACTTGCGCACCAGCCGGTTGTCGAACCATCGCGAATTTCTTATCGACGCCAAAAGACCCACTCCGAAAACCTCCGCGCTCGACGGGCGGCGCGCGCTTCGCGCGGCCTTGGAACCCACTTGGGCTGTGCCGTTGTGCAACACCTGTTGCGATAACGACCGATCTCCGTCCCACCAGCGACGCGGCGCCCCGTTCCGCGCGGCCGCCATCCGATGCCTCTGCGCGGCCAGGCTTGTCTTTTATAGCTAGCTAAAGGGCGGCTAACGGCTACTTCTTCAATGATTTCGCCGGGCGCTGTCCGGGCGGCGGATACGACAGCGCCGCGTGAAAATGAATGAAGCCGCCCCAAGCTAACGACTGTAGTGGCGCAGGTATGGCACGACAATTGTAATGGAAATTGCAATAGAAATCGGCAGCGCGGGAACTTGTCCGCGCCGTGCGGCCCTGAGCGCGTTACTTCTGCCGCGATTAATGTATAGTGCAGAGGGTGAGACCGTATGGATAGCAACGAGCAAGCGCCGCCGGAGTTTGGCGTCCGGGTCTTTCTGGTCGAGGATAATCCCGAGCACTCGTTCATCGCGGTGACTGTCATTCGCCAGGTGCTGGGCGATGCCAGTGAAGTTATAGTTGCCGAGAACGCCGACGAAGCGGTCGAATTGATCCAGCAGTTCACCGACACCGACCGGCCCGACCTGATGCTGGTCGATCTGCGCCTGCCGGACAACGGTGGTTTCGCGGTGCTGTCGGCGGCGCGCGCCCATGACCCGTGCTCGCACGTACCGATGTTCGTGATCACCAGCTCGCTCTACGATCTCGACATCGCGCAGAGCTACGAGCTGGGCGCCTCGGCGGTGCTGTGCAAGCCGCTCTCGCGCGCGATCCTCAAGGAGGAACTCGCGCGCATCGGCGTGATTCCCGGCAAGCCGCCGGGCTCGGCGCCAGTGTCGTCCTAAACTTTTAGCCCGTCCTCCCAAGGCCTTCGCCAGTCCTGCCCCGGCGCCCGCGCTTGCCGGTGCGCGCGTGGCGCCGGCGCGATACGCCGCCGCGGCGTGCCCTCACAATTCAGGCCAGCTCTGATCCCATGGCCGCGCCCGTTCGTAGGCGTAGGCCGCCTGGAGCACGAGGTCGTCGCGGTGGCGTTCGGCGACGATCTGGATTGCGCACGGCAGGCCGCCCGCAGCCATCCCGGCGCGCACGGCGATCGCCGGATGGCCGCTTAAGTTGAACGGGTAGGTGAAAACCAGCGCCGCCAGCGGGTCGGGCAGGCGCTGTCCCTCGATTTCCGCCGGCGGCGGCCCATTGGCGGCAAACGCCAGCGTGGCGGCGGCCGGCGTCAGCAGCAGATCGTAACGCTCGAAGATGCGGCGCGCCCAGTCGTTGAACTCCGCGCGCACGCGCTGCGCCGCGCCGTATTCGCGCCATCCGGTTTTCGCCGCGGCCTCGGTATAGGCGACGAACGAGCGGTTCATCTCCGCACGATGCTGCGGCAGGAAGCCGGCGAGTTGCGCCAGGAGCTGCGCCGCGCGCACTATGGTCCACGCGTCGGCGGTCTCGGGCACCGGGCCGCCGATCACTTCGACTGCGCATCCGAGTTCGCGAAATGCGCCCGCCGCCCGCTCCGCCTCGCGCAACACGCCGCGCTCCACGGCGTGGCCGAAGTCGGGATGGAATGCGACGCGCAGCCGCGGCGGCAGGTGCGCGAGGATCGCGAGGTAGGAGATGCCCGGATGGGGCAGCGAGTCGGGGTCGGCGGGATGATAGCCGCAGGCCACATCGAGGAAGAGCGCGGCGTCGGTGACCGTGCGCGAGATTGGCCCCACCGAGGAGATGCCGTTGAACGATTCCATCCCAAGGCGCGTCCCGGCCGGGATCCTGCCATGCGACGGCTTGAGTCCGACGCATCCCGTGTACGCGGCGGGCAGCCGGATCGATCCGCCGGCGTCCGAGCCGGTCGCGATCGGAACCATTCCGCTCGCCACCGCCGCCGCGCTGCCGCCCGACGATCCGCCCGGCGTGCGTTCGAGGTTCCACGGGTTGCGCGTCAGGCCGAAGAGCAGGTTGCGGGTGAATGCGCTATGGCCGAACTCGGGCGTGTTGGTTTTGCCGATCACGATCGCGCCGGCGGCGCGCAGCCGCGCGACTTCGATCGCGTCTTCGGCGGCGAGGTTGTCGCGAAACGCCTTGGAGCCGAACGTCGTCACCATCCCGGCCACGTCCTCGAGATCCTTGACCCCGATCGGCACGCCGGCCAGCGGGCCCACTTCCGTGCGGCGCGCCAGCCGCTCGTCCATCGCGCGCGCCTCCGCCATCGCCTGTTCCGCGCGCATCGCGCAGAACGCGTTGAGCCGGCCGTTGAGCTGCTCGACTCGCGCGAGGGCGTGCGCCACGGCCTCGCTTGGCTTGACCTCGCGCTTGCGGATGAGCGCGCTCAGTTCGAGAGCCGACTTGAAGCTGAGTTCTGCCATCGCGGGCCTCACCTCCGAGGAGCGGTCATGCGCTGCGGAAAGCATGCGGCGCTCCTGCGAAAAGGGGTTGCGGAGACGTTTCGTAATTGAGCCCAGCTTAGAAGATTCGACCGCGTCGCGGCAAACCTTGGTGCGGGTAGGCGGCGGTCAGAAAATCGCCACCGGATTTACCGGCGACGCGGTGCCGCGCTCCAGGATAAGCGGCAGCATCGTGAACATGAATTCGTGGCGCGCGCCGCGTGCGCAGGCGGCGCCCAGCGCGTCGAGGTCGGCGTTGTCGATGAGATGCACGCCCATCGCGACCAGCGTTCCGACGTGGATCGGGAAGATCAGCTCTCTGCCGTAGCCGGTCGGAAGCACGTCGCTCACCCCGTCGCATCCCAGTACCGCGATGCGCCGCGCGTGCAGCCACGGCAGGCAACTCGGATCGAGGCCCGGCATCCCTTCGTTGCGGCTGTCCCACGCGCCGAGCTTTTTCTGCCGCGCCATCCGCCCGGTCCGCACCAGCAGCACGTCGCCTTCCGCGACGCGCACGCGATGGGCGCGTTCGGCGGCGTCGAGATCCTCGGGGAAAACGCGCGCGCCCGGCTCCATCCACTCGACCTGCTGGAGCCGCGCGATGTCGAGCAGCACGCCGCGGCTCACGATGCCGTCGCGCGCCACGTCGATCCCGCATTTGCTCGTGCCCGCGTCCCCGACCTCGCTGGAGCTGAAGCCGTTGTACATTTTGCCCTCCCAGAACACGTGACAGAGCGCGTCGAGATGGGTGAAGGCCATCCCGTGCGGCGCGATCGCGAAATAGTCCAGCGCAGCGGCCGCGCCCGCGCCCGAGCTTATCATCACGTGCTTGACCGGCGTGGGATTGTCGGGTCCCGAGGCGGTGGCCAGCGGCAGCGCCATCGAGACCGTTTCGCCGCTTTGCACCAGGCGGCCGGCGGCGGCGCGCTTTTGCGGCGTGATGAAGTTGAGCGCGCCGCGCTGGTCATCCTTGCCCCAGCGGCCCCAGTTGCTGAGCTTCTCGAACAGGCCCTTCACTTCGGTGGCGGTCAACCTCGGGGTGGTGGCGCCCATACAACTTCTCCCAGGGATGGTTTGCGCGCCGCGCGGCGGCACCGGCGTGCCGCGCCGGGTACGCGGATGCCGCGTGCGCGCGAATGCCGCGGCGCGTCAGCCAGCCTAATAGCACGCGCCGGTTGATCCCGCCTAGCCGATGCGCGAGGTGATATAATTAATGTTATTGCGCTGAGGCCGTGGACGCGCACCGGCGCGGGCGGGAGTTTTCAAATTGGGCAACCGGGATATCGAAGCGGCACGGACCTACCACGCGGCGACCAAGCATTCGTACACCAGCGTGCGGACGGGTGCGCATTTGCTCGACTGGGAAAACCGGCCGATGCCCTACAAGCTCTACCCCGAGGTGGCCGGGCTCGCGCTGCCGCGCGACCTCAGCCTCGCCCGGGTGCCGACGCTGGAGGCGATCGCGGCCGGCGATGAACCGCGCGGCACTCGGCCGGGCGACGGCGACGAACTCACGCTGGAGGCGCTCACCCGAGTCCTGTTCTGCGCCGACGGGCTCACGCGGCGCACACGCGTCGGCGGCGAGGACTACCATTTTCGCGCGGCGCCGTCGGCGGGCGCGCTCTACCCGGTCGAGATTTATGCCGCTGTGGCCGAGGTCGACGGACTGGAGCAGGGGCTTTACCATTTCTCGCCCGCCGACTTGCGCCTGCGTGGGCTGCGCCGCGGCGACTGGCGCGGACTGATGGCGCGCGCGGCCGCCCGGCGTCCGTCGCTGCTGGAGGCGCGCGCGGTGTTGGTGCTGAGCGCGATCTTCTGGCGCAGCGCATGGAAGTACCGTGCCCGAGCCTACCGCTACTGCTGCTGGGACGCCGGCACGATGCTCGCCAACCTGCTCGCCGCCGCGGCGGCCGAAGGGCTTTCCACCGAACTGGTCACCGCCTTTGCCGACCCGGAGATCGAGGCGCTGCTCGGGATCGACGGCGAGCGCGAGGGCGCACTATGCCTGGTCGCGCTCGGCAGCGGCGGCGCCACCGCACCCGGCGCCGAGCTCGAACTGCGGCCGCTCGGCCTCGAG
>JAKAVN010000148.1 GCA_021827495.1 Deltaproteobacteria bacterium | reverse complement strand
TCCGTACGCGGAGTAGAGCTGGCTCAAATCCTGCGCGATCAGATACGCCTTGATTCCATATCCTGCGGCGTAGGCGAGGACGTTCTGCAGGAAGTCGAGCCGCCCCAACGCCGGGAACTCGTCGAGCATAAGCAACAGGCGGCGTCTGTATGAACAATCGTTTTCCCCGTGAAGCTTCTCGGTGAGGCGCACTCCCATCTGCGCAAGAAACAGGCGCATCAGCGTACGCGTTCGCGTGAGATCAGAAGGAGGCACGGTAAGGTAAAGGCTTACCGGGCGTTCGTGATGCATCAGATCGCTGACCGAGAAATCCGACCCGCAGGTGTTGGCATCGATGATCGGATCGCGGAACAGTGCGAGGCATCGCGTCGCCACGCTTATCACCGACGCCCGTTCGTTAGGGCTTTTGCTCAGCACGGCCTGGGCCGCTCCGGCGGTCACCGCGTGTGCGATCTCGCCAGCATGAGGGGTTTCGATCATCGCGCGGAGCGCCTTTTCCTGGTCACGATCAGGCGGGTTCAGAAAATTAAGGCAGCCCGCGAGCGTCTTCTGCGGGCTGGTATGGATCACGTGAAGAATGACGCCTGTCAGCAAATCGTGCCCGGTCAGATCCCAATGATCGCGCGGCGCGTTGCCGGTCGGATCGATCAGCATGTCTGCGATGTTTTGCGCATCCTTGACTTCCTGCGCGCCGAGCCGGATTTCCGACAACGGGTTGTAACGCGCGGCTGTTCCATCGGTGCAGGTCGGGTCGAACCGAAGGCACAAGCTGCCGAGTTCTTGTTGCCGCCATCCCGCGGTGAGCGCCCAGTTCTCGCCCTTGATGTCGTGGACCACGACGCTGTGGGGCCAACTGAGCAGGGTTGGTATAACCAGTCCGACGCCTTTGCCGGTGCGCGTTGGCGCGAAGGCAAGAACATGAGCCGGACCCGCGTCGCGCAGATAGTGGATTTTCCTGCCGCTTCGCCACGCGCCGACATAGACACCGTCGCCTGCGTCGAGAAGGCCGGTCGCCTTGACCTCGCGTCGATTCGCCCAATGAGCGGAGCCGTGGAGATCGTCGGTGTGAGAACCGCCGCGTCTGCTCAGGCCCACGACGATCATTGCGGCCACTCCTATGATGAGAGTTGGGTATTCGAATATCCGGACGCCGCTCTGGAATACTGGCCGGGCCGCGATCACGTCGCGCCATTTCCACGCCCACAAGATGAAATCCCACGGGGCGTATACGGGTCCGACCGGCCGCAGTGTCATGAAAGGGGTGCCAAGAACAGCGGAGTAGCCAAGCATCGCGGCGACATGCTCGGTCGCGACTGCGAGTGAAACGATGCCGGTGAACGAGACGATTGCGATCGCCGCGACGGCGAGTTCGGTCGAACCGCCGGCAGTCGGCGCCTTGTAGGGCAGCGATTGATTTGCCATCAGCGTGTCCGTCCTTTGCTGTGATCTTGAATGCGAACGAAGCGAAGCCGCTTCCCGTTTTTCTCGAATTCTCCGCCGGCGAAGGTTACGGTTTCACCGACCTTTAGCCGGTCCTCGCCGCGCGCCCGAATCATCGCCGCGGTCTGGCGGATGTAGTGGAGCTGACCATCGTCGCCCTCGACCAGGATGTAGCGCCGATCCGTGGCTTCATTCTCGAGTCCGGTACCGACGACACGGCCGGTGATCTGCTGGCCCGGCTCAATCGTCGTCAGCCGGATCGGCGCCCGCCGGTCGAGAATTTGATCGCTGTGACGCGCTCGGCTCTTGATGATGTCGGTTGCCAGTTGTTGTTCACGCAGAGTCTTCTCCAAATCCGGCGAGAGCTGCCAACTGATCGAGTCCACCTTGAAGGCGAGACCTTCGCGTTCGAGAAACGCGATTCGCGCCAAGTCCTGGGCACGGCGCGTCCTCTGAGCCGCGCCTTTGGGTTGCTTGCCGTCGAAAGCGACGAGTCCGCTTTCGTTCGCGCGGCGGAGCAAGGCACGGTCGATTTCGGTGATCTGCATCCGCTCGACTGCTCGACCGCGCGCATCAACGATGTCCCGTTCGCTTCTGAGGCCAAGTTCGCGGCTTGCGATCTCGGCGCTTCGTACGCGGACGCCCGACTTGATGTAGTCCGCGTCGATTCTGAGCGGTTGCCCGGTCTCGTCCCGTCCCCGGAGCAGGATATGGACGTGAGGATTGTCGGTGTTGTGATGATCGATCGCCGCCCACTCGAGGTGCGTCCCCAGATCGCGTTCCATCTGTTCCATCAGCACCCTCGCGTGCCCGCGCAGGTCGACCTCGGCGCCGTTCTCGGGCGACACGATGATCCGGAACATGAGCTGGTCGCCGGCTTCCTGCCACGTCTTCGCCGTCTGCGCAAGGTTGATGTCATCCCGGCCAGCGTCGAAGCCAAGCCCCTTGGCGCCCTTCTGCTGCGCGCCTTCCCGTGCGAGGTAACGCCCGTGCGCCGTCCAGGACGCCGACTTGTTGTTGCGCGAGTATGAGACCTTGACGGCACTTCGTTGCAGATACGAGCGGGTGTTGAGCCTTACGTCCGTGCCGCGTCGCGCGAAACGCGATATTCGGACGCCGCGCGAGCGGCGGGAGCCCAGTGAAGCGGCTGTCCACCAAAGCTTCCGGGTGTGAGGGCGGTCGCCACGGCGGCGCAATGGCCGCGGCCTCATCTCCAGATCGTTGCGCAGCAGATCGCTCATGATGCACTCCGATTCAACAGCACAGCCATTGCGCCCGGTAATTGCGCGGTGTCGCGCGGCGGAGTTCCGCCCAGCGCCGCAATCACACGTACGATCTGCGAGCTGGTAAGCGTGACTGCGTGCAGATCCTTGGCTCGTTGCCATGACTTCCAGGCGCGCTTGGCGCTCGCTCGCTCGTCGAGCTTCGCGTGTCCGGTCGAAGCGATCTCGGCCAGCCGCGCGGCCGAGAGTTCCGGAAGACGTTTGGCGATCTCCAGAAACGCTCCGAGCAACAGGTCGGGTGGCTGCTGATCGAGGCCGGCGATCGCAAGCAGTCCGCCAAGGTTCGCCAGATGATGGACGCGCAGCCCTTGCTCTTTGGTGTGCTGGTACGCAGCCATGAGTTCACCATGTAACGAGCGGCTCAAGCTGAGCTCGAACGGCGCCGCTCGGAACTGGACCGAAGTAGCGGGAGTCCCAACTCCGCGCGTCGTTCGTTCCCGACAGCCACACATGGTCCGGCTGAACCGTGTATCGGCCTGGCGTCACGTGGATGAGCGATCTTCCGCGACTGTCGCGCAAAACCGTGGCTGAATTCTCCAATCGATGCCCGTTGATCGCGACGAAATCGCGCGTGATCTGAACCGTGTCGCCGGGCAGTGCGCCGATTCGTTTTCCTACCGGCTCGATGCCGTTGCCGCATCCTGGACCGCGCGCCAGATAGCCGCGCGCCTGCGCAAATCTCGCCAGTGCGGATGGCAGGCAGGCCAGCACCAGATCGCCTCGCGAGATGCGCCGATTCACCATCCGGTAAATCCCCGGCCGGCACGCGCTATCGGTGAGCGCGATCCGCAAGCGGAACATCCAGAAGACCGCGACGATCGCAGCAATCACGCTCGCCAGAGCGAACAGCATTCGCACTCCCCGCCGCAGAGTCTCTGTGAAATACGGGCTCATCGCGTGAAATGCCGAATCCTCAGGTAATGCGGGGGCAAATCGGTGAAAAACAGATGACATACTTCAAGTCCTTTATCTTGCCCTACGACCGCATTGCCCCCGCTGCCCCACTCCTCTCCGCCTTCTCCGACAACCTCTCCGCACCATCCGCCTGCCTGGTCCGCCACACTCTGAAATCCCGGTCGCTTTCAACGAAATGCTTCAGCATCTCGATCGCGACCTCCTTGCAGTCGGTTTCGCGTTGAAGTTGCTTGTGCAAATAGGCGACGTACTCGTCCAGCGATTCCTTGAGGCTTCCGGGCAACGTCAGCCGCAACTGCACCGGTGGTAACTCCTTCCCTTTCAGTCTGAGCTTCATCTTTCCAACTCCTTTGCCTCACTCTTTGTGAGCGCTCCTGCATGCGCGCCTTGCGCCACGCGCTGAATTCCTCGTTGGTCTCGACGAACTCCCAAAGCATCCAAGTGGCTACTTCTTCGGGATCGATTTCCCGATGCGCCGTCTGCCTCGCGTACTCGACGTATGAGTCGATTTCCTGCTTGAGCAAGCCACCAATCCGCACATTCAGGTAATTCGGAATCAGAATCGTTCTGTCGGCGTTGGGTTCCACTTCGGGTGCTCCTAGCATCAGTTGCGATAACGCCCCGGCAAGAGGAGGTCGTCGGTCACCATCACGTTGAACTGGTAGCCCGGTCGTATCTCCAACGTCGGTGAGATGTTGATCCCCCGCTGAAGACTGCCCTGCGCGACTTCTCCGAGCTGCTGGCTCGCCGCCGCGCCGCCCATCTCGCTGAGCAATGACATTTGATTCGGCGTCGCGTAGCCGTACCCGTAAGGGCCGGAGAATCCCATCCCTCCGCCGAACGCTCCCATTTGCCCAACCATCTGGCCGGCGCTGATCACGGAAAGCAGTGCCGCGGTGCCATAGTTCTTGAGGTAGTGGTTGTTCACCTGATCGCTGAACCCCGCGTAGCCCGCATCGTCGGCGCCCGGCATCTCCGGAATGTCCATGCTCGATGCGTTCGGGAAAATCAGCCGCTTCCAGCCGATCTGCACGCGCTCCTGTCCATACGCGGCATCGGTCTTGTACGCGCCGATGAGCTTCGAGCCTTGTGGGATTAGAACCCAACGACCGGTGGCAGTATCGAAGACGTTCTCGCGGACCTGCGCGAGAATCGGCCCCGGCAGTTCCGAATTGATGCCGCTGATCAGGACGGCAGGTATCACGCTGCCTGCCGTGATCAGATATGGCGATGGTGGTGGCTTGAGGCTCGCCGCTATGTTCGCACTTCCGTTCTGCGCATATTGACCGGTCGCAAACTGAGCGACGCCGTTTACGCCACTTTGGCCGGCGATCGTCGGTACTTCGAGCGCGCTCCCGTGGTGGAACGCTTCCACCATCGGTGGCGCGGATAGCGCCTTGACGTATTCCTCTTCCTGCAACTCGGCCAGCCTGCTCGGCGGACGCGCTGACAGCGGCGCCGCAGGAGCCTGCGTCGCCATCGTCGGCGGTACCGGTGGGAGAGGAGCAGGTTTGAACTCAGCCGCTCGGGGTCGCCTAGCCTTAGCTTCCAGCTCCGCGATGGCTGCACGTTCCTCGTTGGACGTGACGGCCGCTGCATCGCCGCTCCGCGCGGCCGAGTTGGTCTCCGGCGAGTCCAAATGCAGCGCGACGATCGCCACAACCAGCGCCGCCGCGAGTGCCACGCCCACGACGATAACCAGAGTGCGTGTCAGCCGTGCGCCGCCGCCGCGCTGATGGTGTACGCGAGGTCCGGTCGGTCCGATTGCCGCTGCGGTGGCCATGATTTACCTCGCCCCGCCGGTGTAGCGGATGCTGACGCGGTCTTGCTCGCGGCCGACGCCCGAAACCAGCACAGCTTGGTCGAATAGTTTGTCGACGATGTAGTAGTCGCCCCTGACCCGGTAGTTCACCATCTCGCTGCCGTCGCCTGCGGCGACCATCAGGGCGGGCGCTTCGCTCGACTTGGTGGTCGCCGGCATCTGGACGAAAACGTGCGTGCCATCGTCGAAGGCGCGAATCGGCTTCCACGGCACCTTCGGTCCCGATATCGCATATGAGAAGTTGAGAACGCCCGGATCGAGCGAAGCGAGAGCGGCGACCACGACCACGCCGTCCGGCTGCGACTCCGGATCACGCGCCTTCGCGGCTGCATGGTCGGCGTCGTGCATCGCCTGTTCGAGTTCGTCGGGATAGTAGAAGGCGACTTGTTGCATTTCGTGTCCGGCGCGCGAGCGCAGCATCAGGTGGTAGATGTGCCTGGTCGTGTAAATCGTGAGATTGGTGCTGATGCCGCCCGCGGTTGGTTTGATCGCGAGGTGAGGAGTCGGATTGCGTGGATCGCCAGATGAGGCCGGGGTCACAAGCCAGCGCTCGCTGTCGCCGCTGGCCACGTCTGTGATCGTTTCGCCCGGCTCAAGCTGGATGTCGGTGGTGCGCAGCGGAGCGCAATCAACCGCCGGCTCCCGTGCTTCGTCATAAGGGTAAAGCTCGCGTCGCGGCGTCTTATAAACCGGCCACTTGCCGTCTTGCTGATGTTGCTTGACCGCTTCCTGGACCTCCTCGGGCTGCTTCGCGAGTAACTGGGTGCCGGTAACCGGTGCGGGCTCCGGCTCGGGCGGTGTTGCGCCCTTGGTCACAAGCGTCAGCGGTGGCGGCGCTGGTTGCTGTGCCGAGCAGGCGGCAAGCGTCAACGCGAGTGCGGCTATACCAAATGTGCCGATGCCCTTCATCGTGATCGCCTCCTAACTCCGCTGCTCGGTCCAATTGAGCTGCGTGACGTAGAAGCCGAGCGGGTTCTCCAGAATCGAAGTGTCAGAAGCCGGGGAAACAATTTGGGTGTCGAGCGCCGCTTCCCAATGAGTCGTAGCGATTGGAGAACCGTCGAGCCCCGATGCTTCCTCGGTCCATCGCACCTGCCACGTCGTTTTTGACAGCGGCAGGATCGAATCGATCTGGACGCTGACGGATTGATGCTGGGCGACCTTGAACGGATCATGTTCGAGGTCGTTCTCGTGGTAGTAGTTCTCCAGAAACTTGTAGGCTGGCCCCCGAGCGCGGCTGTACACCTGCCCGATGAGCTGATGCTCGGCTGCCGGATCGGTGATCACTTCGCGGGCGTTGCGGATGAACGCCGCCAGCTCGTACCGCATCATCCGGTCGGTGCTAATCTGCGTGGTGCTCTCGGTGAGCGCGCTCGGCGCGCCGAGCGCGTAGCCGAGCTTGTCGACTTCCACGACGTACGGAACGAACTTGCTTCGCGTGCTGACCCAGACCATCCCGAAAGCCAGCACAAGGGCGATGGCCATCATGCCCGCAGCGGTGATCTGCCAGTTGCGTTTGCCGAGAACCAGATCAGCGTAACGCTCGTCCCATTCCTGCCGCGCTTTGAGATAGACGCTGCCTTCCATGCTGACGCCTCACGTTCGAGAGCCAGAGCACGTGCCGTGAATTCGTGCTCGACGTCTTCAGCGTACGAGCAGGTAGCGTGCCAGTTGTCGGTATGGATGAGGGCGGCTAACTTCATCTTGCGTTGAGAAATGCGCCCCCCTCGGGAGGAAGCTCATGACGAGAGACATGGATCTGATCCGCGACCTTCTTATGCGAATCGAAAAAGCGCCTACGAAGCCCAAGTCGCTAGAGCTCGTCGATCCGAAGGACGAGGCGGAGGCGACGAGGGTGCTAGAGCACCTCAAGCTTCTCGAGGAGGCTGGATTCATCAAGGGACAGCCGATGTCCATGCACGGCTATCATCTGCTTTTCGACATCGAATTGACGTGGAGCGGGCACGACTTTGTAGACGCAGTTCGAGATCCAGAGCTTTGGCAGAAAACAAAGAAGAGCGCTGAGGGAGTGAAAGGCTTTACGGTTGATCTGCTTAAGGATCTCGCCAAGGGCCTTATCAAGAAGCAGATTGAGGCTCGAACCGGAGTGAAGCTTTAGGTCGCGATGGTCATTGGATCGGGGGACGGAGCCCGTAACGTGCGTCCAGCAACTGGTCGGACCGCAGCGTTTTGAAACGCGGGAGGCAGCCTTTTGTTCAACGCGCCTTATGCTTGTTTTCGCACCGTAGCCTTTCATCTTCGAGCCATGCTGCAAACGATTGAGACCCTGCGGCGCGCTCGGGATCGCGACTGACCGCGGCTGCAATTCGCTCGCGCTGCTCAGGTGAAAGGCTGTCTATCCGTTGGTAGATCAATTTGGCCCGGTCCATTAGGAAGGCCCCGGCTGCCGCCTCGGCAAGGTGCTGATTTCTCTGCCGAAGCGTACCTCGTTTCGCGATGCGAGTTCCTCTCCACCCGCCGGGCTCGGGCGGCACGATTGAAGTCCAAAGGAGCATTCCGGGGATTTTCGTGTAGGTCGCAGCCCGCACTTTGCTGTATACGCTGGTCATGTCCGCTCCGCGCAGGAAATACCACGATAGACCTTCAGGCACCCGGCTGTCGGAGCGACCGCCAAGAGGCGTAAAGAATAGATTGAAGCGATACGGGCCGGCGGCATCTGCACGTCCAAGCAGATATTCTTTCCATGTATGAAATGCCCGATCCACGGCCTCTGCATGGTGCGGGTGATCGCGGAGTCCTTCGCCGTCGGACGTCGCGAGGCAACGCCACGACAGCGAGACGGCGAAATACAGAAGCCAGCCCTCGTAGTCGAATCTAGCAGGTTGCGGAAAAAGGATTTTTGACCCCTAACAACATTAATCCAAGACCCACTTTCATGATCGTAGTAATGCTTACCCTTCGCCGCAATCGTCT
>JAKAVN010000147.1 GCA_021827495.1 Deltaproteobacteria bacterium | reverse complement strand
CCCGCCTCCGCCTGCTTAAGGATCCCGATGATCTGCTCCTCGTTGTATTGGCTCCGTCGCATGCTCTCCTCCTTAGCATCGCAGAACCCTACATTTCTGCCGGACCACTTTCCGGGGGGCAGGTCACTTGCGGGGCCGCTTTCATCAGGGGGGAGGGGTCAGATGAGACGATCGTTGTTGTTCATGATGCTGGCCGGCGTCGCAGCGCTGGTCGCTGCGCTGGTCGTCTACTCGGCGCTCAAGAAGCGCGAGCGGGAAGTCCAGGAGGCGATGGCGCAGTCAGTTAATATCGTGGTCGCCGCGCATGACTTGCACATTGGCTCGCAGCTTGATCCGACCGCAGTCAAACTTGCGCGATGGTCGCGTGACAGTATGCCGCCGGGCGCCTTCACCGACATCGCGGCGGTGACCGGCAAGTACGTCAAGACGCCGTTTGTGGAAAACGAACCGATTGTCGGTGAGCGCCTGTTCTCGGGCGTCAAGACCGCCGGCATGCTGCCGCTGTTGATTCCGGCCGGGATGCGCGCGATGTCGGTTCCGGTCGACGAGGTGAGCGATATCGCCGGCTTCGTACTCCCCGGCGCTCACGTCGACATTCTGGTCGCGATCACGGCCCCGTCCACAGGCAGCCAGCCGTTCTCCAAGATCGTCCTGCAGAACGTCGAAGTGCTTGCGGTCGCGCAGGAGATCGAACAGGCGAAGGACGAGCCCAAGGTGGTCAAGGTGGTCACCGTGCTGGTGACACCCGAGGAGGCCGAGCGGCTCTCGCTGGCCAGCCACGACGGGACCTTGCGCCTGGCGCTGCGTAATTACGAAGACAAGAAGATTGTAATGACCACCGGCTCCAACGTAGCGGCTATGCTGCGCGGTGGAGCGGCCCCTGTGATGGAGCAGCAGGCGGCGGTGCCGGCCCACGTCGCTATGGGACGTCTACGGCCAAAGCCGAAGGCGGTAAAGGTCGAGGTCCTGCGCGACGGTAAAAGCAGCGAAGCCATTTCTTTCGTGCACGGTCCCGGTGCGCGCAACACCGAAGGCCTGAACCAGAAGATGGTCGGCTCGGCCAACGCGGGCTTCGAGACGGCCGGGATTGAAAACCTGACGCCGGCTTCCGCAGCGCCGCTGGCTATCGCTGAAGCGCCGGCCGCGCCATTGGCCCGTACTACGGCCTCGGCGCGCCGCAACCGCCACGCGGCCCATGCACAATCGCCGAGCGGGGAGGGGTTCTCCGGGGCTCCGGCGGACAATCCGTTTTTCGCCGGGCCAAATTCCAAGACTATCGACGTGCCGTAAAGGGGAGAATGGGACGATGGTCGAAGTGATCAGAAAAAAAGGGCGGCGCGGCCTCAAGCTGATGGCCGTGGCTATGGGAGCGTGCGGGCTCTTGATGTTGGCGGGGCGTCCGCTTGTGGCCTCAGCAACCCGCATCATTCCAGTGACGATTAACGCCGGCGAGGCCTACACCATCCAGAACCTCAGCCAGGCCTCGACCCCGGGCGTCAAAGTGGTTTCGAACCCGAGCGCGCTCATCGTGCATACCGACGCTCCGGGCAAGATCGTGCTGCTCGGCGCCGCAACTGGCAGTTGGGACATCGACGTCACCCTTGCCAGCGGCGAAAAAGTCACCTACGCGGTGGACGTGAAGCCCGACGCGAGCCCCAAGGTGGCGATGGCTCCCGCCAATCCGCCCGCCTTGAGCGATTCTTCGCCAGCCAGCGCTGCGGCGGCTCCGGCTGCGGCTGCCAAGCCGGCCGACGCCGGCAGCGGCCCGGTTGATGCGGCTGCCGCCACCCCCGGTGGCGCTGCAGCCTCCAGCGCCGCTCTCGTTCCGGCAGTTCCGGCGCCCGCGGCGGTCGGCGCCTCGTCCGCTCCTGTGGCCGCTGCGCCCGTGCCGTCCGCTCCCGCTGCGGAGCCTGTGAAGGTCGCGTCGGCGGATCCGATGAGCCCGGCCGCCGTAGACGCGCCAGCCGCGCCACCTGCGGCCGCGCCACCTGTGGCCGCCTCGCCTGCGGCCGCGCCGCCGATGGTGGTGGCCGAAGCATCCAGCACCGGTTCTTCGGCTGCTCCGGCAAGCTCGGCCGCTCCGGCGCCCGAGGCCACCACGATGGTCGTTCCCAATTCGCCCAACGGCGACAATGGGATGGTGCCGGACCAGATTACTCCGACTGGAACGCTGGCGCCGTCGCAGACATTCAATACCGACCCTATGGCGGTCATTCCGTCGGGGCCGCCGCCGCTTGGCGAGAAGCATTTTATGCCCGGCGATGGCCTCGATCTGATGGCGGGAACTTCGCATGTTCTCGACTATCCGACTCGCATCCGGCGGGTCTCGATCGCCGACAGCAAAGTCGCCGATATCCAGGTGATCAATCCCTACCAGCTCAACCTGGTGGCTCATGCGCCGGGCTTCACCACGCTGGCCGTATGGGATACGCAGGGACGCTACTCGGAGCGGGAGGTCAGGATCGACGAAAGCGGCAAACAGCAGGTGCTACTCAACGTGATTGTGGCCGAGCTCAACCGCAGCCGGGTCGAGAACTTCGGCGTCAACTGGTCGGCGGCCCTGCCACGCTGGGACGTTTCGCTGGTCAACATGGCCGGCGGCGTGGCCACACCTTATACTTCGACGGCCGCTCTCACCGCTAACTCACTGATTGCCTCGAACCCTCCGGTGACGATTTCCTCGACCGCGAGCGGCACATTGCCTGCGCAAGGCCAGCTCATTCCGTTGCTGTTGTCACAGAACCTGACTTACGGCTTGGCCGCAGGCAACGGTAACATTCAGACCCAGAGCTTCTTCCAGTTCCTGGAAGAAAACAGTATGGGTAAGATACTGGCGGAGCCGCATCTGCTGGCCAACTCGGGCGAAAAGGCCGAGTTCCTGTCGGGTGGCGAGATTCCGATCGTGATTTCGCAGGCACTCAACACTTCGATCGTCTTCAAGCAGTTCGGCACGTCGGTTATTTTTGTCCCGACCGTGATAGGATTCGACGACATCCTGCTGAAGGTGAAGCCCGAGGTATCGGAACCTGACTTCTCCCACGGCGTCAACCTGTTTGGCTTCACGGTGCCGGCCTTCGTAACGCGAAAGGCGGAGACGATGGTGCGGCTGAAGAACAGCCAGACCCTGATCGTCGCGGGCCTGTTGCTCAACACCAAGAATGAAGTGGTGGCCAAGGTGCCCTATCTGGGCGATATTCCATACGTGCGCGGATTGTTCCGCAACACCAGTTACAGCAACACGCAAACCGACCTCGTTATGACGGTGACGCCGCAAATCGTGGCTCCGCTGCCGCCCAACGGCCAGGTGGCGCTGCCGACCGATCGCGGACCGATGAGTTCCGACGAAATCAAGACCAGGAGGGTTTATCCGGACGATGCCTCACGGCCCCGCTTTTAACGACGGGGTGTCCGCGCGGCCGGGAAGAATCCTGTGGCAGTGCTAGGCAGAAAGAGTGACGGGCGGAAGGGCGCGCTCAGGGTTCTATTGGTCGGCGAAGACGAGGGGCGGCGCGCGGAGATCAAGGCTGCGCTCGACAATCTCGGCGATCCGCCGCTCGAGATAGTCTCGGTGACGCCGCAGGCCGGCAGCCACGAAAGCGGCAATGGAGTTGCGCCGGCCGATGTCACGATGGTGGTGTTCAACGGCAACGAAGAAGCGTCGCTGAACTATCTCCAGAAACAGGCCGAACGCTCGCCGCGCCCCGCGCTTTTCGCGCTGGTGCACGAGCGTTCGCCGGGACTGATGCGGCAAATCCTGCGCGCGGGCGCCGACGAGTTGCTGTTCCTGCCGCTCGATGCCGGCGATGCCACGCGCGCCCTGCTTAAGGTCAGCGAATCGCACCGGCGCGAGGAGAAAGAGCAGGGCGGCGTCATCTGCTCGGTGGTCAGCACGGTGGGCGGCGTTGGCGTTTCGAGCCTCGCCGCCAACCTGGCGCTGGCGCTACGCTACACGCTGAGCAAACGGGTCGCGCTGGTTGACCTCGACCTGCAGTCGGGCGGGCTCGCGGTGGCGCTCAACCTGGAGCCCGAGCGGACCATCATGGCGCTTGCCGAGCAGGACAAAAAGCTCGACTCGATTCAGCTCGAGTCCGCGCTGAGCAAGCATCCCTCGGGGATCTATCTGCTCGCGGCGCCCAAGCGAATCGAGGACAGCGAACTGGTCTCGGACGTGACCTTGGGCGCGGCGCTGGACCTGATGCGGCGGCTGTTCGACTTCGTGGTGGTGGATTGCGGCGGCTACATCAATGAAAACGTGGTGGCGGTCTGGGAGCGCTCGGATCATCTGTTCTATGTGCTCGACCAGTCGATAGGGGCGGCGCGGTGTTGCTGGCGGTTTATCGAACTGTTCGGACGCCTGGGGCTCAGTGGCGTGCAGCCGCACTTCATCCTGAGCCGTTACGTCTCGCATCACCCTATCAGCGAGGAGCAAATCACCAACACCTTGGGCCGGCCGATCTACGCCAAAATCCCGCGCGACGAGAAGGCACTTGAAAAGGTGCAGCTTCTGGCCAAGGACCTTTGGCAATGTGCGGGCAATTCGGCCTTGACCCGGGCCTACGAGGACCTCGCCCGCCGGCTGGCGGCGGGCGACGAGAGTCCCGAAGAGGCGCCGGGCCTTATGTCGCGCTTGCGCGGAGTGTTCGGTAGCCGCTCCTGAAGGATTGGTTAATCCATGAAATTGGTCGAACGGATATCTCAGAAAGAAGGCGCCACCCCGCAGCAGCAGCAGCAGCAGCGCTCGATGATCGGCGGACAGGGTGCCAAGCGT
This sequence comes from Deltaproteobacteria bacterium, assembly GCA_021827495.1. GTDB lineage: Bacteria > Desulfobacterota > Binatia > Binatales > Binataceae > JAKAVN01. The sequence continues at coordinate 3,806 of JAKAVN010000147.1, read as the reverse complement.
GAACGCAGCGCGATGGCCGACGGCTTTCAGCAACTCAAGCTTGCGGTGCATAACCGGCTGTTCGAGACGCTCGATGTTTCGCGGCTGGAGAGCCTCGAGGCCAACCTGGCCTCGCAGAAGGTCACCACCGCAATCGGCGAGATTCTGGACGAAGAAGGCCGGCTGCTCACCGACGCTGATCGTGCGCGGCTGATCGAAGAGATCAAGAACGAGCTCCTCGGCCTCGGCCCGCTGGAGCCGCTGCTATGGGACGACGAGATAACCGACATTCTGGTCAACGGGCCCTCGCAGGTTTACGTCGAGCGCGGCGGCAAGCTGTACCTGACCGATGTGAGCTTCCAGGACGACCAGCATTTGATGCTGATCATCGACCGCATCGTCTCGCAGGTCGGCCGCCGGGTCGACGAGGCCTCGCCGATGGTCGACGCGCGCTTGCCCGACGGTTCACGTGTCAATGCGATCATTCCGCCACTGGCGCTTGACGGTCCGGCGCTCTCGATCCGGCGTTTCGGCAAGCGGCGCTACTTGATCGACGACCTGGTCGCCAAGGACAGCATCACTCCCGAGATGGTCGAGTTCCTGCGCGCGATCATCCGCGCGCGCCTCAATGTGCTGGTCTGCGGCGGTACCGGCTCGGGCAAGACCACGATGCTCAATTGCATCTCGGCCTTCGTGCCGGTCGACGAGCGCGTGGTAACGATCGAAGACTCGGCCGAATTGGTGCTGCAGCAGCCGCACGTGGTGCGGCTGGAGACGCGTCCGCCCAACATCGAAGGCAAGGGCGAGGTAACGGCGCGCGAACTGGTGCGCAATTCGCTGCGTATGCGGCCCGACCGGATCATCGTGGGCGAGGTCCGCGGCAGTGAGGTCTTCGACATGCTGCAGGCGATGTCGACCGGCCATGACGGCTCGCTCTGTACCGTCCACGCCAACACTCCGCGCGACAGCATGGGCCGGCTCGAGATGATGATGCTGCTGGCGGGCTGGTCGATTCCGCAGCGCGCGATGCGTCAGCAGATCGCCTCCGCGCTCAACGTCATCGTGCACGTCTCGCGCATGTCCGACGGCACGCGCAAAGTGCTGAAGATCTCGGAGCTGGTGGGCATGGAAGGCGACATGATCATGATGCAGGACCTCTACGAGTTCCATCGCACCGGCGTCAACGCGCAGGGTAAGGTACTCGGCCAGTTCCGCAAGACCGGCATCCGCTCGGCCTACAAGGATCGCATCGAAGCTTACGGCTTTAGCATGGATTGATAATCTGGGGGGGCGATGGTTTTTATAGCCGCAACCGCTGTCTTTGCGTTCGTGTTCATCGTTCTGCTGATCGGGCTGACCTACTTTTCCCAGTCGGCTGAGCAGAATCGCCAGGTACTGCGCCGCATGACCCGCCCGATGGGCGACGTCGAAGACGTCGACATCACCCGCAAGCGCAAGCCCGAGGAGCACTCGGTTTTCAGCGCGCTGATTGACTTCAATCTGATGCGCTCGCTCGAAGAGATGATGTGGCAGGCGGGATTGTATATGCGGGTCTCCGAGATGGTGCTCATCATCTGCCTGCTGTTCGCCGCCGGATTCCTGCTCGGAGAATTGTTCTGGAAGGGCACGTTGTTCGCGCTGGGGACCGGTGCTGGGTTCAGCGTGCTGCCGATCATGTACATTCGCTTCCGGCGCACGCGCCGTATCAAGGCCTTCGTGGGGCAACTGCCCTTTGCCCTGGACCTGATGAAGTCGTCGCTCGAGGCCGGCCACTCGCTCAACCGCGGACTGCAGGTCGTGGTGCAGGAGTTTGCCGACCCACTGGGCGGCGAGTTCCGTACCGTGCTCGAACAGACCCGAATCGGATTGCCGCTGCCGCGGGCGCTCGAAGACATGCTCAAGCGCGTGCCGGAGGAGGACCTTCGGCTGCTGGTGGTCGCGGTCAAGGTGCAGAGCGAAGTCGGCAGCAGTCTGGCGCTGATCGTGGGCCGGCTGGCCGAAATCGTCCGCACGCGCCAGCGGCTGCGCCTGCAGATCAACGCATTGACGGCGCAGTCGCGCCTGGGCGGCCTGATCGTCGCGATTCTGCCCGTGATCGTGCTGGCCATGTTCAGTCTCATTAACCACGACTATGCCAACGCGCTGTTTTTCGATCCGACGGGTGTCAAGATTCTAAAAATAGCGGCGGTGCTGGATTTGTTCGCCTTCATCTCTATCCGCCGCCTGCTGCGGATGGATTTCTGAGCGGCCCCGCGGCGTAGGGTTATCCATATGACTCCAGTATTGGTAAGCCTCATCGTGCTCTGCATGGCCGGAGTGGGCGCGACCGCGATCTACTACGCCCTCTACGGCAGCCATCGTGCCCTCGAGGAGCGTTTCGCCGACCTTGCGCTCAAGGTTCGCGCCTCGCAGGGCGTGTTTGAAGACGACGAGGAAGACATCCACGGCTTCTCGCGGCTCTTTCTGCAATGGGCGGCCAAGCGCGTGCCGGTACCGAAGCCCGACACGCCCGAGGGCGAAAAACTGGCCCGCACGCTCATCTAGGCGGGCTACCTGAAATCCACCATGCCGCAGGTCTTCCAGGTCTTCCGGTTCGGGATGGGACTGCTCGGCGTTCTGATTGGCGTGTCGGTGGGGGTCGTGCTCGGCAACACCGGCTCGATGATCCTCTTCGGGATCGCCGGCTTCGGCATCGGAATCTTCTTGCCGAGCTATTATGTTGGCCGCCGCGCCCGCAAACGCCAAAACGCTATCGCGCGCCAGCTCTCGGATGTGCTCGACCTGCTGGTGGTCTGCGTTGAAGCGGGCTTGGGGTTGTTCGAGGCGATCAAGGTCGTTGGCACTGAGAGCGAGCGGCAGAAGCAGGAGATCGGACGCGAGCTGGCGCTGGTGAGCTCGGAAATTTCGGCGGGCGCCACGCTGGGGCAGGCGCTGCGCAATCTGGCCGATCGCACCGCAGTCGAAGATATCAAGCCGCTTGCCGCGACCTTGATCCAAAGCGAGCAGCTGGGCGCGCAGATCGCGCCGGCGCTGCGCGCCAGCTCCGACGCGCTACGCACGCGGCGGCGCTTGCGCGCGGAGGAAGCCGCGCAGCGGACCACGATCAAGATCCTCTTTCCGCTGGTGCTGTTCGTGCTGCCGGCGATGCTGCTGGTGATCGTCGGCCCGGCAATCATCCAGATTCTGCATACGCTGGCCGGTGGCTGAGCGGCGCCGATTACGCCGCCGAGCACTTGAGGCCGCAGACCGTGCGTCCCATTGGGACGCACGGTCTGCGGCCTTTTCGCGCACCGCGATCGCGCCACCGCGCGTTCTCCAACTGCCCCTCGCGGCGCGGGCGGTTTCGCATTGAAAGCGCCATGGCCGCGCGCCATGCTGGGCACGCCGGCCGCGCGGCGAATCGGAAATCTGGCTTTTCGAGGCCTGGCGCTCCGGGCCTTACAACCCCAGGCGCTTCATCAGCCGATAGAGAGTGGTGCGATCCACGCCGAGAGTGGTCGCCGCGACCGCGCGGTTGCCTTTCGCGGCGTCGAGCGCGCCGCGGATGCGTGAGACAGCGGCGCGGTCGAGGTAGGCTTGCAGCGTTTCGTTGGGCTCCGCCGGTTCCTCGGCTGCGGACGTGGACTCGATGTCGCCGTCGAGCGCGAAGGCGTCGGGAGTCAGGACCTCGGCCCCGCTCATTACCACTGAGCGCTCGATCACGTTTTCCAACTCGCGTACGTTGCCGGGCCAGAAATAATTGAGCAGCTCGCGCTCGGCCTCGGGCGACAAGGTGATCGGGCGTACTGCCTGAGCCGAATAGTAGGCCAGGAAATGGCGCGCCAGCG
>JAKAVN010000146.1 GCA_021827495.1 Deltaproteobacteria bacterium | reverse complement strand
ACGATTTTGTTCAGTTCGACGGCGAGTGCGGCGATCGCCTGGTGGAGGCTGATGATTGTCGGAGTGCTGGGAGCCGCTGCCATGTTCGCCTCACCGCTTTTCCGTGAGCCAATACTGGCCAGCGATATGCGGCAGGCCTGGCGTGGCATCATCGGCAAGCCCGTCGATGTTACATGTCCAGAGACGAACGCCACGACCGCCATCAGGTACGACGCGCGTAGCGGATGGATTCAGAGCTGCTCGCGCTGGCCCAAACGCTATACGTGCCCGCGCAACTGCATCGCCGGCCGATCGGCGACGGGCGCGCCGCGCGGGTCGCGGGCGGCATAAAGGGTCAGGGCGACCGCTGGGCTGAATCAGCGTGTGCGGTCGCCCTGCGCCATACTCACCGGCGTCGCCGGATTGAACCCCAAGAACAGGTACTTATGGACGGCGGCGAGATTGACCAGCAACAGGTTCTGGCAGCGCTCCGCGACGTGATCGATCCGGAGATGGATCTTAACGTCGTCGGCTTGGCGCTGGTCTACAGCACTGAGGCGTCCGGCCGCGACGTGCGGGTCGTGATGACGATGACGACGCCGGCCTGCCCTCTCCGGCGTGTGCGGACCGGGCGTAGCGCGACGCCGTAGAGAGACGTCTGTAGAGAGACGTCTGATGGATATAGTCCGTGAATGGCTCGAGGATCTTCGTGCCGCCCTGTCCGACGAACTACTGGTTATCGATGCGCGTGTGGGTGTTTTCTACACGGCGATTCAGCTGTCGGCTGGCGATGCGGGAGTTGCTTTCACGCCCCGCGACCTCAGCGACACGGTCTGTTGTCCGAAGACGGCCGCCGGGGCGCCTCCAGCCGGGCAGCTAATCGGGCGGAAAGCTTGGGAACTGGCCGAGTGGGCGCTGGTGCCGAGCCCGCTGCGCCGGGCGCTCGGGGTTGCCACACTCAACGCACTTTCAGCCGTGGCCCTGAATCGCTACGGGCCATTCCAGGGAGAGTTGCGCGTGGGCCTGGATGCGCTGGACGCCACTGAAATTGTCGTCAGTGACCGGGTGGTAATGGTCGGCGCGCTCGTTCCGTTTATCAAAGCCGTAAAGCGGGTTGGCGCGCAAATCCGGATCATTGACAAGCACCCCAATGCGCTCAAGCCCGAAGAGCGGCCACTTTGGGTCCCACCCGAGCGTGCCGCCGAAGCGCTGGGTTCCGCCGATGTCGCAATCATCACCGGGTCGGCGCTCGTCGAAGGCGGAATCGACGAACTTCTCGGATGGGCGGCCGGGGCGCGCATTCGCGTCATCGCCGGTCCGACGGCGCCGTTGTGGCCGGCGCCTTTCTTCATACACGGAGTCGACATACTCGGTGGTATCCAGGTGCGCGACGCTGCCACGCTTCTGACGATTGTGGGACAGGGCGGCTCCGGATACCTGTTCGCCCGCGCGGCTGAGAAAGTGTGCGTGCTCAATCGCGCGGCTCCAGCACTGGCCGAGCGCTTTGCCCGCAGCGCATAAACTAATTCTGGGGGCCTCAGCAGCGTCCGACCGCGTTTCTCCGCCCAAAGCAGACCCCGTGCTCAGCCTCTAACGGCGTCACTGGGAGCACACCAGCGCCACAACTGTGGCGTAGGTCACGCCGTGGCACCGCATCGACGCGGCTTTCCGCCAAACGGATCAGGCGACCGCTCTCCGGATTAGCCAAACAAAGATCGGACCCGGACACCAAGATCCGCTCTTCCAGGCAACGCCAACGCCATTGCTGGATCAGCTCAACCGAGACGCTCCATTCGTTTTCCATTTCACATAGTGCCTTGGAGAGACCAACGTCTCCACGCCACTCACACTGTCGGTCCTGCATTTTCCGGGGGCGTCAGCCTGGCAAGAACTGCCCAATCATTGCGGGCGCGAGAGGCAGGCCTGCGCGCATCCTTGACGCTCGGGCCAGTTCGAACAGGCCACTACCTTGGTCCCGTCCCGGACAAGTTTTATCCGCGCACCGCGATTGGTCGCCGGGCAAACCGTTGAACTCCAGCAAGTTTGCAGGTCTCTGGCTCTGCGCCGCGCCGTTACCACGTCCGTGACGGCCCCTCCGTTTCCGTTCTCGGGCATCTCGAACTTCCGGGCCTCGGCGGCGATGATCATCATAGCCCCGCCTTTTACCTCGGCCAGCCCACCGGAAGTTAGCAAGTAGTGCTCAATCGGCCCATCGGCAAGTTCGACGGTAACAACATCCGGCAATACTTGCGTAATGAAATTCATGTGCTGTGCGAGCACGCCGAACTCGCCTGCCGCGTTGACCGCGACAACTTGCTTCACCGGCCCGTTAAACATGACGTCAGCCGGCGTTACTAACTTGAAAGGGAAATTGGGCAGCATTGCTACTAAGCCTCCTTGGTGATTCGCCAGCAGGCCAACGTACAAGCCGCCTGCGGCTACACCTTCGCCAAAAGGATAAAAGCTATTACCAACGCGTAAAGAACCAGCGACTCGATGAAGGCCAGGCCGATAATGAAGGGCACAAACAGGGAGTTTAAGCCCTCAGGGTTGCGCCCGGTCGCCTTCATTAGTGCGGCGACGACACGTCCCTGGGCTAAGCTGCCAGTCGAAGCCGGTAGCGCGATAGCCAGCGCGACCGCAAGTGCAATTAATGCTTGTGTCATGTTTAGTTATATAAGCAATAATTATACCAAAAACTTACAATAGAAGATTTATTTATATTCATCAAGGCTTCTCGATCGCAAAGCCACACTCGAGATGCCGCATCTGTCTCGCGGCCGGCCGAAATATCGTGGAATTCCGGGCACAATAACCTTCCCCGATCTCCAACCGCCCACAGCGTCCGAACACGCTCGGCGAATCGTTTCGGCTTCGTGCCGCCGTCTGCGACCTTTCATGCGAGGACATTACATGAGGATCAGTGTGTCTGATGGTAACAGGATGCTGTTACCATCCGGGGCATGCGGAACAGTGGCGCTCCATTGGCGCCTGCGCTTTCCGTCGCGCCTGAAGGCCTTAACCTAGCGAAGGGCGTGATGCCGGTCAGGTAGCACTCGAACTGTCCGGGCGGCTACCGGTTGGGCGAGAGAAATCCGTCCGCGCGATGGGCGCCGCGCTCAGCGGGCACGCAGCTTTTACGCAAACATCATCCGAGCCCCGGCCGGCCTTGGCAGCCCTCCGACGCATTGTTTCGGCGCATGAGCGGAGCCGCGTTTTCCACGGCTTCCGTAGCTAACGGCTGGAAAGGCGCTGGCTCCCTATGTGCGCCGCAGAATCCTTGTGCGATTTCGGGAGTTCACCACGCGCTATAGCCGCCGTCCACCGCAAAGACGGCGCCCGTGACATAGCTGGATGCCGGACTGGCCAGAAAGATCACGGCGCCGCGTATTTCCTGCGGCTGGCCGAGGCGGTTCATCGGCGTGAAACTCTCGGTCCGCTCGCGGATGCCTGGCTGCGCCAGGGCCCGCTCGTTCATTTCGGTCGGCATCATCCCAGGCGCAATCGTGTTGACGTTGATCCCGTACTGCACCCACTCAACCGCAAGCTGGCGGGTCATGTTTTCCATCGCCCCCTTGCTGGCCGCGTAGGCGACCATCCGGTATGCGTTGAGCGGTTTTCGGTAGGGGCTGGCGCGGCTGGCGTAGATCGAGCCCAGGTTAATTATGCGCCCGGGCTTTCCGCGCTCGATGAGCCGGTGGGCGACGCGCTGCGCGAGCATCAACGCCGCGGTCGCATTGATGGCGAAAACCTCTTCCCAATCGCGCCGCGACAATTTTACCGCGGCGCCGCCTGCGGAAATTCCGGCAGCGTTGACCAGAATGTCGATCTCGCCAAGCCCGGCGCTCGCAGCCGCAAACGCGCGCTCAATTTCGGCGCTGTTGCTCAAGTCAGCCGCAACCGGCAGCGCTCTGACACCCAAGGCTTCCAGTTCCGCAGCGAGCGGCTCGAGCCGCTCGCGCCGCCGCGCGACCAACGCCACGTCGGCTCCGCCGATTGCCACCGCCCGCGCGCATTCCATGCCGATCCCCGAAGAGGCTCCGGTTACCAGCGCCACATGGCCGCGCAATGAGAACAGCGCTTCGAGCGAGCCCAAGGCGCTTGGCGCGGGCGCGCCGCCTACGGTTGCGTGCGACGGGCTTGGCGCCGCCGGAGCGGGCCTCGCCGACGGCGGGTTATTTTCGGAAGCGGCCAAAGTCGGGCTTGCGGCGTTCCATGAAGGCGTTTCGCCCCTCCGCCGACTCCTCCGTCGCGTAGTAAAGCGCCAGCGCCTGCCCGGCGACGGCAGCTACGCCGCGGATCTGCTCCGTGTTGGCATTGAACGAGGTCTTGGCGAGCCTCAATGCCGTCGGGCTCATCGCCACCAACTCGGTCGCCCACGCCCGCGCCTCATCCTGCAGTTGCGCCGCAGGCACGACTTTGTTCACCAAGCCCATGGCGAGCGCCTCTTGGGCGGTGTATTGGTGGCACATGTACCAGATTTCGCGTGCGCGCTTTTCGCCCACCACGCGTGCCAAGTAGGCCGTGCCGAAGCCGGCGTCGACGCTGCCGACGCGTGGCCCCGCCTGTCCGAAGCGCGCGGTATCGGCGGCGATCGTCAGGTCGCACAGTACGTGCAGCACATGGCCGCCACCGATCGCATAACCGTTGACCGCGGCGATGACCGGCTTGGGGATGTCGCGGATGAGGGAGTGCAATTCATCAGCGTCGATCCCGGCCTCCGAGCGCGACCGTTTGCCCGAGTAGCCGCCCACCTCGCGCACCGACTGGTCGCCGCCGGTGGAGAAGGCGCGGTCGCCCGCGCCGGTCAGGATCACGACCCCGACCGAGCGGTCTTCCCATGCGTCCCTGAACGCCTCCATCATCTCCACAACCGTCTGCTGGCGAAAGGCGTTGAGCACCTTCGGACGGTTGATGGTAATCGTCGCAATACCGTCCTGCTTGGAATAAATAATGTCCTCGAAATTCATTTTCGTCTCCTGTATTTCGCTGGGCCTCAGCGATAGGGCATAAACTCCCGCCCGAAAGTTTCTCTGGCGATAATTCCTTTCATGATATGGGGCGTGCCGTCGCCGATCTCCAGCCCCATAACGTCGCGCATCCGCTGTTCGAACGGGAGCGACTGATCGTACCCCAGAAAGCCGTGCAGAATGATGCAGGCATGGATCGCCTCGACCGCCACCTTGGGCCCCAGCCACTTGGCCATCGCCGCCTCCTTGGTGTGCGATTCGCCTTGGTCGCGGCGGGCCAGGCACTGGTAGGCAAGGAGACGCCCGGCCTCCACCATCGTCAGATATTCGGCGATCTGAAAGGAGACCGCCTCGTGCTTGGCGATTGGCCGGCCGAAGGTATGCCGCTGCTTGGCATATTCGATGGTTTCCTCGAGCGACTGCTCCGCCGCACCCAAACAGCCCAAGGCGATAAGCGCGCGGTTGAAGTCGAAGGCATTCATCACCTGGTAAAAACCGCCGCCCTCCCGGCCTAACAGATGATCGACTGGAACGCGCACGTCGTCGAAGGTCAGCGAGCCGCGCTGCGAAATGCGCTCGCCGACGCTCCGGTAGACCGTGCGCGTCACTCCCGGTAGGTCGAGCGGCACCATGATAGCGCTTACGCCGTGCGCTCCGGCTTCACCCGTACGGGCGAACAGCACACACGCGTCGGCCATCCCGGCGCAACTTATCGAAGCCTTTTCGCCCCGGATCACGTAGTGGTCGCCATCGCGCCGCGCGCTGGTCACCAGCGCGGCCGCGTCCGATCCGACTCCCGGTTCGGTGATTGCGGCTGCGATGATATGGTCGCCGCTGGCCAATCCGGGCAGCCAGGCGCGCTTGACCTCTTCGGTGCCGTGGCCGGCAATCACACCTCCGACCATCGCAAGCTGGAGAAACAGCGTCGTGTTGAGATCGCCGCGGCCCAGTTCTTCGGAGGCGACCCCGGCCATCACGAACGAGCTTTCACTGCCCCCGTACGCCGCGGGAACGCTCAGGCCGCTTATTCCAAGCGCCCCGAGCTCGCGCACCCGCTCACGCGGGTACGGCGTTCCGCGATCCCACTGCGCGTACTCGGGCAGCAGCCGCTGGCGCGCGTAACGCCTGATCGAGTCCCTAAACTGCCGCTCCTGTTCGTTCAATGCGAAGTCCACTTGTACCTCCTGCAGCCGAAATCCCAGCGGCCGTTCATGGCGGAGCCGACGCGTCTTCCCCTCTCATGGCCGTCACCGGTGTTTCTGAAGAAGATCATTTTTCAAGCGACATTACAAACAGACTAGCGGCCCTTAAATCGCGGCTTGCGTTTCTCGACGAAGGCGCGTGCCGCCTCCTGATGGTCATCGGTGTGGAACGTCACCATCTCGTACGCGAGCGACGCGTCAAGGATCAAATTTACCTGCTGCTTGAGCCATTTGTTGACCGAAAGCTTGGTCCACCGAATCGCCCAAGTCGGGCCGCCGGCCAGCTCGCGGGCGATCTCCAGCGCTTTTGGCAACACCTGGTCGGCGGGGACCGCGTGGTTTATCAACCCCATCCGGGCGGCCTCGGCGCCGTTTATGAAGGTACCACGCATCAGGAACTCCTTGGCGCGCGCGGGCCCGACCAGAAGCGGCCAAATCACGGCCCCGCTATCGCCGGCCACGACCCCGACCTTGACGTGGGTATCGGCGAGCCGCGCGGTTTCGCTAGCGACGATGATATCGCACAGGAGCGCAATATTCGCGCCCAAACCTACCGCGTCGCCGTTCACGGCGGCGATAATCGGCTGCTCGACCTCGAGCAGGTTTTGGATAATCCTGCGGCCGGCGGCGGGCGTCACCAACGCCCATCTCTTTCCCGCCTCCGTGCCCCCAGCGCGCGCCGCCATGTTCTTGACATCGCCGCCCGCCGAGAACGCCCGTCCGGCGCCGGTAAGCACGATCGCGTTTACCTCGCCGTCATGGGCGAGGTCGATCCAGATCTGTTCGAGCTCGTCGTGCAGATCGTCGTTTACCGCATTGAGGGCTTCGGCGCGGTTGAAGGTTACTGTGGCCAGCTTGTCCCGCTTTACGACCTTGATGCATTGGTATTTGGCATAGTCAGGCATTTTGGATTCCCTCCGTTTGGGAATCGACCGCCGCTCTCATCCATATCGTGGCGGGCCGGTTGGTGCAAAGCGCGGACGGCCCCAGCCTAATTGGGGGGCAAACGTCCAAGCGAGACGCTTCTCCACTTCGGCGCCGGGCGTGGCTCACACGGGATCAGACTCCGGCAGCCCAAGCTTCGCGCGACGCGCCGGGCGCCGCTCGGCACACCTTATTACGCGCGCGCCGAGAGCCCGAGCATCTTGCGAGCGATCATCCGGCGGTGGATTTCCGAAGTTCCATGTGCGCTGCGCCAGACTCCCACCTAGCGGTAAAAGCTTTGGATGGGAAGCTCGCGCGGGCAGCACAGACGATCACGCTCAAGCGGCATCGGTTCGCGCTCGCTGAAGCGGCGCACGCTCTCCACCATCACAGCCTCAGGCCCTCAGCAATCTCGAACTCGATGCCATCCCTCCCCGGCTCTTGTCCGCAAGTACCACCGACGGTGCGCCAGCTCAGCGCATGATCTGCATCAGACCTCCCGGCGTGGAGTACTTCGACAAGTCGCGGTACTCGCTGGGAATCTGCTCGTCGAACAGCAGGTCGGTGCCAGTTCTGTCAGCGCTGGTCACGTAGCTCGCATGCGAGTTCTGCACGTCATAGTAAGTCTCGAGCACGTCGCCGTTGTTGGGCGAAATCCCCTGGCCAGGCACCGGCGCCGCACGTCTGACCACCCAGACGATCTTCCACAGCTTCATGTTGGAGTCGTACAGGTCTTCCCATAGCTCGTGGTAAAACTGCGCGTCCTCGAACATGATGCGCTTGCCATAACAGTAACCCGCGCGCATTGATGGGATGCGGCGGACGTCGACGACGTTGGTCAGCCGCAGTCCCCACTTTCCCCACGACGGCTTCGAGAAGCCCAGCGGCATATCGTACCGCTCCGGGAAGTACCCGTCATCGGCATTGGCTTCGGTAAGGGCGAGGATCTTCCGCTGGCCCAGGAAGGCCGTGTCGAACACGGAGATTCCGCCGTTAAACCCGCCGCGCATATCGTCGTGGGTCATGTCGCTGCCGAAAAGCGGGGCGCAGCGCGCCGACACCGCAAGGCGCAGCGAACGCCTGAGCGCGGGCACAAAAACGAAGTCGTCCTCGAGCTGTTTGACGTCCTCATAGTAGACGGTGAGGTCAGCGGTATATTTGGATTCCTCGGGCTCCTCGACCATCAGCCACTCGGTGTAATACACATTCGAAAGACGAGGATCGTTCAGCGGCCGTCCGGGATCCCAGTTGTGAGTCAGCCGGCGATACACCAGAATCGTCTTGGTGCAGGCTTTGCTGCCGAAGCGATCCTGGCCGCAGAAGTTGTCCATATTGGTGGGCAAGCTGGCAAGCACACGGGGAACCGGCTCGTACCAGCGGTTGGCCATTACCTCAATCCCCTTGTCCGGGCCGCTAGGGTTGGGAAAGGGCGCGCCTGACTGATAGTTCTGAATGTCGTGATGGCCGTTGGGCAGGGTTACGATCCGCGCCTGGCCGCCGTACTTTTCCGTGGCCGCCTGGAAGCCGGGTGCCAGCGGATGAATGATCGTGGGCCCCACCGGT
>JAKAVN010000145.1 GCA_021827495.1 Deltaproteobacteria bacterium | reverse complement strand
CCGATCAACGCGCCGCTCGGCTGACGGCCGCGGTCGCCTGCGGGCCGCCGCAGGCGGGCCGGTTCGAGCCCTTCCGACCATCGCAGAAAGCAAAGCTTCCGCCTGGGCCGCCGATTGTTCGCACACTGCTCCCTCCGTGCGCGCTGTTTGAGCGAATTTGTCCGCCGGCGCCGCGTCCGCTATCCTCCGGGCACTGGCGACGACAACGCCCCGATCCTGCGCAGCATGCTGCCAACAGTCGCCGCGTCCGCTGACTCTCCGCCAGCAGCACCCAGTAGTAGCGGGCATGTTTGATCGAACGTCCGCCGGGTTTCACCAACCGCCGAGGCGGAGAAAATGTGCCTGTGCTACAAGTTCAATGAATCGACGAGCGACAATCCGGCTGAAATAATGAAGAATGGCGGCAAGACAGCAAGACCGATTGATGAAACCTTGGCGGGCCGGCTTCGTCCCTAAGATTCAGATGCCTACGATTTTACAACCACAGCTATCGCGCCGTGGCGCGGCTGCGGCCTTCGGATGCGCCATGTTGGCGGCGGCGGCGGTTATCGTGGTGTCGCTTGGCCCGATCGCGACGGCGCAGGCCCGCTGCAACCCTAGCCATACCGGATCGCGGGAATCTTCATCGGATTCCTCTCAGAGCCTGGACACCATCCTGACCCGCGTGCAGCAGCGTTACGATTGCTCGGGCTCGTTGCAGGCGAATTTTGTCGAGACGCTGAGCAGTCCCGGCGGCATGCCGCGCACGCGCAAGGGGACGGTCTATTTCAAGAAAGTGGGGCGGATGCGATGGGAGTTCGCAGCGCCGTCTCAGGGAACGGTCGTCAGCGACGGCAAAACCGTCTATGATTATGAGAAAGACCTCAACCAGGTGGTCGAACTGCCGGTGAGCAAGGCGCTCAAGAGCAGCGCCACAACGTTTTTGCTCGGATTGGGCAATATCCGCCGTGATTTCAAGGCCACGCTGCCGCCGGCCCCATCGGGCGACGGGCTGACTCACGTGATCCTGACCCCCAAGGGCGGCGGCGACACGATGGAACTGGGGCTCGATCCGAAAAGTTACAACATTGTTAATTTCAAGCTGACCAGCCAGATCGGCGGTGTCACGGAGCTTAAGTTCAGCGATATTCAGACTGACGTAGCGCTTAAGGACTCACTGTTCAGGTTCACAATCCCCGCCGGCGCCGACATCGTTCGTCCCCAAGAGAACTGAAATTCGGCTCTTGCGCGCGGACCCGATTGCGCCGGTTGCCCGGGCAGAGTAAGCATATAAGCCCCATTTTATCCCGCTATGGAAAACGTTCATCTGATCAGTCTGGGATGTCCGAAGAACACAGCCGATAGCGAGCTGATGCTGGGCGCACTGGTGCGTGCGGGATTCGAAGTCACGATGGACCCGCGGCAGGCGCAGGTCCTACTGGTCAACACATGCGCCTTCATCGAAGCGGCCAAGAAGGAGTCGATCGACGCGATCCTAGCGGCCGCCGAGGTCAAGGGCAGCGGCGCTGGCAAGCGGCTGGTGGTGGCAGGATGCCTCGCGCAGCGCTACGGAACCGAGCTTCGCGAGCAGTTTCCCGAGGTCGACATTTTCATCGGTACCGGCAACTTCCTCGACCTGCCAGAGCTTTTGCGCCGCAGTGAGCGGCCGGAGCTGCGGCCGATTCCCTATCCCGGCGCGGCCCATCTGCTGCCTGCGGGCGAAGCGCCACGGATCCGGACGGGCGATCCGTTCAGCGCCTATCTGAAGGTTTCCGAGGGCTGCGACCATCGCTGCGCGTTTTGCATCATCCCGAAGATCCGCGGGCGCCACCAGAGCCGCCCACTCGAGGACCTGGCGCAAGAGGCGCAGCGGCTGGCGGCGAGCGGAGTGCGCGAGATCAACTTGATCGCGCAGGACCTCACTGCTTACGGCCGTGACCTGAAGCCGCCCGCGTCGCTGGCGGCGCTGCTGCATCGGCTTGCGCGCGTCGCCGGTATCCGGTGGATCCGGCTATTATATTGCTATCCCAATTTCGTCAGCGGCGAATTGCTCGCGGCGATCGCGAACCTCGAGCAGGTGGTCAATTATATAGACATGCCGCTGCAGCACGCCGATGACGCGATGCTGCGTGCGATGAAGCGCGAACGCTCCGCCGACGCGCAGCGCCGGCTGCTGGAGCGGGTCCGCGCGGCGATTCCCGGGGTGGCGCTGCGCACTTCACTCATCGTCGGATTTCCGGGCGAGAGCGAAGCGGCGTTCGCCAATCTAATCGATTTCGTGCGCGAGCAGCAATTCGACCGGGTCGGAGTTTTCACTTATTCACGCGAGGAAAATACCGCGGCCGGCGATCTTCCAGACCAGGTTCCCGAACGGATCAAGCGCCGCCGGCGGGCCGAGTTGATGGAGGTGCAGGCGGAGATTTCGCTGGCCAAGAATCGCAGCCTGGTGGGCCGCGAACTCGAGGTCATGGTCGAAGGGGCGGCGCCGGGAGGCGCGACGCGGTTACGCGCGCGGAGCTCGGCGCAGGCGCCCGAGATCGACGGTGTGGTCCTGCTCAGCGGCGAAGCTGAGCCGGGCGATATGGTCCGCGCGCGCATCGAGCGAGCGACGACCTACGACCTCCACGGACGGATCACGGGCGCGGTGGCGCAACTATAAGGGGTGGCGAGCGATGCCTAAGAAACCAGCGGCCACGGACAGAAAGAAGTTTCTGGCCAAAATGCGCGAGCAACTGGGCGAGATGAAGACCAAGCTGCTCAGCGAGGTCGATTCCGAGTTGCGTGCTGAACGCGAGAGCAACAAGGACGAGGGTATGGATACCTACGACCTTGCTTCGGAGGAGCGCGACCGGGAGATCAACTTTATCCTCTCCGACCGCGAACGGGTCAAAATCAAGCAGATCGACGATACGCTCGGGCGGCTCGAAGAGGGCACTTACGGCGTATGCGAGTCGTGCGGACTGGAGATCGCCGAGGAGCGCTTGCGGGCGATGCCGTTCACGCGGCTATGCCGCGACTGTCAGCAGGACGAGGAGAAAGAGGCCAAGTCGCAGCGCCGCTTCGACGACGAGCGGAACACCTACCGCAAGCTAGGCTCGACCGACGCCGACGAGGAGAATCCGTAGCCCGGCAAGACCCGGCCGGCGCACGAGTAGGCCCGCAGCCTGTGGACGAGGCCGGCTGCCAAGCGATACACCGGTGAACGAAAGCCGGTAAACGTCTTTACCGCCGCCCGCTCCACGGGCATTCTAATCCTCTACGGCACGGGCTGATGACTGACCGCGAGGGCGTGATGTTCAGTCGTGCCGCGCGGCGATCGTATGCGCCGGGTGAACTTTGGGAACGCCCGGCGGGTATCGGCCCGGGAAGGTATAATTGGCGACAAGAATTTTCTGCGAGGCGCGGCCTGAGGGGACGCCGATCAACGCCGGTGCGGAGAAAGGCGCGGCGGCGGTGCTGAAGCTGGCCGACGTACGCGCGGTGGTGGCGGTCGGCAGCGCCAGGGGCGGCGTGGGCAAAAGTGCGATCTGCGTCAACGTCGCGGCCGCGCTGGCGATGGCCGGGCGCAAGGTGGCTATCGTCGATGCCGACCTTAACTCGCCCGGTGTGCTGGGAATGCTTGGCCTGAAGCCGCTGCGGCGGTTTGCGGCCAGCGAGGAGATCGACCCGGCTTCGGGTCCGTTGGGAATCCGGGCCGCGGCGTCGAGCCTGCTTGCCGATGGCGAACCGGCCGCGTTCAGCTTTCTCGAATTTGACGAGGCGCCGCCGCCGCTCCCGGCGCACAACGGCGCGCGGCCGCTCAAGATCGATCATTGTGCGGCGCTGCGGCGCCTGCTCGCCGCGCGCTTTGGCCCGCTCGACCTGATGCTTATCGACCTGGCCTCGGGCCTCTCGCAGTTGCACTACCTGGCTGAGGTGATTGAGCTGACCGGCGTGGTGATGGTCACGCATCCCTCGGCAAGCGCCCTGCGCGCGACGCATGACACCCTCAAGATCATCGCGCACGACGGCATCGCGGTACTTGGGCTGGTCGAAAACATGCTCGGCTTCAACTGCGACAATTGCCACACGGTGCGTCCGCTCTTTCCGCAAGGCGACATCGCCGGGCTCGCGCATGCCGCGGAGGTGCCGGTTCTCGGGCGGCTCCCATTCGACCCGCGGTTGGCGGATTGCGCCGAGCGCGGTGCGTTGTTCGTACGCGAGCATGCCGACGCGCCGCTGGCCAAGCAGTTCGCCGTGATCGCCGCCAATCTCGAGCAGGAAATCGCCCGGCGCGCGCCGCCGCCGCTCAAGGCGGCCGAGCCCGGATGAGCGCACCGCCGCCGCGCGCTCCCGCCAATCGTTGGATTCCCGTTAGGTTTCCCGTTAACGCTCGCGTCAGCTCTCGTCGTTGTCCGCCGTGGCGGCTTGGTCCGCCGGCTGCGGCGCCGGTGCGCTGCGCTGCGAGCACTCGAACATTCCCGCACCCGTACGGCCTGCCAGGCGAAAGGTGGCGAAGCCGAGCGAGGTCAGAATGCGGCTCTGTGCGGGGCTTGGCCGCGACAGCATCACGAAGCTCTGGACCTCGCCGCCGAGCGTGAGCGCGGGGCGGTCCGCAGCCGGCCGCAGCATCGCGCTGATTCGCCGCGGCGGGCGCCTGAGAGTTGCAGGCGCCAGTTCCAGCCGCTGCGGCATGCGCTCGGCCCATTGTCCGCAGTCAAGGACGCGCGCGCGCGCACTTGCGGCGCCGTCATCGCCGGTCAGCGTCCGCGCCTCGACGGCGCGCGGCGTGTCGCCGTCGGGAAAGGCGGCCCATATCATCCGCCGCGCCCTGAAGGCGGCCTTGCCGATTCCGGTAAACGAGCGGCCCAGCCGGGCCACGGCCGCAAGGCGATGCTTCGCCGCGGCCATCGCGAAGCGGCCGGTGAGGCGCCCAAAGATGCCGTCCGCGCCGTGCGCGGGGCGCGTGATCAGTTCGATGAGGGTTGCGGCCCGCGGCCCGGAGGATGCGTGAACGGCGGGCCGGGCCTCGAACTCCGCGTGCAGTTCCATCGCTTCGTGCAGCGCGGCCTTGGCGAGCGCGCCCTCGACGCTCAAGTACGCGGCGCCATCGTCAACCACGACGGCCGGGCCGGCGAAGTCGAAGACCAGCGTGCCGCCGCGGGCGCGCAAGGCCAACGGACCAAGCGTGAGGCTCTGCGGAGTGTGTTCGACGCGGCCCTCGGCCGAAAAGAGCGCGATCCGCTCGCGGCCCAGCATTATCATCACGCGCGCCCCCGCGGCGCCCGGGCCGAGATCGAAGCTTGCCATCGCGCCCACCCGCGCGGACGGATCGTAGAACTCAAGTCCGACCCGCAGCGGCCCGGTGGACGTCTGCCGGGCGCGGCGCGCGGCCGCCGGCGGGGATGCCTCGCGGGTGCGCACGACCTCGAGGCGGATCGCGCGAGGCGCGGCGGCGGCCCGATCGCAGCCGGCGAACGACCCGGCGATCGCGTCGATGGCCTCGATGCGCAAGCGGCCGGGCATCCGCAACGCCACTGAAAGTTCGAGCTGTACGGCTTCCAGCGCGCCGCGCGCGTTGAGCGCGGCCAGCCGCCGCAGCGCCTCGAGGGGGCTCGCGGCGTGCCGCTGGGTGAACGCCTGGAGGAGATTGTTGGCGCCGGCGCCCGGATAGCGCAGGCCGAAGCTCGGCTTGATGCCGCTGCGGCGCAGCGATTCGCTGAAGTCGAGCAGCGGACCATTGATAAAGCCGTCGCTGGCCGAGACGTGCGCGCCGTGTGCGGGTAGCAGCTTGCCGCTCGACGACTTGATGCCGACGCCCAGATCAATCCGCGGCTCGATCACGTTCCATCCGTGGATGAGCAGCACCACCGCGCGCCCGTTGCGGGCCACGATTCGCTCCAGGCGTCCGGCGATGAGCTCGAGCATCCACGGCGCTTCGCTCATCACCTGGCTCAGGCGGTTGAGGTCGAGCTGGTTGCGATCCATGCCCGCATTGATGATCGCTCCGGCGTCGAGGCGCCGCGCCAGCTCGCGCGTGATATTGGCGGTGTGCAGATCGTTGACCTTGGGATTGAGCATCGCGCGAGTGGCGGGGCCGGCCTGCCCGCCGTGCGGCGCGATTAGCAATATCGGCGCGCCGCCCTCGGGCGTCTCCAGCCAGCGCGCCGCGGTTGCGGCGGCGGTCCCGTCAAAGAGCTGCGGCCCGCCCATCATCCACCGCGCCGATAATGCGCCAGGCTCAGCGCCGCCCGCGCATGCAGGATGAACGAGGCGGCGAAGTAGTAAGCGATGAACGTGAGCGACGCGTAGAGCATTGCCGGGTTGTGATGCGGCAGCGCCGGCAGCATCGCCAGCGTGACCACCCCCCAGACGATCGCCAGCGTGAGCGTGAGCCGGCGCAGCGGCCCGGTGCGGTTGGGATAGATGTACTTGATCGGCACGAACACCAGCACCGCGAGCAGCGCGACGATGATCGTGCTGGCGAAAGCCCCGAGCCCCAGACAGAACAGGTAGAACGCGGCCAGGTTCCAATACGACGGGAACCCGCGGAAGTAGTGGTCCTCGGTCTTGGCCTCGACGTGGCAGAACCCGTAGCCGCTCGCCACCATCACGAAACCGCCCACCAGATAGCCGCCAAGGCCCGGCGGAAGAATCCCCGCGCGCAGCATCAGAAAGACCGGCGCGAGGACGTAGGTCAGGTAGTCGACCACGTTGTCGAGCAGCGCGCCGTCGAAGTGCGGGATGCGCCGGCGTACCTCGAGCAGGCGGGCGAGCGGCCCGTCGCTCGAATCGATAGCGGTCGCCGCCGCCATCGCGATGAAGCTGGCGCGAAAATCGCCGCGTGCGGCGTAGTCGATCGAGAGTAGCCCGGCGACCGCGCCCAGCGCGGTGTATAGATGAACGCCCCAGGCGCATAGGCGCAGCAGATGCTCGCGGCCAGCGGTCGCGGCATCGCGCGCGGCTTCGCGGGCCGCCCGTGCGGCAGGCTCACTTGCCGGGTTTGTGATGGCGCGGTCCGAAGTAGTCCTCCAAAATCGTCATGAACGGGCCACAGGCGCGGCGCGCCTTGACGTGTGCACAGGCCTCGTCCAGCGACATTTCGCCGTGCGCGCGCAGATAAGCGATAGCCAAAGTCGGCGCGCGGTTCAGGCCGGCGTTGCAGTGCAGGTAAACCCGCTCACCGGCGCCGATGAGGTTATCGAGCGCACCCAGCGCGTCGCTTAGCCGCTCGGCCATCGCGTCCGCACTGCCATCCTGGATCGGCGTGCGCACGATTTTGATCCCGCTCTCGCGATAAGTCTCGGCCAGCTCGCGCTCGCGCAGCCCGTTGAGCGCCAAATCCTCGTCGTCCTGGAGGTTGTGGACGGCGGTGACGGCGAACTCCGCTTTGAGCCACGCAATGTCCTGCGGCCGGGGAAATTCGCCAATCAGGAGCGTGGGCGAAATCTCGGTCACCGAGGGACGCCCGTACGGTCGCACCGCATGGGTCTGATGCTTGGGTCGTTTGGTCCACCAGTCCACGATCAGGAATTGTAGCTCATCGATACGGGGCGCCTAAACGGGGGCGTCCCCAGCGTTCCCCAGCGTTCCACAGTCGCTGCGGGCAAGCATCGCCGCCTGCAAATCGAAGAGCTGCGCGAGGCTATGCGGCCGACGTCTGGTGCGACCGCGCGCGCTCCGCGCGGGTCAGCCCTTGGCTCGCCGTCCGCCGCGCGCGGTTGCCCGGCGGGGGCGATTCGCGGTCGGCGGCTCGCCGCTCGTGTCTTTGCCGGGCCGCGCCGTATCCGCCTCCGCCGCAACCGGCGCCGCGCCGCCATCGTTGCCATGGGCGATATGCTCGCGGCCGGTGCGCTTCGCTACGCCGGAGGACGGCATCCGCTCGCCCAGCGCCAACACCGCGGCGCGCATCGAGTCGGCGAGTTTGCGATAGGCGCCGGTGCCCTCGGCGTTATCGGCGAGCGCGCGCAGCTCGGCGCTGGTTATCACCCGGCCGATTCGGACTTCGACCGGGCCGCGATGCGGGATGATGCTGCCTTTGCCGAGGACTTCGTAAGTTCCGCTGATACGGACCGGCAGCACGTCGCATCCGCTGCGCAGGGCGAGGTAGCCGGCGCCGCTTTTGAACTCGTGGATGGCGCCGTCGGGTGAGCGCGTACCCTCGGGGAACATCAGGACGCTGCGTCCGGCGTCGAGTTCGTCGAGCGCATCGTCGAGCGAGTCGAGCTGGGCGCGCTCGCGGTCGAACGGGATGAGGCGGGTGAAGTTGCTGACCACGAAGCGGCGCGCATTGGTATTGAAGAAGTAATCCTTGGCGGCGAGCACGACCAGATCGCGGCCCGCCGCGCCGAGCGCGTAGCCGGCCAGCGCGAAGTCGAGATGGCTCGCGTGATTGGCGACCACCAGGAAGTTGCGATTGGCCGGCACGTTGCCGCGGCCGAGCACGCGCGGCTGAAGCCATCCGTCAAACGCAAGCCGCTGCGCGCCGCGAAACGCCGCTTCGCCCAGGCGCCTGAGCGCGCCCGGCAACGCGGGGGTGAAGGGCTCGGCGAAGCGCGCGTACGATGGCAGGCGCGGGCGGTTCTGTCCCTGCCCGACTACGCGCTGAAGATCGTCGACGGTGCGCAGGTCACCCAGCTCCGCAGGGCTTAGCTCGCGCCCGGCGTGGGCCGCGATATGCTCGGCGAGTTCGGCCAT
>JAKAVN010000013.1 GCA_021827495.1 Deltaproteobacteria bacterium | reverse complement strand
TAACACCCTGCTATCGCTTGCCATGGCGTCATCCTCCGGCTCCCGCCCTCAAGCGGGTGCGCGTTGTGGCTCAACTCGCCGGATCATGACGCCTTTTTCACTTTTCCACCAACTTCGCGACACTACCAAGTTTTTTCGGTCACACATTACTGGCCCGTGTATGAAAAGCCCAGCCGGCACAGCAGGCGGGTTGCTGAATTACATACCCCCAGCGACGTGCAGGTGATTGGGTTTGCGCTCGACTACTTGAAGATCAGGAGGCAAAGCGGCATTGAAGGATTTGCGCCTACAGCCGCAGTTGAGTGATGGAAACTGCGGCTTGTGTACGCCCTTCGGAGGGGGATGTCCGTTCGGTTGTTGGAATTGAGTAGCGGCCCGATAGTCATTTGGGTCATGACCCAAAACCCGAAAACTGTAGCTGTGCCTGCCTCGCCAAAACTTTGAAAGCGTGTGTGAAACACTGGAGTTTTGGCATCAGCCGCCGTAGTGTTGCCGGCATGCTCACGCTCGTGTACGCGGTCCTTTCCATCCTCGATTGCCGGTTTCGTAGCTGGGCCGCTTTGGAACTGGAAGTCGTCGCCGTGTGGCGCCGGTTGGCGGTCCCGTCGCCAACGGCCCGGACGTCCCCGCTCTCCACCATCGGCCGCCTGCTATCTGAAACGCCGTACTCCAAAGATGTAACGTTTTGCCAGGCGATGTCCTGAAGGCTGTTGAAATTGAAGTGGCGGCAATCCTCGCCCGGTCGAAAAATCGGCTTGGAGAAAGAGGAGGAAGCCGCGATGCAGAAGAGTGGCAGAGAAGGGGTCGCGCGCAAAGGGGCGATGGGGAGCTCAAGCTGCCGTTTAAGGGCTTGGCGCGGGAAGTGCTGGGGGACAGGTGATCTCATCTCGGGCCTGTCGTTAATCAAGCGCGTCAATGGAGTCAGCGACGGATTGGATGCTGGGTTTGCGGTAGCGCCAGATGTACCGATCATACAGGTGGCCGAAGGCCTGCTTGGAGTAGAGCACGCCCTTTTCTTCGGCGAGCTCACGCAGGAAAGGTGTGGCGGAGCATGTGTGAGGCGAGACGCCGATGCGCTCCTCGGGCTTTACAGCCCGTCGGGTTTTATTACAGCATGCAGGTCGCGTTTCCGTAGTCCGGCGCGCTTCCGAAAGGAACTTTCGGCCGCCTATCTGTTCTTCGTTCCGATGTCGCTACGGGGTTCAATATCGTCGAAACCGGCGGGAAGCTCCGTCTCCTGGTGGTCGGTTTGAGCTCCTCGGGCGCGGCGGCGATCGACAAGTCCCGGAGCCATCGACGAGAGTTCCGTGGGGAGCGCTTTGAGGGCAGCATCATCGAATCGAAGATTCAGGTAATCCAGCGCGAGCTGTGCAACAGCTTCCCCTTGGCGGAAATCGCGCTTGCGCTTTATGGGATCGCGTGTCGGCTGCAGGGAGAGCCAGAGTTTGTGCAGCGCGAAGACGCGCGGATCGGGAACGACAAATCTGGTTGGGAAGCCGTTCTCCGCGATCACGATCTGCTTCATCGTCGGAGCCGCCGTCAGCCACTCAAGCCCGTGCAGCGGTTCCGCGACCAAATCCGTGCCGGTGCCGATAGAGGTTGGCCCGGCTTCACCAACCCGCTCCAGGGGCGCCCGGATCAGATCAACCATGAAGCCTTTCTCGTTGACGGCGCGAAAGGACCGTTGCCGCGCCAATCTGAAAGTCTTGTCGATCTTTTGGAGAATGCCGAGAAGCCCGAGACTTCTTATCGAGCCAGCCAGTTCGAGTTCGGTCTTCGTATCGAGCAGGGTATCAAGATCGTCGGTCTGCAGCAGCGCAGCTCGAAGTTGCACGCCCGCCGCCATTTCGTACGCATATAGCGCGTGGCTTCCAAGGATGATCAGGCGCGTGCCGAGCAACCCGTTCGCGTCGAGCAGGCGGACGATGTCCGCGGAAAGTCGCGGAACACGGTTGACCCCTGCGGCCACGCAGAATTTCGCCTTCCGGCGGATTTCCCGCTCGATCGATTTAAGCCGCTCGTCGAGCTCGCGCTTTCTTTCGGTGAATGTGCGATAGGTCTCCTCGGTCGCGGGCGAGTGCGGTCCTAAAGACTGCTGATGCCCTTCGCGGTCTAGGGTTTTGACCAGATACTCTTTGGAACCGACCTTCTTCCAATGCAAGCCGCCACGGTAGCCCCTGCGTTCCTCCCGTAGCTCCACGAAGTGCTCGTAGAGCTGGATGGCGTCGAGAGCGATCCTGCGCTGCTCTGCGGTAAGTTCCCTCAATCGCAAGGTCTTTCCTTTCGAATCATCGATTGGCTATCTTTGAGAGGAAAAGAGCTGGTATACAAACTGAGACCATCATATAAATCTTTGGAACGACATACATTTCCCTTCAAGATTAGCGTATGTCAGATTGAAAGGAAAGAAGAACCCATCAATCTTTAACCCCCGAGAGTAAGGCTTCCCGATCCTTCGAAATCATTCTGCGATTCGGCGGCGTTTCGCACGTTGCCGAGCATCAACTTTGCGTTTTCCGCCACGATGCCCGTCGCTCGCCCGATGGTCGGCGGCAAGCGTTCCCATGATGACCGGCTTCGCCCCGACCAGCCCGTTGCTTGCCCACGGACGCTCGCTGATCTTGCCGAAGCCGACCAGCGCGACCTGCGGCGGGTAAATGATGCCAAAGACGGTTTCGACGCCCTGGTCGCCCAGGCTGGTGACGGTAATGGTGGCGTCGGCGATCTCCGAACTGCGCAGCACGCCGGCGCGCACCCGTTTCACCAGGTCGTACAGGCTGACCATGATTTCATCGAGGCGCTTTTTCTCGACGTCGTGGATCGCCGGCGCGATCAGCCCGCCTTGGCGCAGCGAGATTGCCACCCCGGCGTGCACCGCGTCGCTCGGCTTGAACGCGCCGTCGATCCAGAAACCGTTCATCTCCGGGAGCTCGCGAACCGCCAACGCGACCGCCTTTAGCAGCAGCATGCGCTGCTCACCCGAGAGCGCAGCCCTGGGCAATGTTTGCAACGCCTGACGATGCTCTGTCGTCCTGACAAGCGGGCGGAAGCCAACCCTTTCGTGCGTTGTTCTGCCGAGATAGGCAGCTACGTCATTCGCGGATAGCGTCGCGCGGGCGTAAAATACGCGCGGAGACAGAAATGAACTGGCGCGGGGCTCGCCATGCATGAGTTGTCGCTCGCACGTGACCTGATGGGCGCGATCGAACGAAAGCTCGATCGCGGCAAGGTGCGCGTAGTGCGTGTCAGTGTGAGCGTCGGGTCAGCGGCCGGAATCGTGCCAGAATCGCTACGCTTCGCATTCCGCGTTGTCTGCGAAGGAACGCGGGCAGACGGCGCCGAACTGTCGGTCACAACCATCGCCGCTCGCAGCCGCTGCGCCGACTGTGGCATAATTTTCGAGTTCGACGCCCTGATCGGCCGATGCCCCGGCTGCGGACGGCTCGGCGGGGAGCTTCTGTCCGGCGATGAAATGATCCTTCGGACAATCGCGGTGGCCGATGTGTGACACTTGCGGCTGCGGCATTTCATCGGTCCGCACTATCGACGTCAATGAGCGCCTGCTCGCATCGAACGCGGCGCAAGCCGAACAGAACCGCGCGCATTTCGCCGAGCGGGAAATCCTCGCGATCAATCTGATGGGAACGCCGGGGGCGGGAAAGACCGCGCTTCTAGAGGCAATAATCGCGAAGTGGCGCGAATCCCGGCGCATCCTGGTGATCGAAGGCGACCAAGCGACGGATCGCGACAGTGCGCGCATCCGCGCCGCCGGTGCGATTGCCTGCCAGGTGGAGACCGGGCTCGGCTGTCATCTCGCTGCGCATCAGATCCACGACGCGCTGCATCATCTCGATCTTCGTGACGGCGACCTGCTCTTCATCGAAAACGTTGGCAACCTGGTCTGTCCCGCGCTGTTCGATCTCGGCGAGCGGCTTCGCGTGGTCGTGACCAGTCCCGCCGAGGGCGCCGACAAGCCGCTCAAATATCCGCCGATGTTTCGCGCCGCGCATCTCGTCGTGCTGAACAAGTGCGATTTGATTCCGCACGTGCCGTTCAAGCTTGACGAATGGACCGACTACGTTCGTGCGATCACTCCGCACGCGCGGATTCTCAAGACGTCCGCGCTCGGCGGCGAGGGCCTCGGCGAATTGCTTGCTGAAATCGACAATGTGCGACAGGCATTTTCCGCCAACATTTTCGCATGAGTGAAGCGCTGCACATGCCCCAGCCCGCGCTCGAGGACCTTATTGCGATGCTGTGGCGCGAAGGGTTCAAGGTGCTGGGTCCGGTGGCGCGCGATGGCGCCGTTGGATTCGACGAAGTGCGCAAGGTCTCCGACCTGGCGGTCGCGATGCGTGACACACAGGAGCCCGGGCGCTATCGGCTCGGGCAGGGCGCGGCCGGAGAAATTTTCGGAGTGGTGAACGGAGCGTTCTCGCTCAAGCCGTTTTTTTTCGCGCCCGAGGAAACGCTGCTTGAAGCAAAGCGCGAGCGGCGCGGCTTCAAGGTCAGCGAAGTAGCGCCGGTAGCACCACCTCTCGCGTTCATCGGTGTGCGCGCGTGCGACCTCGCGGCGCTTGCCGTGCAGGATCGCATTTTTCTGCACGACCGTTTTCACGACACGCACTACCAGGCGCGGCGCAAGGATGCATTTCTGGTCGCCGTCAACTGCGCCCGCTCCGCACCGACCTGCTTTTGTGTCTCGATGAAGACCGGCCCGGAAGCGACGACCGGTTTCGACCTTTCGCTGACCGAGTTGGAGCAGGGCTTCGTAACGCGAAGCGGCTCAGCCGCTGGCGAAGCGATCGCGGCGAAGCTCGGCTTGAGCGCCGCCGGGCAGAACGAAGTCGTGTCGGCAAAAGCGCGAATCGACGGATGTGCCGCCGGCATGCAGCGCGGCCTGGATCCCACGGACCTGCCCCGCCTGCTTTACGCTGAAGCCGAGAACCCGCGCTGGAAAGACGCCGCATCGCGATGCCTTTCGTGTACGAACTGCACGATGGTCTGCCCAACCTGCTTCTGCCATGCCGTCGTCGACCAGGAAGAGTTGGACGGCAACATGAGCCGGCGCGTCCGCAAGTGGGACTCGTGTTTCTCGCTCGAGCACGCGCATATCCACGGAATCAACTTCCGCCCGAAGATCGAGAACCGCTACCGCCAATGGCTCACGCACAAGCTGGCTGCGTGGATCGACCAATTCGGCACCTCGGGGTGCGTCGGCTGCGGCCGGTGCATCACCTGGTGCCCGGTGGGGATCGATTTAACCGCGGAGGTCGCCGCAATTCGCGCGCATCCGGTGAAGCGGTGACTCCTTACATGATATGTCCGGCGCGCATTACGGGACGCCGAACGGAGACCGCGGGCATATACACGTTCAGTATGCGCCTCGTCGACAATGCCGTGCGACGTGCGTATAGCTTCAGGGCCGGGCAGTTCAACATGCTCTACGCCTTCGGCGTCGGCGAGGTCCCGATTTCGATCGTCTCCGATCCGGGCGACCCCGAACACTTGGAACATACCATCCGGATTGCCGGGCGCGTCACGGGCGTGATGGCTGGATGGAAAGTCGGTGACGTGGTGGGAGTACGCGGTCCGTACGGCAACGGCTGGCCGGTCGAAGAGGCCCGCGGCCGCGACGTGGTGATCATCACCGGCGGCCTCGGATGCGCCCCGGTCGTCGGGCTTATCAACTACATATTCCGCCGCCGCGACCAATACGGCGAACTGCACATCCTGCACGGCGTCAGGACACCGAATGATCTTCTGTACCGCGAGCGCTTCGACGAGTGGCGCCGCGCACCGCGCACGCGGGTTTACCTGACGGCGGATCAGCCCGACAAAAGCTGGCGCTATAAAATCGGCGTGGTGACGGAGCTTTTCGACGAGCTCACGGTGCCGCCGTCGTCGATCGTGATGATGTGCGGCCCGGAGGTGATGATGCGATTCGCGGCTCATGCGCTGCGGCAAAAGGGTATCGGCGACGACGCTATCCATCTTTCGCTGGAACGGCGGATGGAGTGCGCGGTCGGGCTCTGCGGCCATTGCCAGTATCGCGAGCATTTTGTGTGCAAGAGCGGACCTGTATTTTCATATCGCACGGTCCGGGAGCTGTTCGGTCTATCGGGCATATGAAACCTCGCGCCGCGGTATTCAAGTTCGCCTCGTGCGACGGCTGCCAGTTGCAATTCCTGAACGCCGAGGACGAACTCCTCAAGCTCGCCGGGCAGGTGGACTTCGTTTATTTTCCCGAAGCGCGAAGCCGCGCGCTCGAAGGCCCGTACGATATCGCCTTCGTCGAAGGCAGCATTACCACTCCCGACGATGCGCGCCGCATCATCAAGGTGCGCGAAGAAAGCCACTATCTCGCCACGATCGGTGCGTGCGCTACCGCGGGCGGAATTCAGGCGCTGCGCAACTGGGCCGATGTGGAGCAATATAGGCGCGTGACCTATCCGAGCCCGGAGTTCATCTCTACGCTTTCGACATCGACTCCCATTTCGGAGCACGTTCGCGTGGACTGCGAAGTGTGGGGTTGCCCCGTCGACCAGCATCAGCTTCTCGCCGTGGTGCGATCGCTGTTGTCCAAGGCGCGGCCGGTTCTGCCGGCGTACAGCGTGTGCATGGATTGTAAGCGGCGCGGCAACGTGTGCGTGGTGGTGGCGCGCGGCGCGCCGTGCCTAGGCCCCGTGACGCGTACGGGATGCGGCGCGCTGTGTCCGGCGTTCAATCGTGGATGCTATGGATGCTTCGGGCCGGCTGACGATCAGAATATGGAATCGTTCGCGAGATTGCTGGCCAGCCAAGGCGTCACCGGCGACGACGCGGTGCGCCGCTTGCGCGGAATAAACGGATACGTGCGGCCGTGGCGGGAGACCGCGGATGCCATCGCGGCGGACAAAAAGTAGAACCATCCGGGTCAACTATCTCACCCGCGCCGAGGGCGAAGCCGCCCTGCGCATCCACCTGCGGGACGGCGCGTTGATCGAGCTTCGCCTGGAGATTTTCGAACCGCCGCGGTTCTTCGAAGCCTTCCTGCGCGGACGTGACTCGCGTGAAGCGCCGGACCTTACCGCGCGGATTTGCGGCATCTGCCCGGTCGCATATCAGATGAGCACGGTTCACGCGTTCGAAGGCCTGTACGGCCTCACGATCGATCCGGCCGTCCGCGAACTGCGGCGCCTGTACCTCTGTGGCGAATGGATTGAAAGCCACGCGCTGCACATTCACATGCTGGCGGCGCCGGATTTCCTTGGCTGCGACAGCATCATCACGCTGGCCGACAGGAATCGCGAGGCGGTGGAGCGCGGCCTTAGAATCAAGAAAATCGGCAACGCAATTGTCGCAGCGCTCGGCGGCCGTTCGGTGCATCCGGTGGGCGCGTGCATCGGCGGCTTCACCCGCGTTCCGCGGCGCGATCAGCTCGCCGATCTGCGCGAACAGCTTCTCCGCGTGCGCGACGACGCGGTCGAATGCGTGCGATGGGTCTCGCACTTCGACTTGCCCGCGGTTACCCGGGATATCGAATTCGTCTCGCTGCGGCATCCGGACGAATATCCGATGAACGAGGGGCGCATGGCTTCGAGCAAGGGGATCGATGCGTCGCCCGACGCCTTTGACGATTTCTTCGAAGAGCATCAAGTGCCTTACTCGAACGCCTTGCACTGCAAGGTGAAGGGCCGCGGACCCTACTTTTTGGGGCCGCTCGCTCGCGTGAACCTTAATCTCGATCGGATGGGTCCGGAGGTGACCTCGGTCGCGCGCGAAACCGGAATTCCCTGGCCCAATTCGAATCCATACACCGGCATCGTCGCGCGCGCGCTCGAAGTCCTGTATGCGATCGACGAAGCGGTCAGGGTACTCGACGCTTATCAGCCGCCACCCGCGCCGGCCGCGTCGTTCGAAGTGCGCTCCGGTGTCGGACGCGCGATTACCGAGGCGCCGCGCGGGTCGCTCTACCACGCCTTCGAAACTAACGAGCGCGGCCTGATTCACTCGGCGCGCATCGTGCCGCCGACATCGCAGAACCAGGCGCGGATCGAAGCCGACCTGCGTGCGCTGGCGCCCGACTTCATCCAACGCAGCCTGGCGGAGGCCACGCACATGTGCGAAGTGGCGATTCGCAACTACGATCCGTGCATCTCGTGTTCGACGCATTTTCTTAAGCTCGAGATCGAACGGCATTGATTCGGATCATCGGAATCGGCAGTCCCTTCGGCGACGATGCCGCGGGGCTGGAGACCGCACGCATGCTCGCGGAGGCGCCGCCGCCGAATTGCGAAGTGATCGCGGCCGACCGCCCAGGTTCGACGCTCGTGGACTTGCTGGACGGCGCCGACGCCGCGATTCTGATCGACGCGGTGCGTTCGGGTGCGCCGCCGGGAACGATCCATGAAATCAAGTTCGATGAACTGGGAGGCGCTGCTACGCGCCTCGTTTCTTCGCACGATCTCGGCGTCGCCGCGGCGATCCAACTGGCTCGAAGGCTAGGGCGCGGGCCGTCGGTGGGCAGGATTATCGGCATTGAAATCGCACCCGCGGACACAGCGCGGCGCCGCGGACTAACCTCCCAAACGCGCGCGGCGGTGGGCCGAGCCGTTGAGCGGGTGCGGTCGACAGCGGTCGAATTCGACGATCGGGAGCGCGAGCATCTGGTTATAGTTGGGACGGTCCAAGGTGTCGGGTTGCGGCCGTTTGTGTGGCGGCTTGCGAAATCACTGCGGCTCGCGGGTTTCGTGCGCAACGTTCCTTCCGGGGTCGAGATCGAGATCGAAGGGCGCCGCGCTTCGCTGCATGAATTTCGCCAGCGCGTGCGGGCGGAGCTGCCACCGGCGGCGGCGATTGAAAGCATCGCAGCCGAGCGGTTGGCGCTCCGGAACGATACGGAGTTTTCCGCGATGCCGAGCGAGCGCGGGCGCACCGCAACGATCATTCCGCCGGACCTCGCCGCGTGCCCCGAATGCGTGCGCGAAATCCGCGATCCCGCCGACCGCCGCTATCGCTATCCGTTTACCAACTGCACGTCATGCGGTCCGCGATTCACCGTGGTCTGCGCGTTGCCCTACGATCGCGAGAACACCACGCTGCGCGACTTTCCGTTGTGCGAGCA
The DNA here is from genome assembly GCA_021827495.1 of Deltaproteobacteria bacterium. Taxonomy (GTDB): domain Bacteria; phylum Desulfobacterota; class Binatia; order Binatales; family Binataceae; genus JAKAVN01. Next base: position 35,185 of record JAKAVN010000013.1, on the reverse strand, counting down.
ATGCCGGCGCGAGTATCTGGATCCCTCGAATCGGCGCTTCAGAGCCGAGCCGATCGCGTGTCCCGAGTGCGGTCCGACAGCATGGCTCGAAGTGGCGGCGCCACGGTGGCAAGACACGGCGGCGGGTGAAGACTGCATCGCGCGCGCGGCGGCGATTCTGCGCACCGGCGGTATTGTTGCCGTTCAGGGCCTCGGGGGCGTCCATCTCGCATGCGATGCGCGCAGCGAAGCAGCCGTCGCGCGGCTGCGGATTATCAAACGGCGTCCGCACAAACCGCTCGCCGTGATGGTCGATTCAATCGAATCGGCACGACGCCTCGCGGAGGTCTCCGAAGATGGAGCCGCGCTGCTCAAGTCGCCAGCGGCGCCGATCGTTCTGCTGCGCAGGCGCCAGGATGCTGAACTCGCGCGTGGGATCGCGCCGGGCAATGACCACGTCGGAATAATGCTTGCCTATTCTCCCCTGCATCACTTGATCATGCGCGATGCCGCTCGCCCGCTCGTTATGACCAGCGCCAACCGGCCGGGCGAGCCGCTGGCTCGGAGCGGCGATGAAGCGCGTGCCGTATTCGCGGATCAAATCGACGCGTTCCTGTTGCACAACCGGCCGATTCATCAGCGCTGCGATGACGGCGTCTGGATTGCCGGGCCGCGTGGCCCGGAACCGGTTCGGCTGAGCCGTGGCAGCACACCGCGTTCGCTCAGCGTGCCGGTTGCGGCGCCGGTTCCGCTTCTCGGTACGGGCGGCGAGATCAAGAACAGCTTCTGCCTTTTGGCGAACGGCATCGCCCTGATGAGCCAGCACATCGGCACGCTGGAGAGCATGGCGACGCAGGATCACTTTCGCGACGCGCTGGAGAAATGGATCGCCATGAGCGGCATTAGGCCGCAGGTCGCGGTTCACGATCTACATCCGCAAGCGTTCGGGCGCGAATTAGCCGAGCGCCTTGGCGCGCACACTATGGGCGTGCAGCACCATCATGCGCACATCGCCGCGTGCATGGCTGAAAACGGCCATAAGGGCCCCGTGATCGGTATCGCGTTTGATGGGACCGGCTATGGCGTCGATGGCGCAAGCTGGGGCGGCGAGGCAATGATCGCCGGCTATCAGGACTTCCGCCGGGTTTCGCACCTCCAGTACCTGCCGCTTGCCGGCGGCGACACCGCGGTCCGCCACCCTGCGCGGATCGCCGCCGCCTTCCTGCTCGCACTGTTCGGATCGAAGTGTGGCGATCGAATATCAGGGCTCGTGGGCGAAGAACATGCACGCATTCTCGCAACGATGGTCGGTCGCGGCATCAACACGATTCAGACGTCCAGTTGCGGCCGGCTGTTCGATGCGGTCGCGGCGCTGCTTGGCGTGCGCGACGAAATCACCTACGAAGCACAGGCGGCGATCGAACTGGAAACGCTGGCGCGCAGTTCGCCTCCGGAGAATCACAGCTATCCGTTTTCGATCCGCGACCAGGCGATCCAGACCCGAGACATACTGGCCGCGATCATCGGAGATCTCGAGAACGGAACGCCGAAGGCCAGGATCGCGCGGGTTTTTCACGACACGATGGCCGGGGTTGCGGTGCGAATGGCGCTGGACGCGCGCGTGAAAAGCGGCATCGAGGTCGTAGCGTTGAGCGGTGGATGTTTTCAAAATCGTTTGCTGCAAGCGGCGGCGATCGCGCGGCTCGAGCGGGAAGGATTCAGCGTCCTGGTGCATCACCGGGTGCCGGCTAACGACGGCGGATTGGCTTTGGGGCAAGCCGTCGTCGCGGCCGCTCGCCTGAGCTCTGGATCGTTGGAGGTTCTTCATGTGTCTGGGCATTCCCGGCAGGATAGTCAGGATCATCGATGAGCAGGGTCTGCGGATGGGCGAAATCGACTTTGGCGGCGTCACGCGCAAGGTCTGCCTCGCCTATGTGCCGGAGGCGCTGATCGGGGATTATGCGATCGTGCACGCGGGTTTCGCGATTAGCAGGGTGGATGAGCAGGCAGCGGCGCGAACGCTGGAACTCGCCCGCGAAATCGAAACGCAGCTCGCGGAGGAAAACGAGTGATGAAATTCCTCGACGAATTTCGCGATGCGGCCATCGTCCGTGCGCTGATCGGGCAGATTCGTGGAGCGACCACGCGACCCTGGACCATCATGGAGGTTTGCGGCGGGCAGACCCACACCATCGTCCGCTATGGACTCGATGAATTGCTGCCGCGCACAGTGACGCTGGTTCACGGCCCTGGATGCCCCGTATGCGTGACGCCAATCGGGATGATCGACCTTGCGATCGAGCTGTCCACACGTCCGAAGATCACACTATGTTCGTTCGGTGACATGCTCCGTGTGCCCGGTTCGACCTGCGATCTTTTTGACGCGCGCGCGGCCGGCGCAGATGTGCGCGTGGTTTATTCGCCGCTCGATGCGCTCGAACTTGCGCGCCGCGAGCCGATACGCGAGGTGGTGTTCTTTGCGGTGGGTTTTGAAACGACCGCGCCGACCACCGCGATGGTGGTGCATCAGGCCGCGCGCCTCAAGGTCCCCAACTTTTCGGTTATCGCGGCGCACGTGCGCGTTCCGCCGGCGATCGAGGCGATACTTTCTTCGGACGACAATCGCGTGCAGGGATTTCTGGCGGCAGGCCACGTATGCACGGTCATGGGAATCGACGAGTACCGGCCGCTGGTTGAGAAATTCAAAGTGCCGATCATTGTCACCGGTTTTGAGCCCGTGGATCTGCTGCAAGGCGTGGCGATGTGTGTGGCGCAACTCGAAGAGGGCCGAGCCGAGGTCGAAAATCAATACGCGCGCTCCGTGAGGAACGAGGGCAACGTCGCCGCGCGCGGTCTGATGGCGGAAGTGTTCACCTTTGTCGATCGCCGATGGCGCGGGTTCGCCACGCTGCCAAAAAGCGCACTGGCCCTGAGCGATCGCTATGCGGCTTACGATGCGATTCGGCGGTTCGGCCTGACGCAAACGCGCGCGAATGAGCCCATCGAATGTCGCGCCGGCGAGGTGCTGCGCGGGCTGCTCAAACCTCTACAATGCCCGGCCTTTGGAAGCTCGTGCACGCCGGATCATCCGCTCGGCGCTCCGATGGTTTCCGCCGAAGGCGCATGCGCCGCGTATTTCGGCGCCGGCCGGCTGGCGGCAGCGGCGACGGAGGCGAAATGAGCGATCCGGATCGGAACGGCTTGCCGGCCGCACTTGGCCGCCCCGTGTCCGCTCGCAAGGGCGAGGCCGTCGTGCTTGGTCACGGAAGCGGCGGGCGGCTGACGGCGGAACTGGTGCGCAGGGTGTTTCTGCCCGCCCTTTCGAACCCACTGCTGGATCGACTGAACGACAGTGCCGAAGTGCAGGTCGGCGCGAGTCGCGTCGTGTTCACTACCGATTCGTTCGTGGTAAATCCGCTTCGATTCCCAGGCGGCGACATCGGTTCGCTCGCAGTCAACGGTACGGTCAACGATCTTGCGGTGGCGGGCGGCCAGCCGATCGGACTGTCGGCCGCGTTCATCCTCGAAGAGGGGTTTCCGATCGCGGAACTCGAAGCGATCGTGCAATCGATGCGCGGAGCGGCCGACCGCGCCGGCGTTGCAGTAATCGCGGCGGACACCAAGGTTGTCGAGCACGGCAAGGCCGACGGCCTCTTCATCACGACCAGCGGCATCGGTGTGGTCGCGGGCAATATCGAGCTCGGACCCGAGCGCATTCAGGTTGGCGACGCAGTGTTAGTCAGTGGACCGATCGGAGATCACGGAATCGCCGTGATGTCGGCACGCGAGGGGCTTGAATTCCAGACCACGATCGTCAGTGACAGCGCCTCGCTCAATGGCCTTGTTTCCCTGATGCTGAAAAGCGGTGGGACGATTCGATGCATGCGCGATCCCACGCGCGGCGGCGTCGCCACCGTCGTCAACGAGCTGGCGAAAAGCTCCGGCGTCGAAATACTCATCGAGGAAACGGCAGTGCCGGTGCGCGACGGCGTCCGCGCAGCGTGCGAAATCCTCGGTCTCGATCCGTTATATGTGGCGTGCGAGGGCAGACTGGTTGCGATCGCCCATAGCGGAGGTTCGGACCAAGTGCTTGCCGCGATGCGCCGTCATCCGCTCGGCAGTGACTCCCGCCGCATCGGCGTCGTCACGCGAAGCGCGGCGCCGCGTGTGCTGCTGCGAACTGCGTTCGGAACGACCCGCCTGCTCGACGTGCTCGCCGGGGCGCAACTTCCGCGCATCTGTTGAAAGGATTCCTAGCACAGTCGAGCTCGTTGAACTGCGCACTCGATACGCCGTGTTCGAACTTGTCGCCGGTTTGATAAGTCCAACGCGCCGCTGACGGCTAGATGCGAGTTGCGTTCACGTCAGATATGAGCGAAGGGCTCTACGGTTGACGCGGGCACCTTGCGTTTTCGGAACGGCTGCGGCGATCGCTGGGTGCCCGAAATTTAAGCGGGTGGCCTCCTACAAAGGTACAGCACCCCTGAAGCGGCCGCAGAACGCTAGCAACCCCAACGCAGTGCCTTACGGCGCCGTGAGCGCTTCGATCTCGTCGATGGTCTTGGGAATCGCCGCGGTCAGCACTTCGCGGCCCTCCGGTGTGACCAGGACGTCGTCCTCGATCCGGATGCCGACGCCGCGCAGAGGCTCCGGCGCATCGTCATCGTCGGGCGAAACGTAGATCCCCGGCTCGACCGTCAAAACCATCGACGGCTCGAGCACACGCGAGCTCCCGCCGACGCGGTACAGCCCGACGTCGTGCACATCCATCCCGAGCCAGTGGCTGGTGCGATGCATATAGTAGCGGCCGTACGCGCCCGACGTGACCGCGGCGTCGAGCGGCCCCTTGACCAGGCCGAGGTCGATCATGCCGGCCACCAGCACGCGCAGCGCGGCTTCGTGCACCTCGTCGAAGCGGACGCCCGGCTTGATCGATTCGATCCCGCCGCGCTGCGCCTCAAGCACGACCGAATAGAGCGCGCGCTGCGCCGAGTTGAAGCGCGCGCCGACCGGAAAGGTGCGGGTCACGTCGGAGGCGTAAAAGTCGTACTCGCATCCCGCGTCGATCAGCAGCAGCTCGCCGCTGCGCATCTGGCGGTCGTTTTGGATGTAATGCAGGATGGCGGCATTGGGGCCCGAGGCGATGATCGATGGATAGCTCGGGCCGGCGGCGCCGCGCGAGCGAAACGCATAATCGACCAGCGCCTCGATCTCCCACTCCATCATCCCGCCCCGCGCGCGGCGCATCGCGGCCCTGTGGGCCTCGCACGAGATCGCGATCGCCCGGCGCATCGCGTCCAGCTCCTCGGGCCGCTTCTTCAACCGCGCCTCGTGGATTAGCTCTCGCGGATCGAGCATCGCGACCGGCCCCGCGCCGGTCCGCGGCCGCATCACCTGCGCCCCGCGCATCAGCTCGAGCACCCGCGCGTTCATTCGCTCGTTGTTGCCGAGCGGGTAGTAGACGCGCTCGACCACTTCGAGATAGCGCGGCAGCACGCGGTCGATCTCGTCGACGACGTAGGCTTTGTCCGCGCCGTAATCGAGCATCGCGCCCTCGACCCCGGCGCGCCGCCCGGTCCAGGTCTCGCGCTCGCGGTCCCGCGGCCGCACGAACAGCACGAACTCGCCGTCTTTGTGGCCCGGCGCGAACAGCGCCAGCGACTGGGGCTCGGCGAAGCCGGTCAGGTAGTAGAAGTCGCTGTCCTGGCGGTAGCCGAACTCGACGTCGTTGGACCGGACCGCGACCGGGGCGCTCGGCAGGATCGCGGCCGCCGCGCCGATCTCGGCCATGAAGCGCGCGCGCCGCTGCCTGAAGATTTCCGCCCGGCCGTTGGGGTTCGCCGCACTCACGCCGCCGCTCGCCGCCTGCGCCCGCCGCTTACGGCCATCCCGCGCCGGCAACCTCGACCTCCGTGGTCTCGATGCGCGAGTTGCGCTTGGCGCGGCAGGCGTCGGGATCGATCGACTCCGAGCTGAGTAAAAATAGCGTGCGGCGCGCGGGCCCGCCGAGCACACACGCAATCGGCATCTGCTCGCGCTTGCTCCGCTCGGCTACCTGGCCGCCCTGTTTGACGCGCAAGAGCTCGTGCGTCATCGGCGAGTAATAGAGCCTGTTGTCGTGTCGGCGCGGCCCTGCGCCGAAGCACAGACTATCAAGTAATATTTTAAATTGTCTCATGGCCGTCCCGCCTGCCGCGTTCCTACTCCAACGCGCCGGCCGCGCGCAGCCGCGCGACCTCGGCCGCACTGTAGCCCAGCACCTGCGTGAGCACCTCGTCGGTATGTTGCCCGATAAGCGGCGCCGGCGCGCGGACCTCGCCCTCGGTGCGGCTCATCCGCCACGGGATTCCGCAATGCTGCCGCACGCCGACTTCGGGATGATCGAGGTAAACCCAGTAGCCACGCTCTTTCAGATGAGGATCTTCCGAGACGAACTTGTTGGGCGCGCATATCGCGGCCGCCACGCCCGCCGCCTGGAGGATCCGCTCGGCCTCGGCAGCGCTGCGCTGCGCGGTCCAGGCGCTTACCGCGGCGTCGAGTTCGTCCTCGTTGCGCTTGCGCGCGGCGGCGCTATTGAAGCGCGGATCGCGCGCCAGTTCGGGATGGCCGATCGCGCCCGCCAGCCGCTCGAACTCCGCGTCGTCGGCCGCCACGATCGAGACCCACATGTCGACCATGATGCTGGTGTTCTCGAATCGATCCTTGGATGGGAAGACCCCGTGGGGCGCGATTAGCGGGTCGCGATTTCCGTCGCGCGCGGGCTCGCGCCCGTTCATCGTGTACTCCAGAATCCCCTCCGGCAGCAGCCCCATCGCGCACTCCCACTGGCTCATGTCGATGTACTGGCCTTCGCCGGTCTTCTTGCGATGGTAGAGCGCGGCCAGGACCGCAAAGGCGCCATGCACGCCGGCGTTGGGATCGGCGTAGCTGAACCCGGTATGCATCGGCGGCCATCCCTTGTAGCCGGTGAGCGACGAGAGCCCCGCGAGTGGCACTTGCGCCGGTCCGTAGGCGACGTATTCGCGGTACGGCCCCGTGTCGCCATAGCCGGAGAGCGAGATCATGATGAGGTCGGGCTTGAGCTTGCGCAGCTCCTCGTAACCCAGCCCCAGCTTTTCCATCACGCCCGCGGCGAAATTGCTGGTCGCGATATCGCTGGTCTCGACCAGCCGGCGCGCCACTTCGAGCGCGCCGGGCTTGGCGTAATTCAGCGTCAGCGAGCGCTTGCCCTGGTTGTACTGGTTGAAGTAGCCGGAGCGGTTGAGGCCGGGTTTGCCCTCGGGCCACGGCGGCAGCATCCGCGTCACGCACGGCCGCGTGCGGGTCTCGATGCGGATTACGTCGGCGCCGAGATGGGCGAGCTGAAGCGTGCAATACGGCCCCGCCCATACCCAGGTGAAGTCGGCGATTCTCACGCCCTCCAGTGGAAGCTTCGCCATCGAAAATCCTGCCTGCTCTCGCCGCTGGCCGCGGCCCCGATCCGCCGCGCGTTCAGAGCACCGCGGTGCGCCGCAACTCCTCGATACGCGCCGCGTTAAGCCCCAGGCGCGCGCCGAAAATCTCCTCGTTGTGCTGCCCGAGCGTCGGCGCCGGGCGGCGAATCTCCCACGGCGTGCGCTGGTACTTGAGCGGCGCGCCGGGGTACTTGTGCGTGCCCGCCACAGGATGCGTTATCTCGACGAAGAAGCCGCGCTTTTTCAGATGCTCGGAGCTGAGCAGGTCGCCCATCGTCGAGACCGGCGCGAACGGGATGCGCCGCGCCTGCGCTTTCCGGTAGAGGTCGAGCACGCTCTGCTGCTTGATCCAGTCCTCCAGGAAGACCTTGAGCGCGTCCCAGTTGGCGCCGCGCTTGAGCCGGTCGGAGAAAATTTCTTCCGACGCCCATGGCGGGCTGCCCATCAGCTCGACGAAGTTGCGCCACTGATGCTCCTCGATGCAGCACACGTAGATGTAGCCGTCGCGGCATTCCATCACTTCGAGCGGCTGGATCGGCTTCTGCCCCAAGCGCGACGCGACCATGCCCATGTAAGGCCAGAACTCGAAAAACAGCTCCGTCTGGGAGGCCAGCGATTCGTAAATCGAAACGTCGACGTGCTGGCCCTCGCCGTCGCGCATTTGCGCGAACACCGCGCCCATCGTCGCCACTGCCGCATGCACTCCGCCCTGGAAGCCGGACTGCTGCCCAAAAGCCTTAAGCGGCGGCATCTCGGGATGATCGGGGCCGCCGCCGTTGACGTAGCAGAGGCCGCTTGCGCTCCACAGCGTCAAATCCTCGGCGCGCCACTCGCGCTTGGGTCCGCTCAGCCCCCACGGCGTAATCGAGCTCATCACCAGCCGCGGATTGCGGCTGCGCACGCGCTCGAAGCTAAGCCCGATACGATCCATGTCCGGCGGCGCGACGTTATGAATCAAAACGTCGGCGCCGGCAATCAGCCGCTCGAGCAAGCCGAAGCCCTCGGGACGCGACACGTCGAGCGTGACGCCGAACTTGTTGGTGTTGAGATAAAGGTAGAGGCCGCTTTTCTCCGGATGCGCCTGTCCGCCGGGAAACGGACCGCGCGTGCGCGCGCGGTCGCCGACGCCCGGCCGCTCGATCTTGATGACCTCGGCGCCCATATCGGCCATCAGCTTGGCCGCATACGGAGCGGAGACCATCTCACCCAGCTCGACGACTTTGAGCCCTGAAAGCGCTCCGGCCATCCAGATTTCACCACGCGGTTATTCGGGCAGCACCTTGCGAAACGGCTTGACCTCGACCCGCTCGAAAACTCCGTCGCGGGCGTACGGATCGTTGCTTGCGAACGCGAGCGCCGCGGCTGCGTCTTCCACGTCGACGATGATCAGGCTGCCACTGCCGTCGGTGAACGGGCCGCCGATGAGCATCTTGCCGCTCTCGGCGACCGGCCGCACATACGCCAGATGGCGCGGGCGAACCGTGGGCCTGAGCGCGGCGCCGTTGGGTCCGTCATGGCCGATAATCACGAACAGCATGGGATGGGTCGTTCCTCCTTGCCAGAGAACGAAGTTAGCATGCCCGCCGCGCGCCGCCCAAGCGGGTGCTCATGCCCGCCCGCTATCCGGGCGAAATCGCGCCGTATCCGGTGTAGTAAATGATGAAGTACACGGCGCCCAGCGCGAACAGCGCCGCGGTTGCCGCGAGGTCGCCCGCCTCGACCGGGTAGTCGATGAAACTCGTCGGCTGACGGCTCATCCCGAAGCCGCGCGCCTCGAGCGCCATCGCCATCGAGTTGGCCTTGCGCAGCGCTCCCATGAAAACCGGGATCACCACCGGCACGTAGCGCCTGACCCGCTCCAGCGGGCCGCCGCGGTTGAAGTCGTAGCCGCGCAGGTTCTGCGCCTGCACCACGGTAAGCGCCGAATCGATGAACAGCGGCACCAGGCGAAACGACAGTGTGATCGCGAAACCGACGCGGTACGGGACGCCCAGCCGCGCCAGGCCGGCGGTGAATTCCTCGACCTTGGTGGTGGACAGGAACAGCACCGAGGTGGCGAGCAGTTCGGCGAGCTTCAAGCCGCGTCCCAGGCCGAACAGCAGCGAGGCGCGGCTCAGATGGATGAGCGGCAGATTTATCAACGCCGGCCCCTGGCGATAGAAAACCATCCAGGCGAGCGTGGTGAAGAAAACCACCAGGATGAAGAGCCAGCGCAGGCGATAGAAGTTCGGCCACGCGCCGGTGATTTGCGCGGCCGCGGCCATCACCGCCGCGAGCGGCAGGAGGGCCAGCGGATGGTCGACCCAATAGACCGACCAGAACATCACGAACAGCGCAAAGACCTTGACTGTCGGATGGAGCCGATGGATGAAGGTGGCGCGTTCGATGTACAGAAAAATCGGCATCAGGCCCGTGCTCTCAGCCACGCGGCGAGTTCGTCCGGCCCAAGCGCGACGGTGCCGAAACGGCGTGCGAGCTCGGTCGCCTCGGGCGGACGAAACGACGACGAGGCGAGCAGTTCGTCGCGGGCGAAAAACTCGCGTACGCCGCCGTCGTAGAGCTTGCGCCCGCGGCGCATCAGCACCACCCGGCTGGCGTACTCGGCGACCAGCCAGGGAGTGTGCGTGATCATCACGATCGCGATCCCGCCGCGGTTGAGCTCCGCCACCAGAGCCATCATGCGGCGCTGCTCGCGGTAATCCAGGCCGGTGGCCGGCTCGTCGAGGATCAGCAGGCGCGGGCGCAAGGCGAGCACGCTCGCCACCGCGAGGCGCTGGCGCTCGCCCTTGCCGAGCAGGAAGGGGTCGCGCCCGCCCGCATTCTCCAAACCCACCGCGCGCAGCGCCTCGGCGCATCGGCGTTCGATCTCGCCCGGCGCGAGGTTGAAGTTGCGCGGCCCGAAGGCGACCTCGTCCTCGACGGTGGCGGCGAAAATCTGATGGTCGGGGTTCTGGAAGACGTAGCCTGCTTCCGCGGCGGTCTCGGCCGGGCGCATCGCGGAACGGTCGCGCCCGTTGAGCATCACGGCACCGGTTGCCGGACGCAGCAGGCCCACCAGGTGCTTGGCGAGCGTGGTTTTGCCCGAGCCGTTCTGGCCGATGATCGCGACGAACTCGCCGGGTGCGATACGCAGATCGATCGAATCGAGCACCAGCGGCCCGCCGGGGTAGTTGAAGCTGACCGCGCGCATCTCGGCCAGCGGCTGAGCGCCGGCCGCGGGATCGGTGCTCCAGGCGGCGGCGCCGCACGGCGCCGCCGCCTGCGCAGCTGGCCCCGTTGGCGTATCCAGCGGGTGCGGCGGGGCGCCGAGGCGCGGCAGCGCGCGGCGAATCAGCGCTTCGGCTTCGTCCACGCTCGCGGCGTGGGCCGCAATCCCCAACGCGGCGAGCACGCGGTTAAGATCGGGCGGATGAACTCCGCACTCCTCGAGCAACTCCAGCCGCGTCATCAGGTCGTGCGGCGCGCCTTCGGCGATTATCTCGCCCTCGCGGACCAGCAGCAGGCGGTCGGCGCCGCGCAGCACTTCGGCTTCGTGCTCGATCACGACCAGGCTGATCCCCTGCTCGCGCAGGCGGCCAATCAGGGCGAAGATCTCGGCTTTGCCTTCGGGATCGAGGTCGGTGGTCGGCTCGTCGAGCACGATCACGGCGGGGCGCAGCGCGAGCACGGAAGCGATCGCGAGCCGCTGCTTCTCGCCGCCGGAGAGCAAGGTTGGGTCGCGATGCTCGAAGCCGCCAAGCCCGACCGCCTCGAGCGCAGGGCGGATGCGGCGTGCCATCTCTGCGCGCTCCATTCCAATCTGCTCCATCGCGAACGCGACCTCGTGCGCGACATTGGTGGAAAAGAGCTGCGCCTCGAAATCCTGGAACACCATCCCGACCCGCGCCGCGACCTCGCATACGCGCGCGCCGTCAAGCCGCCGGCCGCCGATCCGTACCGCGCCCGCGAAGGCGCCGCCCTCGAACTCGGGCACGATGCGATTTAGGCACTTGGCGAGCGTCGATTTGCCCGCGCCCGTGGCGCCCATCACGCCGACCATCTCGCCCGCGGCGAGTTCGAAACTGACGCGCCTAAGCGCCGGACGCGCGCCGCCGGGATAGGTGAAGCTCACGCCGTCGAGCGCGGCGGCGGGCGCCACACCAGCGCTCGCGTCGTGCTTAAGCGGCGCGGGATCGGCCGCGCCGGGAGCGGCGATGCCGTCCTTCACATCAGCCCCACGCCCACCACGGCCAGCAGGATGAACGGGCTCACCACGATCGCGATCGCCTTGTCATACGGCGCCTGCGTCATCGCCGCCGACAGAAACGACGGCGCCCAGTAGCCAGTCGAGACCAGGTTGCCCATCAGCCACGCGCCCGCTTCGCCCGCCACCAGCAGCAAGAGCCCGGCCGCACGCACGCTCCACGGGCGTTCCTTGAACTCGGGCATCACGTCGGCGTAGAGCATCCGGCCGCGCCGCACGCGCGGATAAACCGCGATCAGGATGAGCGGCGAGAGCACCAGCGCGGAGGCCATGTTGTTGAACACGATGATATTGCCCAGGATGCTGAAGGGCCGGAAGCTGAGCAGGTTGTCGCCCCAGCCGACGATATCGGCGCAGAGCACGCTGGCGGCGAGACATACCGCGACGTAGCTGGCGACGGCGCCGGGCGAGCGCGCAACCGGACTCTGGCCCTGGGCGATCACGTTCCACGCCTTGTACGGGATGTAGCCGTAGAAGAGGTTGGCGAAGAAGCCGAAGATGTCGCCGGGGCCAACGCCGCCGAAGAAGTCGCCGATCATGTTGCCGATCGCCGCGCCCCAGGCCGCCGCCGGCCCGAACAGAAACGAGCATACGATCGGAATCGCATTGGCCGGACGCAGTTCGGTGACGCCCGGGATGAGCGGCACGACCTTGAACGGCACCAGCACGGCGGCGTAGAGCGCGGCCGAGATCGCGCACAGCACGACCATCCGCGTGTTGCGCCACATCGCGCCCAGCTCTCTCATCGCGCGCCGCCTCCGCCCGCGTCCATCTTGACGCTGAGCAGTATCCTGCCGCCGATCCGCGAATCAAGCGGGGTTCCATGGCGGCTTGCGGCGACGGGGCTCGGCGCTCTTGCCGCAGCCTCGCGCGGCACGGAAAATCGAGCAATACTCCGCCGGATGGAGTTGGCCAAGATGCCGATCTACGAATATCAATGCGAGAAGTGCCACAAGCGCACCAGCGTGCTCACGATGCGGGCGAGCGAGCGGGTCGAGGCGGTGTGCAAGCATTGCGGGAGCGCGCGAATGCGCCGCCTGATGTCGCGCTTCGCGACGCCGCGCAGCGAAGAGGCGCGGATGGACGCGCTGTCGGACCCCGCGGGTTTCTCCGACGTCGACGAGCGCGATCCGAAGAGCATCGCGCGGGCGCTCAGACGGATGGGCAAGGAGATGGGCGATGAGATGGGCGGGCCGGAGTTCGACCAGGCGGTGGACGAACTCGAGCGCGGTGGCGACTTGGATGACGAAGGCGGCGACAGCGGCGGCGGCGGCAGCGACGATCTGTAGCTCCGCGCCTGCGCTCACAGGACTTCAGCAGCCACGCGCTTGCGGCCGCGCGCGCAATCACTCACGGCATCGGCGCATCAGCAGTTGTCCGGGGAGCGTCGAGGGATCGGCGGTCGCGGGGCCAGCCTTTTTCACTTGTTCACTTTTTTTTCACCGCCTCGACGTCGATTGAGACCGCGACTTCATCGCCCACCACCGCGCCACCGGTCTCGAGCAGCTTGTTCCACGTAAGCCCGAAGTCCTTGCGGCTGATTTTGGTGGTCGCGGACGCGCCGACCCGCGTGTTGCCCCACGGATCCTTGATGGGCGCTGTCGGACCTTGGACGTCGAGCGTGACCTCTCTGGTGATCCCGTGCAGCGTGAGATCGCCGACGATCTTCCACGCGCCGGCGCCGGCGGGCTCGATCTTTCTGGACTTGAACGTCATCGTCGGGTACTTCGCGACGTCGAGGAAGTTGGCGCTCTTGAGGTCGGCGTCACGGTCCGCGGAGCGCGTGTCGATCGACGAAGTATCAATGTTGGCTTCAATCCGCACGGAGGCGGGATCGTTGCCATTGGCCGTGATCGTACCCGCGACTTTGGTGAACTGGCCCCTGACGTTCGAGATCATCATGTGGCGCACGGTGAACTCGACGGTGGTGTGAACCGGATCGATTTGCCACGTGTCCGCCGAGGCGGCGAGCGGCGCGGCGATCACCAGTACGAGTGCGATCAAACTTGACGAGATCCAGTTTTTCATCGGCGCTCCTGCACGCGGGCGCCGCCTGCGGCGCCGGCTGGTTTGATTCCGCACGTTACCCGGATTGCGTGCGCCCGCAAAGGCCGCGACAGGCTAATCGGCCTCCAGCAACACCACGGCGGCCGCCGACATTCCCTCGCCGCGCCCGAGCGCGCCCAATCCTTCCGGACTGGCGGCCTTGACATTGAGCAGCGCCGGCGCGGCGCCGATCGCCTCGGCCAGCCGCTCCCGCATCGCGGCCACGTAGGGCGCAAGCCGCGGGCGCTGTGCGAAAATCGTCAGGTCGGCGTTGACCAGCCGCCATCCGCGGCCGCCTGCGAGCTTCCATACCGCGGCCAGCAGCGCGAGGCTGTCGGCGTCCTTGTAGCGCGGGTCGCGGTCGGAAAAATGGCGGCCGAGGTCGCCCTCGCCGAGCGCGCCGAGGATCGCGTTGGCGAGCGCATGGGCGGCGACGTCGGCGTCGGAGTGTCCGGCGAGCCCGGCGTCGTGGGGAATCGTTACGCCGCCAAGCTTGAGCGGCCGGCCGGCGCGCATCGGATGGAAGTCGAAGCCCTGTCCCACCCTAAGCCGCATCGCGATCCCCCGTCAGATTCCCGATGGGGCTCGCCGCGTTGACAATGCGCCGGTCGGCGTCCAAGCTTTTACGCAGTCCGTTCCTACGGACGCCAGGAGGAGATGTGACCACACCGGCATTCGTCAAAAATCCGAAGTTCGTTGGTGGCGCGATCGTCATCCTGTGGGTCGTCTACGTCGTCTACTGGAACCACCGGCTCGAGCCGATAAGCATCCAGCTCTTCCCGTTGATCAAGCCGGCGCAGCTCAACGTCTCCTCGGTGATCATCGGCGCGGCCCTCTTCGGCTGCTTCGCCACGCTGATGATTCAGTTCCTGTGGCGCAGGGGCCGTTCGAAAAACGGCTCGGCCGCATCCTCCGCGCCCGCCGCCAGCAACAAGACCGTCGCCTGAGCGCCGGCCTTGAGCATGGTCGCGCTGGACGGACCGATCAGCAGCCCGTCGGCGCGCGCGAGCGAGCTTAGAACTCCCGATCCCTGGCTGCCGGCCGGCGTCGCATAAAGCCCGCCGCCCTCGCGCCGCAGGCGCACGCGAACGAACTCGGTCAGGTCTTTCGCGGTTTTGATGTCGACCGCGCATCGCACCTCGACCCGCGGCAATCCCAGATCGCGGCGCCCGCCCATCCTGAGCAGCGCGGGCCGCGCGTACAGGTAAAAACACACCATCGTCGAGACCGGGTTACCCGGCAGGCCGAAGATTGGGCGGCCGCCGGCCGTGCCGAACTTGAGCGGACGCCCGGGCCGCTGCGCCACGCCATGAAAGAGCTGATGCATTCCCAATTCGTCGAGCGCACCCTTGACGTGGTCGAACTGGCCGACCGACACGCCGCCGGTCGAGAGCACGGTGTCGAAGGCGAACGCCTCGGTGAGCCGGGCGCGGATTTCTTCGGGGCGGTCGCGCGCGACTTTCAGGATGGTGGGCTCGCCGCCGGCCTCGCGCACCGCGCCCGCCAGCGCGTAAGCGCTGGAGTTGACGACCTGCGCGCCGGCCGGAACCTGGTCGACGTCGACCAGTTCGTCGCCGGTTGCGACGATAGCGGCGCGGGGACGCCGATAGACGTCGATCATCGAACGGTTGAGCGAGGCGAGCATCCCAAGGTCCATCGCACTTAGGCGCTTGCCCGCTTCCATCACGAGTTCACCCTCGCGCAGATCCTCGCCGCGTGGGCGGATGCAGGCGCGCGGCGCGGCGGCGGAGAGAACCACCACCGTGTCGCCCTCGGCGCGCGTCTGTTCGACCGGCACGATAGCGTCGGCGCCCGCAGCGATCGGCGCACCGGTCATCGTCCGCATCGCGGTGCCCGCCTCGACCCGCGCCGCCGGCATCGCACCCGCTGCCACGGTGCCCAGCACGCGTAGCCGCGCCGGGCTCGACGCGCCGGCCTGGGCGACGTCGGCGGCGCGCACCGCGTAACCATCCATGGCGGAGTTGTCGAAGCCGGGGATGTCACGCGGCGTGCGAATCTCCTCGGCCAGCATGCGGCCGAGCGCGTCGAGGATGGGCGTGCGCTCGACGCCGAGCGGGGCCACGCTCTCGAGCACCAGTTGCAGGGCTTCGTCGGCGCTGATCATTTGATCAAACCTTGAGCTGCTGGGCGAACCATGAAAATGGGACAACCGGACCTCAGCCGGAAATCAGGATACGCGGGTTGCCGCGCGATTAGAACCGGCTCTGCTGCGAGGGCCGGTTCAAAGGCTGCGAAGCGCTGTCGGCGGGGCTGGACACGATGCGAATCGGGCCGGGCTCAGAAGCGCATCGTGCCGCCGGCCGCGCGCGCGTCGGCGCTTTCCTGAAGCGGCAGCCGCAACTCGTAGCTGGGACCGGGCGGGACACGGTCGTGCAAGATGGCCGGGTTGTATTCGCGCAGGACGCGCACCGAGACCTGCGTGCGCAGCGCCACCAGAGCCAGCGGCGTACCACCTTTGACCTTGATCGTGCGGAATTTGACCGGCTCCGTGTAATTAACCGGTTCGAGGCCGTAGCGCTCGGGCTGATGGGCGATGATCGCGACCGCCATGAAGCGGTTGAGCAGCGCGCGGGTGTTATAGGGCAGATGCGAGGTCAGGCGGCTGTAATCGACGCCGCGCAACGACCAATAGTCGTCCATCGCCGTCTCGCCGCGGTTCCACCCCACCAGTGCCACCCGCCAGTCGCCAACCTTGTCATGCAGGGTGGTCAGATACTCGGCTGCGGCGCGCGTCGATTTTATCGGGTCGCGCCGCTCATCGACGTACCGGTTTACCCTGAGATTGAAACGCCGCGCGGTCGCCACACTGAGCTGCCATGGTCCGGCGCCCTTGCTCGAAAACAAACTTTCGGCGAATGAAAGATAGACCAGATCCGGCGGCAGGTCGTGTTTCTCCAGAACCTTAACCATCATCGGCAGGTATGGACGGCTGCGGCGGAACGACCGCCTGATGCCCTCGTTGTTCTGGGCGAAGGCGTCGACGTAGCGCTGGACGGTGCGGTTGAAGGCCAGCGGGAACGGCGGCACTTTATGCGGTTCGCTGCGGACGTAGGGGATGCCCCGCGCGAGGTCAACCGAGGCGTCCATATCGGCGGCGTTAGCGGAATTCGCTTCGGATGAAGCGGTCTCAGCCCTCCCGGCCGAGGTCGCGGGAAGCGGGTATCGCCCAACAGGCGGCTGCCCAACGACAGAGAAGCTGTCGCCAGCATTGGCCGCGAGGTCGCTGGCCGGTGTCGAGACACATCCCGTAAGGGCTGTCCCAAACGTGCAAACCAACACCAGCGATAAAAAAAGGCTCCCCCGCATCGACCGAACCGTTCCGCCAACCCTACCGGCCCGCCCCATCGACAATCAACCCCTGTGGCAATGGTTTAGCGTTAAAAAAACTAATGATGGAATCGCAGTATATTAATAGAATGCATGTCGTTCTGTGCCATGAGACCTGTTCTTAGGCCAGCCCGCGCTTTGTGATAGCGTGCGATTTGGTCGCCGATACCATGCGAAAATCTCCGTCGATTCCGCCCGGTCTCTGGCAGGAAATCGTCGACAGCCTGAGCGACGCGGTGGTGGCTTTCAACCCTGGCCTGGTACCGATCGCGATGAACCCTGCGGCGGAAACGCTGTTCGGCGTCTCGCGCCTCAACGCGGCCGCCGTCGATGCCCTCTTGCGCCACAACGAATGGCTGCTGCGGATGGTCGAGGCCTGTCTAACGAGTGGACAGAACTTGGCCGACGTTGAGGCCAGACTCAGCCTGGGCGCGCGGCTAGCCGCCGTCAGCGCGGAGGTCGCGCCACTGTTAGGCGCCGGGGGAGCAAGCCGCGGGGCGGTGGTGCTCCTCCACGACCACGCGCTCCATCGCGGCGCGGCGCAGGCTTTCAGCACGGCCGAGCCCGACCTCAAGCTCTCGCCGGCGGGTCTCGCGCACGAGGTCAAGAACCCCTTGACCGGGATCAAGGGGGCCGCCGAGTTACTGGCCGGGCGGCTGCGCTCCGATCCGCGCGCCCAGCAGTATTGCGGGCTCATCCTGGAGGGGGTCAACCGTATCGCGGCACTGGTCGAGCAGGTGCTGGCCGCGAGCGCTCCGCAGCGGCTCAGCTTCGCGCCGGTCAACATCCATCGCGTGCTCCACCAGGCGCTCAGGATGGCCGGCCTCCATCCGCATCCGCCCGCCGGCGTGACCATCGAGCAGTTTTTCGATCCGAGCCTGCCCGAGATCAGTGCCGATGCCGCCGCGCTCGAGCGCACCTTTCTCAACCTGGTGCGCAACGCCGCCGAGGCGATCGGCGCGGCCGGGATCATCCGGCTGCGCACGCGGATGGAGACCGAGTTTCGCCTCAGCGCCGAGGGCCGCCGCCGGCAGTTCCTGCGCGTCGAGATAAGCGACAGCGGCCACGGCCTGAGCGCCGCCGAGATGGCGCAGCTGTTCACGCCGTTTTTCACCACCAAGCCTGCGGGCACCGGTCTTGGCCTGGTGCTGAGCCAGCGAATCGTCGCGGCCCACGGCGGCAAGCTGTGGGCCGAAGCGGGTGGCGCCATCCCCTCGCGCCCCGCCTCGATGCATCCAACCAACCCCGCCCACACGGCCAACCCCGGCGAGCAGCGCGCACGCGGGATGACCTTCAAGGTGACGCTGCCGGTGGGCCCGCGCGATCCCGAACCGTCCGAGGCCGCGTAGTTGCGCGCAGCCGGCGAGCGCAGGGCGGCCGGGAGTTCAACTTTCGCGGCCGTTGCCGCGCTTGCCGATACTGTTACGATAGGGCTGCGATGAGTGACTCCGCACAGAACCTCGGTCGTGACAGCGCGGCGCAAGCGGGCGCGATACGCGCGCTGATTGCCGACGACGACCCGGCTATCCGCCTGGTGCTGCGCCATCGGCTGGAGGCCGAGGGATGGCACGTCGCGGAGACCGCCGACAGCGGCGCCACCCTCGAAGCGCTGCGCGGCGGGCGCTTCGACGTCGCCCTGGTCGACATCATCATGCCCGGCGCGGGCGGCCTCGAAGTGCTGACGGCCGCGCGCGAGGAGGGATGCGCCACGCCGATCGTGGTGATCACCGCGGCCAGCACGATGAACAACGCGATCGAGGCGCTCAAGCGCGGCGCCCGGGATTACCTGACCAAGCCGTTCGAGAACCTCGACCTGGTGGTGACGACCGCGGCGCGCGCGGCGGAGACCGCGGCGCAGGCGGCGGAGCTGGAAAGAGTCAAGAACGAGCTCGGCCGCACGCTGGTGGGCGGCGAGCTCATTGGGCGCAGCCCGGCGATTCAGGAGGTCTACAAGCTCATCGGACGGGTGGTCAGCAACGACAAGATCGATGTGGTGTTGATTAGCGGCGAGAGCGGTACCGGCAAGGAGCTGGTGGCGCGCGCGATCCATTTCAGTTCACGTCCGCGCCAGCCGTTCATTCCGATCAACTGCTCGGCCATCCCCCACGGCCTGGTCGAAAGCGAGCTGTTCGGCCACGAACGCGGGGCGTTCACCGGCGCGGCCGAGCGGCGCGCGGGCAAGTTCGAGGTGGCCGGCGCCGGCACACTTTTTCTCGACGAGATCGGCGACCTGCCGCTGGAGTTGCAACCCAAGCTGCTGCGCGCGCTCCAGCAGCGCGAGTTCACGCGGGTGGGCAGCTCCGAAACTCAGCGCCTGGAGGCGCGGATCATCGCCGCCACCAACCAGGACCTCGAGGCGGCGGTCGCCGCGCGCCGCTTCCGCGAAGACCTCTATTTCCGCCTGCGCGTCATCCTGATTCACCTGCCGCCGCTGCGCCAGCGCCGCGAGGACCTCCCCGAGCTGACCGACTACTTCGTCGCCAAGGCGGTGCGCGATATGGGCTCGCTGGTGACCGCGGTCAGCCCCGAGGCGCGCGCGAAATTGCAGGCCTACGATTGGCCCGGCAACGTGCGCGAGCTGGAGAACACGGTGCTGCGCGCCGCCCTGCTCGCGCCGGGCAACACCATCCGCGCCGACGACATCATTCCCGCGCGCAGCCCCTCGGCGCCCGCCGGCGCCGGCGACGCGGAGAGCGCCGCCACCGACTCCTTCGCCACGCTCATCGCACGCCGCGTCGCGCAGCACCTCGAGAAAGCCAATGGCGAGGAGCCGCGCGGGCTTTATCAGAAGCTGGTGGCCGAGATCGAACGCCCGCTCATCGAGCAGACCATGCGCCGCGCCGAGGGCAATCAGGTGCGCGCCGCGCGCATTCTGGGGCTCAACCGCAATACGCTGCGCAAGAAGCTGGTTGACTTGGGAATCGCGACGCGCAAACTCCCCTTCGATTAGCCGGCGTGCCGCGCCTCGCGATGAAGCTCCCCTCGCATCTCTACGCGATGGTCGATCCGGCGGGCGGCCATGAACCGGCCGCCCTCGCGCGCGTCCTGCTCGACGCCGGGGTGCGCGTGATGCAACTGCGGCTCAAGCACGCGCCGAGCCGCGGCCTGCTCGCGGCGGCGCGCGCGATCGCCGCGATGTGCCGCGCGCGCGGCGCGCTGCTGATCGTCGACGACCGGGTGGATATCGCGATGCTGGCCGGGGCCGCCGGGGTCCACCTCGGACAGGAGGATCTGCCGCTTGAGGCCGCGCGCCGGCTGGCCGGGCCGGAGATGATCATCGGCATCTCCACCCATAGCGTCGAACAGGCGGTCGCGGCAGAGCGCGGCGGGGCCGACTATATCGGGTTCGGCCCGCTGTACCCGGGCGGGCTGCGCAACACCGCGGCGGGCAAGGGGCTGGAGCTGTTGCGCGAGGTGCGCGCGGCGGCGCGGATTCCGATCGTCGCGATCGGCGGCATCACCGAGGCGACGGTGCCCGCAGTGCTTGCGGCCGGCGCCGATGCCTGCGCGATCATCACCGACGTGGTGCGTGCGCCCGATATCGCGGCCAAGGTCCGCGCGATCCTGGCTTTGAATCCCGCGCCTTGAAGCACGCTCGCCAGAGGTCTTGCGCGGGGCAAATTACAGGACAAAGTTGCGCGGGCGCGCTCCTCAGCTTGCACCACCGCTCAAGGACAGATCATTTTCGGGCCAGCACTTCTGCCGCGAGCACGTGCGGGCTCTTTGTGCGAGCGTTGTGGCTCGCCCGGAGCATCGTCACTATTCTAAATCCCGCGGCGCGGAATTCATCAAGGAAGGCACCGCCTTCCTTGGCGCCGCCGATTCATGCGAACCAGTTTGCCTCGCCGCTGCGAGTTTCCGGCGCAAGCGGTTCGCGCAGTATCAGTTCCGCAGCGTAGACGCGGCCTTGGCTGCGGACCACGCGAGCCAGTTCGCGGAAGATTGCCGTCCGCGACGGATTCAAATTGAAGATCCCGTTGACCAGGGCTACATCTATGGACCCGTTGCTGATGGGCAGTGCTTCCGCGGCGGCGCGGCAGAAGATCACGTTGTTCAGGCCAGCCGCGGACGCCGCCCTATGCGCCCGCTCAAGCATCGATGCGCTGAAGTCGACGCCCACGGCTCTTCCGCGTGGCCCGGTGCGCTTGGCGGCAATCAGGCAATCAAGGCCGGCCCCGCATCCCAAGTCCAGGACGCGAACCCCCACGGGGATCTCCGCGATGACAGATACATTGGAAACTCCCGAGAACGCCTCGACCGACGCCGCGGGTAGCTCGGAGAGAAGATCGCCCGGATAGCCGAGACTCTCGGCAAACTCTTTGCCGACCGGAAACGCGTGCTTGCCTCGCGGGTCATTCGACGCCGCGGAGTATGCCGCGCAAACGGCTTCGCGAATTCCGCGGGCATTACAGGAGCCGCTTCGTACCATGAAAAACCCTCGTCGTCCCGCATTATCGCAAACTTGAATGAAGCAGCACAATCGACCCTTTCACTATCGCATCGCGGTGCTTCACTTAAGGGCGAACAATTTCATCCCCAACGCGCGTCGCGCCATGCGCCTATGGCAAATCTTGGCGCCAGCCCCAGAGATAACCGCTAGGACCTGCGCGACGCTTTCGTGATCGCATCGTCGGTGGCGGCGCCCGCCGCGGATAGACCGGCGATGCGCGCGCTTGCTAGCGCCCTTTGAAGGTGGGCGGGCGCTTTTCCAGAAACGCCTTGACGGCCTCTTTGTGATCCTCGGTACGCTCGGTGAGCATCTGGCCGACCGCTTCGCGATCGAGCAGCGTACGAAAATCGGCCGTGATCGCCGCGTTGATGTTGGCTTTCATATAGCCGTAGGCGATCGCCGGCCCGGTGGCGATTCGTTTGGCCAGCGCGTCGGTCTCGGCCTTGAGCGACGCCGCTGGCACCACGCGGTTGACCAGCCCCAGCGCGAGCGCCTGGCTGGCCTCGATCGGATCGGCGAGGAAATACAATTCCTTGGCGCGCGCCGGGCCGACCAGTTGCGTCATCAGCCAGCTGCCGCCGAAGTCGCCCGAGAAGCCCACGCGCGCGAAGGCGGTGATGAGCCGCGCGGAGTCAGCGGCAATCCGCAGGTCGCAGGCGAGCGCGATGCTGAGTCCGGCGCCGGCCACCGCGCCGTTGATTGCCGCGATGGTCGGCTTGGGCAGCTCGTGCAGCAGCAGGCTCACTTCCTCGCCGCGGCGCAATCCGGCGACGCGCTGCTCGACGGTCTTGGCGGGGCCGCCGCCTTCGTTGCGATCGCGCATTCGGCTCACGTCGCCGCCCGAGCAGAAGCCGCGTCCCGCGCCGCTCAGCACGACGCATCGCACCTCGGCATCCTGTGCCGCGCGGCCGAGTTCTTCGAGCAGCCCGGCGATCATCTGGTCGCTCAGCGCGTTGAGCTTGTCGGGCTGATTGAGCGTCAGGTTGAGCACGCCGTCACGGCGCTCGGCGAGCAGATGTTCAGTAGCCATCGGGGGCCTCCAAATGGTTTGCGCAAAAGCCTGCGCAAAGGCTTGCGCGAAATTTGCGCCGCGCGAGGTGCGCAACGGCGGTGCAGTTTCCGTACTACTTCAGACGGGCCAATCTGTCGAGCGCGGCCGCGACCGCCTGCGTGCCGTCGAGGTCGTGGCCGAACGCGGCCGCCGCGTTGAACATCGATTGCATCAGCGCGAGGCCCGGCAGCGCCAGTCCGCCCGCGCGCGCGGCGTCGGCGACCAGGCGCAGGTCCTTGCGGATGAGCTTGATGAAGAAGCCGGGGCGCCAATCATGCGCGATTATCTTGGGGCCCAGGTTGCTTAGCTGCCACGAGCCAGCGGCGCCCGCGCCGATCGCCTCGAGCACGCGCGCACGGTCGAGTCCGCCGCTTTCGGCCAGCGCCAGCGCCTCGGCCGCCGCCTCCAGCGTCAGCGCGACCGCCACCTGATTGGCAAGCTTGGTCATCTGGCCCGCCCCCGGCGGCCCCATGTGAGTGACCCGCCGGCCGAGCTTCTCGAACAACGGGAACGCGCGCTTGTAGGCCGACTCGGCACCGCCCACCATGATGGTCAGCGTGCCATCGATGGCGCCGGCCTCACCGCCCGAGACGGGAGCGTCGAGGTAGTCGACGCCGGCCTTGGCCAGGCGCTCCGCGATCGCATGCTCGGCGGCCGGTGCGATGGTGCTCATGTCGATCACGAGCTGGTCCTTGTGCAAGGCCGGAGCGATTCGCGCCACCACGCTTTCGACGTCGGGCGTGTCGGGCACCATCATGAAGACCGCTTCGGCGCCGCCGGCCGCCGCGGCCGGGTCGGCCGCAACGATAACTTCGGAGCCTTCGGCGGCGAGCGCCACGGCCTTTTTGGCAGTGCGATTATGGACTCGCAGGCGATGGCCCGCGCGCATCAGGTTGCGCGCCATTGGCGCACCCATGATTCCGGTTCCAATCCAGGCGATTTCCATCGCAGTCGAGCCCCCCATCACGGATACCACGGTAAAGAATTGGGTGAAAAGCTATGAACTCAACGGATTGAATAGGCGGCATCGTCGGCTCGTCTATGGGATAAGGGCGGTGAGATCGTAGATGATGAAAAACGGGCAGACATTTGGCCGATCCGTTCTGTTGCTGGCGGCCTACTTTTGCCTGTTCACGCTGGTGCAGATCGCCCGACCGCTGGAGTCCACCACCCTGCGTTGCCGCGCGCAAATTGCGGCCAAGCACCATAAGCTCACGCGCTACGCTCTGGAAGAAGTGGACAGCCATGGCTCACCTGTCTCGACCCACAGTGCGTTGGAGTCCAGCTATTTTCTCCCGCGCCCGGTCCCGCAGCGCCCACGCGTGAAGCAAGTGGACGCGCGGGACTGGGCGCTTCCTCACCTTTCGGTTCAGCGTCGAATTCTGCCCCCCGCACCTGACGACGCCCACTAACTTTCTCCGCACAAGCCGATCTGCGAGTAACCGCCAGGCTGGCTCGGCCGCATGAGGTGTTTCGCTCGCCACCTCTCGCCGCCACACAACTGGCGAGGGAATCAGCAGCCCGACGCTCCGAGAAGAGGATTGGACCGCTTAAAAGGCACAAGGACAAATCATGATCAAGAAATATACGGCCGCGACTCAACGGATTCCGAGTCCAGAAGATAATTTTCTGTTGGCAGATCAAACAGAGCACAGACCGGCAGACCGCACCAGGATTGCGCGGGCGATGTTGTCGGCGCTGCGTGAGCAGGAAATCGCCAAGCTAAAGGAACTCATCCGCCAGGAGGTTTCACAGGAAGCCTCCGGGCCAGGCGATGAATCAGATAGCGCGCTCCTGCAAGAGGGCATCGAATTGCATGCGAGCCTGATTGACCTTTCCGAGAGCCGATTGACAGCAATTTGGGCCGCCTTAGATCGCCTCGAGGAGAACCGCTACGGCATCTGCGAGCGCTGCGGGGACGAAATCCCTTTTACGCGGCTGCGCGCGATGCCGATGTCCGTGCACTGTGTCGACTGTCAAGCGAAGGTCGAAGCCGCCCGGAACTGGAAGCCCGCCGGCAGAGACGCTGCTTTGCAAGATACGGCGATTAATGTCGTGTGGACCGACGACTTTGAGCCAGCGCCGCGCGCGCGCGGGCGCGGACGCGAAAGAAGCCGGTAGAGTTGCCCTCACCCAAACAGGTGCGCGAACAATCATTAGGTGAACGGGAGTTAGCGCCATGCGACAAAGCTCGGAAAATCAGAGAGATCACCGCTTTTTCAGCGCAGCCGATCAGGTTATCTATCCGCTGAAACAGAGCTGCGGTGGCTCTTCACGCCTGAGGCTCGACGGCTCAATGGGAAAATTGGCGACGCGCGTCGGGGAACTTGAGAAAACCCAACAAAGAATCAGCCACGAAGTGTTGGAATGGAAGATGCAAGTGCAGATGGCCGACGAAACAACCTGTTCCGCCTGGATTTTGAAAGGGTCGGCGGAGGACGAGAACCACTCGGTGGCCAGCGACCTGAAGGCGCTTGAAGCCGACATCGATCGCTTGCTCACCAGCGATACCGCGGAAGTCTTGGCCGAGGCTTGGAGCGGGATTTTGTTAGCAACGACAACCAGACTGGACGCGTTGCGTGAAAGACAAGTGGACGCGCGGCTCAAGTTGCAGATCTGCAGAAGGCACTGGGAACTGCAGAATCGAATTCTGGAACAGTCCAAGGCGGCGCTGCTGAGGGCCGAGCAAAGAAGCCGCGCGATGGAGGAAGAAATTGCCACGCTGCGCTGCGAGA
The DNA here is from genome assembly GCA_021827495.1 of Deltaproteobacteria bacterium. Lineage (GTDB taxonomy): Bacteria > Desulfobacterota > Binatia > Binatales > Binataceae > JAKAVN01. Next base: position 9,879 of record JAKAVN010000013.1, on the reverse strand, counting down.
TGGGACTGCAAAGAGGCTTTACCCCTCAGGGTTGAGAGTTCGCTCGCGCTCGCAACGCACGCGCAAGCGCTGAGAACAATTGGATTTTCTGGCCCGCGCGGCGGAAAGCAAAAAGGCCGGGCGCCGATGGCGCCCGGCCTTTGCGTCGTTATTAGAGCGCCGCTGAATTAGGCCGCCGCCTTGGCTTGGCCCGCTTGGCCCTGCTCTTCGGCGATTGAGCCGCGCTTGGAGAGCGCAACCGCCAGCGCCAGCATCAGGATCGAGAGCACGGTCACTCCGATGCGGCTCCAACTGAACACGACCTCGATCGAAGTGAACGGCGCGGCGAGGATGCCAACCAGGTTCATCACCTTGATCATCGGGTTGAGCGCCGGGCCGGCGGTGTCCTTGAATGGATCGCCGACGGTATCGCCGACCACGGTCGCTTTGTGGACCTCGGTGCCCTTGCCGCCAAGGAAGCCATCCTCGACCTTCTTCTTGGCGTTGTCCCAGTTGGCGCCGGCGTTGGCCATGAAGACCGCGAGCAGCTGGCCGGTCAGGATGGTGCCGGCGAGGAAGCCGCCGAGCGCGCCCGCGTCAAGTCCGAAACCGACCATCAGCGGCGCGAACACGGCGAGGATGCCGGGGCCAAGCAGCTCTTTCTGCGCGCTCGCGGTGACGATATCGACGCAGCGCGCGTAGTCGGGCTTCTCCTTGTACTCCATGATTCCCGGATGCTCGCGGAACTGGCGGCGCACCTCGAAGACCACCTGGTAGGCCGCGCGGCTGACCGCCTTGATCGCAAAGGAGCTGAACAGGAACGGCACCGCGCCGCCGATCATCAGGCCGACGAACACGGTCGGCATGTTGACCTGGACGCCGAGCAGGCCGAGGTGGGCCTCGTCGATGAAGGAGCGGAACAGCGAAACCGCCGCGATCACGGCAGTCGCGATCGCCAAGCCCTTGGTCAGCGCCTTGGTGGTGTTGCCAATCGCGTCCATCCACGACAGCGTGCGCGAGGCCTCTTCCTGATGGATGCCGCCCATCTCGAAGATGCCGTGGGCGTTATCGGTGATCGGTCCGTAGGTGTCCATCGCGAGGATGAAGCCGGTGGTGGTCAGCAGGCCCAGGCCGGTCAGCGCGATGCCGTAGAACTGCAGCGCCAGCGAGCCGTGGAAGATGACCATCGCGCCGATGATGCAGAGCACGATAGCGATCAGCGCCCACACCGAGGACTCCAGCCCCTCGGCCATGCCCGACAGGATAAGCGTCGCCGGGCCGGTGCGCGCCGCGTAGGCGGTCTCGGTGACCGGGCCGCGATCGGGATGGGTGAAATAGTTGGTCAGCCACAGGGTGACGATAGCCAGAATGATGCCGAGGGTGGCCGCGCAGGCGAAGCGCCAGTCGGGCTTGCCGGTGTTCGGGTCGCTCAGGTAGAGCCAGTTGACGATGAAAAAGCCGACCACCGAGGCGATGGCCGAGGTCATGTAGCCGATATTGATCGGGCGCATCGGGTCGAGCATCTTGCCCGGCGGCACGCGCACCGCGATGATGCCGAGGATCGAGGAGAATACCCCGACCGCGCGCAGGATGAGCGCGAAGATGATGAGCTTCATCGCAAAGGCGCCGGCCATCGCGCCGTACAGAGCGATGAAATCCTTCTCGCTCAGCGCGTAGGCCGCCAGAATGATCGCCGCGACCAGGGTGACTTCGTAGGACTCGAACACGTCGGCAGCCATCCCGGCGCAGTCGCCGACGTTGTCGCCGACGTTGTCCGCGATGGTGGCGGCGTTGCGCGGGTCGTCCTCGGGGATGCCGGCCTCGACCTTGCCTACCAGGTCGCCGCCGACGTCGGCGGCTTTGGTATAGATGCCGCCGCCCACGCGCATGAAGAGCGCCGCCAGCGAGCCGCCGAAGCCGAACCCGATCAGCACCTTCATCGCGTTTTCCTGAAAGTACAGGAAGATGATGGTCGCGCCGAGCAGGCCGAAGCCGACCGTGAACATGCCCGAGACCCCGCCCGCCTTGAAGGCGATCTCCATCGCGTCCTTGAAGCTGGTGAGGGCGGCGTTGGCGCTGCGCACGTTGCCCTTGACCGCCAGCTTCATCCCGACCAGCCCGGCGCCGTAGGAGGCGCTGACACCCATCAGGAAGGCGACCGCGATTCCGATCGCGAGGGTCAAATTGTTCGGGTAAACGCGGCGGTACATGAAAAAGAGCGCGATCGAGATCGCGATCACGAACCAGATCATGGTCTTGACCTGGCGTTTCATGTAGGCCATCGCGCCTTCCTCCACCGCGTCGGCGACGTCAGTCATCGACTTGGGCCCGGGGCTGGCGGCGAGCACGGTCCGGGCCAGCGCCCAGCCGTAGAGCAGCGCGACCAGCGCGGAGGCCAAAACCGCCCACAGGATCACCAGTTGATTGCTGGTCAGGTGCGGCAGGATAATGTTGGCTTCGTTCATATCTAAGTCTGGATCTCCTGAGATTTGACGCTCCGCCGGCCGCCACCCCGATCAAAGACCCGGGCACAAAGGCCTGCGCTCTGAGGGTCGGCGGCCTTATGGCGCCTAGTTACTTGAATCAACCGGGGAAGTCTAGGGATTCGCTGGCTTTATGTCCAGTGGCCCGGGCGCGCGGGCACGGACCAGTGCGCGGGCCTCGTGCTCAGCTTTGAGGCGGCGGGCGATTGATTGTGCGGCGCGGCATGTGTTTAGTTAGATAATCCGGCACCAACTATCACCAACTATTATGAATGTTAATCTTGAGAGCCCTTCGGCGCTGCGGCGCAAACTGACCATCGAACTCGAACCGGCCGAGATCAAGACCGAACTCGACCGCGCCTACAACGATCTGCGCCGCAACGTGGTGCTCAAGGGCTTTCGCCCCGGCCACGCGCCGCGCACCATGCTCGAGCGCCTGTTCGGCGACCGGGTCCGCGGCGAGACCGTTCAAAAGCTGATCAAGGAATACACCGACAAGGCGCTCGAGGAGCAGAACCTGAAGCCCCTCTTGCAGCCGGAAATCGTCACCGAGGAGAGCGACCTGGCCAAGGCGCTGCGCTTCAGCGCGACCTTCGATCTGCGCCCCGAGATAGTGGTGCGCGATTACCAGGGCCTGCGCGTGCCGCGTTCGCAGGTCGCGGTCAGCGACGACGAGCTGCAAAAGACCCTCGAGGAACTGCGCGAGCGCGCGGCCACGCTCAAGAAGATCGAGGGCCGCACCAAGGTCGAGCGCGGCGACCTCGCGCTGGCGGAAATCGAGGGCTTCGCCGACGGCCAGCCGCTGGCGGGCGCCAAACTCGGCCAGCGCATCCTCGAGGTTTCCTCCGCGCGCCTCGCGCACGGGCTCGACGAGGTGCTGGCCGGGGCCGAAGTCGGCCATCCGGCGCAGGCCTCGCGCAGCTACGCGGCCGATTATGCGGAAAAGGATCTCGCCGGCAAGACAGTCGAGTGGCGCGCCACGGTCAAGGAAATCTACACCAAGGTGCTGCCGGCGCTCGACGACGAGTTCGCCAAGGACTTGGGCGGCGCCGCCTCGCTCGACGAGTTGCGCGCCAAGGTGCGCGAGCAACTGTTGCAGCACGCGCGCGAGGAGGCCGACGCGCGGGCGCGCCAGGGGTTGCTCGACCTCATCCTCGAGCGCAACCCGATCGAAGTGCCGCAGTCGCTTGACGACCGTGAGCGCGAGCTGATGGAGTCCGAGATGGCGGCGGCGCTGGTGGGCGCGGGGCTGGCGCGCGAGGCCGCGGCCGAGCGGGTGAGCGCAAGCGCGGACGAGATCCGCACGCGGGCGCACAAGCGCGCGCTAAGCTCGCTCGTCGTCGACGCGATCGCCGAGCAGGAGAAGATCGAGGTGAGCGACGACGAACTCGCCGGGCGGGTCGCGCAGATCGTCACGCGCAGCGCGGGCCGCGAGCGCGATCACGTGGCCGAGCACTACCGCAGCGAGGAACACCGCGCGCTGCTCAAGCAGGCGATGCGGCGCGAGAAGACCCTCGCCGCGCTGCTCGAGCGCGCGCAGTCGGAGGCCTTGGATACGGCGGGCGAAGCGCCCTCGGGCGCGCAGGCGTAGCGGGGCGCGCCGCAGATTTCAGGTTGCCGCGCCATCCCAAACTGGATAGACTTTTCAGTGGGGTGTCCGCACGGGGAAATCATTATCGGCCGCGCGCGGCCGGGGCCTTATGAGCAGCTTGGTTCCGATCGTCGTCGAACAGACCGGCCGGGGCGAGCGCGCCTACGATATATACTCTCGCCTGCTCAAGGACCGCATCGTTTTCCTCGGCACTGAGGTCAACGACGACGTCGCCAACCTGGTGACGGCGCAGTTCCTGTTCTTGGAGTCCGAGGACCCTGAAAAGGAAATCAGCTTTTACATCAACTCGCCCGGCGGCTCGGTCACGGCGGGGCTCGCGATCTACGACACCATCCAATTCATCAAGCCCCCGGTTTCCACGCTGTGCCTGGGACAGGCGGCGAGCATGGGTGCGGTGCTGCTGACGGCGGGCCACAAGGGGCGGCGCTACGCGCTGCCGCATTCGCGCATCATGATTCATCAGCCGCTCGGCGGCGCACAGGGCCAGGCGCTCGACCTCGAGATCCAGTCGCGCGAGATTCTGCGCATTCGCGAGGAGATCAACAACATCTTCGTGCGCCACACCGGGCAGAACCTGCGCAGGATCGAGAAGGACACCGACCGCGACCTGTTCATGTCGCCGGAGCAGGCGGTTGAATACGGGCTGATCGATGAGGTAATCGTTAGCCGGGGGTCCCCCAAGTGAAGGGTGGGAGGCAGTAATGGCCAAGCATGACGACCGTTCGGGCAACCTGGTCTGCTCGTTCTGCGGCAAGAGCCAGGATGAAGTCCGCAAGCTCATCGCGGGACCCACGGTCTATATCTGCGACGAGTGCATCGATCTCTGCAACGACATCATCGCGGAAGAGACCGACAGCGAGGAAGCCTTCAGCCAGACCTCGGCGGTGCCCAAGCCGGCCGAGATCAAGCGCGTGCTTGACCAGTACGTAATCGGGCAGGAGCGGGCCAAGAAGATCCTCTCGGTCGCGGTCCACAACCACTATAAGCGCATCGACTCGCAGATGGTGACCGGTGAGGTTGAGCTGCAGAAGTCCAACATTCTGCTGATCGGCCCGACCGGCGTGGGCAAGACCCTGCTGGCGCAGACCTTGGCGCGCTTTTTACAGGTGCCCTTCACCATCGCCGACGCCACCTCGCTGACCGAGGCCGGCTACGTTGGCGAGGACGTCGAGAACATCATCCTGTCGCTGCTGCAAAACGCCGACTACGACATCGAGCGCTGCCAGCGCGGCATCGTCTACATCGACGAGATCGACAAGATCGCGCGCAAGGGCGACAACCCCTCGATCACGCGCGACGTCTCGGGCGAGGGCGTGCAGCAGGCGCTGCTCAAGATCATCGAGGGCACGATGGCCAGCGTGCCGCCCAAGGGCGGGCGCAAGCATCCACAGCAGGAATTCCTGCAGGTCGACACCACCAATATCCTGTTCATCTGCGGCGGCGCGTTCGTCGGCCTGGACGAAATGATCCGCCGGCGCATCGCGGGCAAGACGATGGGCTTTCGGGCCGACCTCTCTCATCGCGATCCCAAGACGGTCTCCGAGCTGCTCAACGAAGTGCAGCCCGAGGACCTGCTCAAGTTCGGGCTGATCCCCGAGTTCGTCGGGCGCCTGCCGGTAATCGCAACGCTCGGCGAACTTGATGAGGACGCCCTGGTGCGCATCCTGACCGAACCCAAGAACGCGCTGGTCCGCCAGTACCAGAAGCTGTTCGACATGGAGAACGTCCACCTCAAGTTCACGCAGGGGGCGCTGCGTGCGATCTCCCGCGAGGCGCTCAAGCGCAAGTCGGGCGCCCGCGGCCTGCGTGCTATAATGGAAAGCATTATGGTGGACCTGATGTACGAGATTCCCTCGCAGCCCAACATCAAGGAGGTGCTGATTTCCGAGGAGGTGGTCACGCAGAAGGAGCAGCCGCTGCTGGTCTACCAGAAAACCGCCGAAACCGCCTGAACGTCTCAGGAATCGACAACCGATGCTTTTTCGCAACGACAAGGACAAAAACGACAAGAAAGACGGCCGCGACGCGCAGGGCGAGATCGTTCCGCTGCTGCCCCTGCGCGAGTTGATCGTCTTCCCGCACCAGGTCTACCCAATCTTCGTCGGCCGCCAGAAGTCGATCAAGGCGCTGGAGGCCGCCGAGGCGCGCAAGCAGCCGATCCTGCTGGTCGCGCAGAGGGACGCCAAGGTCGCCGACCCCGGCCCGCAGGACATCTACCCGATCGGCACGCTGGGCGTGGTGGTGCAGTTGCTGCGTTTGCCCGACGGCACCGTCAAGGCGCTGCTCGAGGGTAAGCGCCGCGCGCGCATCGTGCGCTACGCCGCCGAGGAGGAGTACTTCCAGGTCGAGGTCGAACCGATCGAAGAGGTCTGCGACCGCTCCACCGAGCTCGAGGCGCTGATCCGTTCGGTCAACGCGACCTTCGACAACTACGTGCGGCTGAACAAGAAGATTCCGCCCGAGATGGCGACCTCGATCGCCGCGGTCGACGATCCGGCCTACCTGGCCGACAAGCTGGTCGAACATCTCGGCATCAAGCTCGAGGACAAGCAGGCGCTGCTGGAATGCGTCAATCCGGCCGAGCGGCTGGAGAAGATCCTCGGCTACATGCGCTCCGAACTGGAAATTCTGGAGGTCGAAAAGCGCATCCGCTCCCGGGTCAAGAAGCAGATGGAGAAGACCCAGAAGGAGTACTACCTCAACGAGCAGATGCGGGCGATTCAGAAGGAATTGGGCGAGAAAGACGAATTCAAGAACGAGATCCAGGAACTCGAAGAGAAGCTGCGCCAGAAGAAGATGCCGGCCGAGGCGCGCGAGAAGTGCGAGCGCGAGATCAAAAAACTCAAGATGATGTCGCCGATGTCGGCCGAGGCGACCGTGGTGCGCAACTACCTCGACTGGTTCCTCGCCCTGCCTTGGTTCGAGTACACCGAGGACAAGCTCGACATCAAGGAAGCCGAGCGCATCCTGGAGGAAGACCACTACGGGCTGAATAAGGTCAAGCAGCGCATTCTCGAATACCTCGCGGTGCAGACCCTGGTGGGCCAGATGAAGGGGCCGATCCTGTGCCTGGTCGGGCCGCCAGGCGTGGGCAAGACTTCGCTCGGCAAGTCAATCGCGCGCGCCACCGGGCGCAAGTTCGTGCGGGTCTCGCTGGGCGGAGTGCGCGACGAGGCGGAAGTCCGCGGCCATCGCCGCACTTACATCGGCGCGCTGCCCGGCAAGATCATCCAGTCGATGCGCAAGGCGAGTTCGGGCAACCCGGTGATGCTGCTCGACGAAGTTGACAAGATGTCGACCGACTTCCGCGGCGACCCGTCCTCGGCGCTGCTCGAAGTGCTCGACCCCGAACAGAACTGCGCCTTCAACGATCACTACCTCGATTGCGATTACGACCTGGCCAAGGTGATGTTCGTCACCACCGCCAACACGCTCGAGCGCATCCCGCGCCCGTTGCAGGACCGGATGGAAATCATCCGCATCCCGGGCTACACCGAAACCGAGAAGCTCAACATCGCCAAGCGCTACCTGGTGCGCAAGCAGCGCGAGGCCAACGGGCTCAAGGAGGAGAACATCGAGTTCTCCGACCAGGCGATCCTGCAGATCATCCGGCGCTACACGCGCGAGGCCGGCGTGCGCAACCTCGAGCGCGAGATCGCTTCGATCTGCCGCAAGGTCGTGGTCGAGGTGGTCAAAACCGACCGCAATGCGCACGTCCGGGTTTCGGCCTCCAGCCTGGCCAAGCTGCTCGGCCCGCCGCGCTTCCGCTACGGGATGGCCGAGACCGAGCCGCAGATTGGCGTGGCGACGGGGCTGGCGTGGACCGAGATGGGCGGCGAGCTGCTCGGGGTCGAGGTCACGATCGTGCCCGGCCGCGGCAAGCTGACCGTGACCGGCCAGTTGGGCGAAGTGATGCAGGAGAGCGCGCAAGCGGCGCTGTCGTATATCCGCTCGCGCGCCGACACGCTCGGGCTGGCTCCCAGTTTCTACCAGAAGATCGACATCCACATCCATATTCCCGAGGGCGCCACGCCCAAGGACGGCCCCTCGGCCGGCATCACGCTGGCGACGGCGCTGGCCTCGGCGCTATGCCAGGTCGCGGTGCGCAACGACCTCGCGATGACTGGTGAGATCACGCTGCGCGGGCGGGTGCTGCCGATCGGCGGGCTCAAGGAAAAAATCCTTGCTGCGCATCGCGGCGGCATCAAGACCGTGCTCATCCCCAAGGAGAACGCCAAGGATGTGGACGAGATCCCGGCGGCGATTCTGAAAAACGTGACGCTTATCCAGGTCGAGCACATGGACGAGGTTATGCGCCACGCTCTGGTGCTGTCCGACCCGGAAGCGTTCTTCAAAGCCAAGGCGTCCGCGATTGCCTACAACGCGGAGGCCGGGAGCAAGGAAGAGTTGGTGGATGACGCGGAGGAGGACGACACCACGATCCCCTCGCCCACCAATTTGTCCTGAAGCTCGCAGGCTGATTGCCGCGCGCGCGCCCTCATACGCGGGGCAGGCCGCGGCCCTAACAAGCCCAGCGGTAAAGGGGGCGGGACGGGTATGACAAAGGCCGAACTTATTGAGGGACTCGCCAACAAGCTCAACCTGAACAAGGCCGAGGCCGAGAAGGCGGTCAACCTCCTGCTCGACGACATCGTGGCCGCGCTCAAGCAAGGCGAGCGCGTCAACATCTCGGGCTTCGGGACGTTTTCGGTTTCGACGCGGGCTTCGCGGCTGGGACGCAATCCGAAGACCGGCGAAGCGATTCAGATTTCGGCCAGCCGCTCGGCCAAGTTTCGCGCCGGCAAGCAGCTCAAGGACTCGCTCAACGAGGCGGCCGCTGGCAGCGGCGGCTCGCAAGCGAGTCCGCCGTCGGCGTGAGCCTGGTGCGGCGGGGCTTCATCAGCGACTGACGCCGCGCCCGCAGGGGCGCGGCGTTCGTTTGTGGTCTGCGCGTGAGCGCAGAGGGCGGTTAGCTCAGCGGTAGAGCATCGGCCTTACAAGCCGGGGGTCGCAGGTTCGAAACCTGCACCGCCCACCAATGAAATCAAGGACTTACGCGATTTACGGAATTTCGGTGGATCGTCGGGTGCCGGTTCTAGAAATAATAAAATCATCGCCTGGCGAGAGTAGTGGCTAAACAAAGATTGGGTCTTCTACTCGGGGCGGGCTCAACGGTCTCCGCTGGAGCGCCGACAGTTGATGCTATCACCGCGCACGTGCGTGCTCTGGGTGAAATGGAGTTGATCCAGTTTCGTAGACGGTGTTGGTGAGAAAGGAAGAAGGAGGCCCTCAATGCCACCAACCCATCCACGATACCCGCTGGAATACCGGCGGCGAATCATTGAGTTGGCGCGCGCGGGGCGGAAGATCGAGGAACTGGCGCGCGAGTTCGAACCCTCGGCCAACGCGATCCGCAAGTGGGTCAAGCAAGCAGCGCTCGACGAGGGCCTGCGCAGTGACGGCTTGACCACCAGCGAACGCGAGGAACTCAATCGGCGGCGCCGGGAGAACCGCGTGCTGCGCGAAGAGCGCGAGATACTGGCAAAAGCCGCGGCCTGGTTCGCTCAGGAGACCGGCGCGACGCCGGCGCGGCGTTCGCATTCGTAGGGGTTAACCAGGCCATGCATCCGACTGCCACCATGTGCCGCGTGCTGGGCGTCTCCCCCAGCGGTTACTACACGCGGCTAAAGCGTCCGCTCTCGGCGCGGGCCCGGGCCGATGCCGAGTTGAGCGCGCGGCTCGTCGAGATCCATCGCCGCTCGCGCGCCACCTACGGCGTGCCGCGCATCCATGCCGAACTTAAGG
>JAKAVN010000144.1 GCA_021827495.1 Deltaproteobacteria bacterium | reverse complement strand
CTTTGTGCTGGGGCCCGCGGTCGGCGGCCTGCTCGGCGCGGTCAGCCTGCGCACGCCGGTGCTGTTCGCGGCAGCGTTGACGTTCGCCAATCTCATCTTCGCGGCTATCTGGCTGCCTGAGTCGCGTGATCCGAAGGCCACCGCGCGGAGCGCCAGCGCCGGGCCGGGCGCGCGCTGGACGCTCGCTCTGCCGCGGCGGCTGGCGCGCCATCGCGCAATCGCGCGGCTGTTCGTGATTGCCTTCCTGATGACCTTGGCCATAGCCGCGCTGGAGGCGACCTTCGCACTGACGGTGCCCGCGGTGTACGGCTACGCGGCAGCCGGCGTGGGCGGACTGTTGGCCTTCGCCGGATTAGTGCAGGCAATCGCGCAAGGCTACCTGGTCGGCAAACTCGCGCCGCGCATTGGCGAGGCGGCGCTGATGGTGGCCGGCGCGGCGGCGCTCGCGCTGGGCCTTGCGCCGTTGGGTAGCTGGTCCTCGCATTGCGCGCTTTACGGGATGCTGGTGCTGATCGCGGCGGGTTACGGATTCGGCACCACTGCGGTCGCCACTTTGATCTCGCGGCGCACCGGGCGCGAGTTACAGGGCGAGGCGTTGGGGCTCAACCAGTCGGGGCTCTCGCTGGCGCGCGTGATTGGCCCGATCGCGGGCGGGATGGTTTATCAGGCGATGAGCCCGGCGGCGCCGTATCTCGGCGGCGCGGTGCTGGCGGCGGTCGCGATGGTACTGGCGGCCGGGATAAATCATAGTCGAGCGGCCTGAGGGAGGAGCGGGGTGATGGTCCATTGGACGGGCCTCATCAACTGGGGAATCGTCTTTCATCTGTTTGGCGTGGTCATCTGGATCGGCAGCCTGCTGATGATCGCCTCGATGCTCTCGCTGGTAACCGAAGAGGTGGGCGCGGCGCGCGAACGCCTGATCCTGGTTTCGCGACGCCTGTTCCAGATCGGATGCAACATCGGGGCGCTGGCCACGGTGTTCTTCGGCATCATCTTAATCCTGCTCGATCCGGCCACCCTCATGGGAGACTGGCTGCACCTGAAGCTGCTATTGGTGCTCGTGCTGCTCTACTTCCACTACCGGCTCTACCGCCGCATCCTGAACCTCGAGAGCGACCCGTCGGGTGCCTCGGCGCGCGAGTTCAAGATAATCCACGGGGTCGTCAGCATGCTGCTGCTCGCGATCCTGGCGCTCGCCGTACTCAAGCCGTTCTAAACCCCGGCCTGCGCCCATCCGGGCGCAGGCGATTGGCGCCAGCCTTGTAACCAAGGCTACTGAGCAGGGTCGCTCGACGGCGCGGCGCCTTGGCGGCGTACGTGGGATTGCTATCGGCGGTGCCGCAGGACGCGGTTGCCGCGGATTTCCTGCATGCCGGGAACGCGCAGCGGGATCCTTCGGTTGATCTTCGGCACGATCGGAAACGGATTGCGGAATTGCAGGGTCTGGCTGTCGAAAGACTGGAAACTTACAGCGCTCGCCACGCTCATTGTCATCTCGAGGCTCAGCCCTTCCAGCACCATCGCCTGCCCCCACGCCGGCGTGCCGTCCAGCGCTCTTACGTAGTGCCACTGGATCGGAGCGCCCACGCGCGTGAAAGTCTTGTACAAGGAACTGGTGTCGCGTGGCTTGAGCATCACGTAAACCAGAATCGCCTGCGCGCCCCTGATCCCCGCCAGGATGTAACCGGCGTGCCGCACCAGCCGCGCCGCACCCGGTGCCAGCGCCCATAGCTCGCCACATTCGTAGACGTTCTCAGGGGGCAGATGGGTCAGATCGGGACGCGGATAGCTCTGGGGAAACATCGCCAAGTTGTGAATAACAAAGCCAGCGAGCATCTCGTCGGGATCTGGCCCCTCCTCATTATAGAGGGCGCACACCTCTCCATAATTGAGATGGATGTCGCCGAGGACGGACTGCGGGGTTTCGCTGAAACCGAGTCCCTTGCCGGCCCGGGCACGCACCATCCGATCGGCGAATTCACGCCGTGCGGCTTGCGTAGTTAGGATCCGCAATTGCACTGCTTCACCTGAGATTCATCCTGCGACCGATATCGCTATCTTTGTCGTCTATCTTTTAGCTTAATGTTGCACGTTTGCAAAGGGCTTGATGCAAAATTGTCTGCTTTTGGTTGTCTAGAAAACCAGCATATAGCGAACTTGCTCGATTTTTCCCTGGGCACAACCTTTGCGCCTAGCACGCTCTAGGGGTGCTAGGAGCCCGTATATGCGCCAGTTGTTTCCGGCAAGCTCTAAAGGTCCGAATGCGGGCGGCCTCGGTTTCGATCTGAGGCCCACGCTGCCTGACGATGCTTGGGCCGTCCTGCTCACGCGCGTCGGCATCGCCATCATCCTGGTCACGCAACCGCTGTTCATAATCTCCGAACTCAGGCTTGGCGGGGCGGGAGAAGTTAACCCCTGGCTGCTGACCGGGTTTCATTTATTCAACTTTACTGCCGCGCTGGCCGGACTCAGCATAAGTTGGAAGCGCGGCTTTCGCGAGCACTGGCGCTCCGCGGCTTTCACGCTGTGCGCGATGCTCATCCTGAGTTCCACAGTGATGAGTATCGCGGCCGGCGGGCGCCACGAGGCGCTGTTCCTCTCGCTGCTCCACATCATGCTGGGCTCGGCGATGCTGGTGCCTTGGGAAGCGCGCTGGCAATTGGGGCTGGGCGCGCTCAGCGTATCCGCGCTGCTCGCCAACACCATGCTGGCGAACCAGATCGACCCCAACATTCTCTATCACTGGCTGGGAGTCATCACTGCGGCCGGCCTCTCGCAATGCGCGACCAGCTTCGGGGTGCGCTACCGCGAGCGCACCCAGCAGTATCAGGCGCTGCGCGAACGCGAGCTGCAACTCGGCGAAAGCGAAGAGAAATTCCGCCGCGTGTTCGAGACCAGCTCCGACGTGATCGTCATCACCCGGGCCAGCGACAGCCAGATTATCGACGTCAACCGCGAGTTCGTCGGCCGCACCGGCTACAGCCGAGCGGAAGTGGTGAACCGCAGGCCGTCGGAGCTTGACCTGTGGGACGACCGCGAACAGGCCAAGCTGCTGGCCGAGACCATCCGGGCCACGGGCTTCGTGCGCAACGTCGAAGGGCATTTCCGGATGCGCAGCGGCGAGTCGGTGACGGCGCTGATTTCCTCGGTCAGGGCGACGATCAACGGCGAGGAATGCGTGATCAGCGCGGTGCGCGACGTGACCGAGTTGCGCCAGGCCCACGAGGCGCTGGTCGCGGCGCGCGAGGTTGCGCTGGCGGCCTCGGAAGCGAAGTCGCAATTTCTCTCCTGCATGTCGCACGAGATTCGCACCCCGCTCAACGTCATCCTCGGCTCAGCCGACCTGCTCACCGACACCCAGCTCGGTCCGGAGCAGCGCCATTACGTCGATTTCATCGTCAACAACGGCTCCAACCTGCTGGACTTGCTCAACAGCATCCTCGACTTCACCCGCGTCGAAAGCGGACAACTCAGCCTCGAGCAGGCTCCCTTCAACGTCGCCGAGTTGACCGAGCGTGTCGCCGACACGCTGGCCATCCGCACCCGTGAGAGCCAGGTCGAAGTGGTGACGCGCTTCGCGCCCGGGCTGCCGGCCCCGCTGCTCGGCGACGCGCTGCGCCTCAACCAGGTGCTGACCAACCTGGTCGGTAACGCGCTCAAGTTCACCGAGCATGGCGAGGTCGCCGTCACCGTCGCACGCGACATGCAAAGCCGCGACCCCGGCGCGCTGCGCTTTTCGGTCAGCGACACCGGCATCGGCATTGCCCCCGAGAAGCTCACCTCGATCTTTTCGCCCTTCGCCCAAGCCGACTCCTCGACCACGCGCAGATACGGCGGCAGCGGGCTTGGGCTCGCGATCGTCGAACGGCTGGTGCATCTGATGGGCGGCCGGGTATGGGTCGAAAGCGCAGTCGGCAAGGGCAGCACCTTTCACTTCACGGCCCGTTTCGGCACGCTGCCGGGCGCAACCGAGACGCCGCCGCCTGAACCGATCGACCTTGGCGGAGTGCGGGTGCTGATGATGGACCGCAACGCCACGTGCCGCGGCGCCGCGCGCGAGATTTTCGAAGCTCATGGCGCGGCCGTGGCCGAGGCCTGCTCGGCGGACAAGGCGGCGGAGGCGGTCGCGCAGGCTGGCCGCGCCGCACAGCCGTTCGACCTCGTGTTCGCGGACTGTTCGCGGCCCGACGCGGACGGTTTCGAACTTGTGCGGCGCATTGGCGCCAACGCGGGCGCCGCGGGCGGGCTGACGGTGGCCACCGTCAGTTCGTACGATCTCTCGAAGGCCTTTGCCGGCCTGCGCGAGGCTGGCCTCGAACACTACGTGGTCAAGCCGCTCAAGCGCGCTGACCTGCTCGCCGCGGCGGCCGGCTTCGCAGGACGCGCCGGCGTGGCCAAATCCGCGGGCGGTTCCGCCGTTGCCGCGACTGGCGCCGCGCCCGGCCAGTTCGCGCCGCCATCGCCAGAGGATCCGCCGGCCTCGCCCGTGGAGCCGGCGGCGCCGGACGCAGGCATGGCGGCCCAGCCTGCCGCGCCGCCATGCCGAATCCTGCTGGCCGACGACTCGAGCGACAACCGCCTGTTGGTCCGCGCCTATCTCAGCAAGACCGGCTATGGACTCGACGAGGCCGAGAACGGCCAGGTCGCGGTCGACAAGCTCCTAAGCGGGCACTACGACCTCGTCCTGATGGACATCCAGATGCCGGTGATGGACGGTTTCTCGGCGGTGCGCCGCATCCGGCAATGGGAACGCGAGCGGGGCGCGCGCCACACGCCGATCATCGCACTGACCGCCTCGGCCTTCGACGAGACCGTGCGCAAGGTGGTCGAGGCCGGATGCGATTCGCACTTGGGCAAGCCGCTCAAGCGCAGCACGCTGCTGCGGGTCATCCGCGAGATCGCGCGCGGCGAGCCGCCCGATCATCCCGCCGCCGCCGCGGCCTGAATCTTAGCTAGGCGGCCGCACCGTTGTAGGCGCGGTCGGCGGCCGCGAGCGATCTGCCGCGCGCGATCTCGAAGCCCATCGATTCCAGGATCGTCTCCAGCGCGCTCAGGATCAGCATCACATTTTCGCGTTTGCACGACTCGCCCATCAGGCCGATGCGCCACACTTTGCCCTTAAGCGGCCCCAGCCCGGCGCCGATCTCGACATTGAACTTCTCCAGCAGTTGCGCCCGCACCTTGGCCTCGTCAATCCCGGACGGCACCGTGACCGTGGTGAGCTGCGGCAGCCGGAAGCCCTCCTGCGCCGCGAGACCCAGCCCCATCCCGCCGAGCCCTGCCTGCAGCGCGGCGGCGTTGGCGCGATGGCGCTGAAAGCGCGCCTCGAGTCCCTCCTCGACCACGATCCGGAGTGCCTCATACAAGGCATAGTTCATCGTGATCGGCGCGGTGTGATGGTAGACCCGCTCGGGCCCCCAGTACTTCTCGATCAGCGCGAGGTCGAAATACCACGAGCGGCACGGCGTCTTGCGCTTGTGCACGGCTTCCATCGCGCGCGCGCTAAAGGTCACGGGCGCCAGTCCCGGCGGCGCGCCGATACCCTTCTGCGTGCAACTGTAGCAGGCGTCGATCTGCCAGGCGTCGATCTCCAGCGGCACGCATCCCAGCGACGTTACGCCGTCGGCCACCATCAGCGCGCCGCGCGCGTGCGCCATCTTCGAGATTTCCTCGATCGGCTGATGGATCCCGGTCGAGGTTTCGGCGTGCACGATTGCGACCAGCTTGGGCGCCTTGGCCGCCCGCAGCGCCTGCTCGATGCGCTCGGGCTCGACGATGCGGCCCCACTCGGCGTCGACCCGATGAAGCCGCGCGCCGAGCCGCGTGGCCAGGTCCGCGAGGCGCTGGCCGAACACGCCGGCCACCCCAATCACAACCTCGTCGCCCTCCTCGATCAGGTTCGTCAGCGCCGTCTCCATCCCGGCCGAGCCGGTTCCCGAGACCGGGAAAGTGATCTCGTTGGCGGTGCGGAAGACCATCCGCAGCATTTTCTTGATGCTGTCCATCACCTTGACGAAGTCGGGATCGAGATGGCCGACCACTGGCGACAGCATCGCTTTCATCACGCGCGGATGAATGTTCGAGGGGCCTGGTCCAAGCAGCACGCGCGCAGACGGTTGCAACTCTGGAAACGAGGAACTTGCCAAAGGCGGTCTCCCTTATAAGCGCCGGTGCGTTGAGGCGGCGCTTGGCGCGCGGCCGGCAGCGCCGGTGATTTTGCACTGTCTTCATTATTGACCGGAAGGGCGCGCATGGCAAAAGCGCGCCGCGCGCACCGGATCGATTCGGCGCGATCGTGCTACAGTGGCTGGCCGTGGAAAGCCTCGCCCACGTCGCGCAACAACCAGCCGCGGAATTGCCCGCACTCGCCGCGGAACTGGCGGAAATCGTCGGCGCCGACGGGATCGTCGCGCGCCCCAGCGAACTCGTCGTCTACGAGTGCGACGGATGGACGATGGCCAAGAGCGCACCCGGCCTGCTGGTGCTGCCGCGCACGACCGCGCACGTAAGCGCCGTGCTGGCCGTGCTCGCGCGGCGCGGGGTGGCCTTCGTGCCGCGCGGCGCGGGCACCGGGCTATCCGGCGGATGCCTGCCGCTCAACGCGCCGGTGATGGTCTGCACGTCGCGCATGAACCGCATCGTCGCCTGCGATCTGGCCAACCGGCGGGTCGAGGTCGAAAGCGGCGTGGTCAACATCAACGTGACCAACGCGGTCAAGGCGGCGGGCTACTTTTACGCGCCCGACCCTTCCTCGCAGGCCGCCTGCACCATCGGCGGCAACATCGCCGAGAACTCCGGCGGCCCGCATACGCTGAAGTATGGCGTCACCACCAACCATGTGCTGGGAGTCGAGCTGGTGCTGGCTGGCGGCGAGGTCGTCGAGCTCGGCGGGCCGGCCGACGAGCGCCTGGGCTACGACCTGGCCGGCGCGGTGGTCGGCGCGGAGGGCACGGTTGGAATCGTCACGCGCGCGACCCTCAGGCTTTTGCGCGAGCCCCAGGCGCATCGCACGCTGCTTGGGATCTTCGCCGGGGTCGACAGCGCAACCGCGGCGGTCAGCGCGATTATCGCGGCCGGGATCATCCCGGGCGCGATCGAGATGATGGACCAGCTCATCATTCGCGCGGTCGAAGCGGCCTTCAAGGTCGGCTTCCCGCCCGACGCCGGCGCCGTACTGATCGTCGAGATCGATGGGCTGGAGGCAGGGCTCAGCGAGCGCGCCGACCGCATCGCACGCATCGCCACCGCGGCCGGAGCGGTCGAGGTGAAACTCGCGCGCGACGAGGCCGAACGCGCACTGCTATGGAAGGCGCGCAAGCGCGCCTTCGGCGCGGTTGGCCGGGTCGCGCCCAACTACGCCACCCAGGACGGCGTGGTGCCGCGCACGCGGCTGCCCGACATCCTGCGCGTGATCTCGATGCTCAGCCGCCATTTCAAGCTCGCGATCGGCAACGTCTTCCACGCCGGCGACGGCAATATCCATCCGATCGTGCTGTATGACGAGCGCGATCCCGACCAGGTGCGGCGCGCGATCGAGGTCGGCCGCGAAATCCTCAAGGCCTGCGTCGAGATGGGCGGCAGCCTGACCGGCGAGCACGGCATCGGGGTCGAAAAGCAGCAGGAGATGCCGCTGCTGTTCACGCCCGAAGATCTCATCGTCATGAGCGAGCTGCGCCGCGTGTTCGATCCCAGCGGACACGCCAACCCCAACAAGGTCATCCCGCAACCCGGCGGCTGTGTCGAGGTTGCCGCGCCGCGCCGCCAGGCCCCGCTGTAACCGGTGAGCGACGCCAAGGCCGACAAGCTCGAGAACGCGATCCGCCGGCTCTTGGGCGCCGAGCGTGTACGCGCCCCGCGCGGGCGCGAAGCCATGGCCGCGCGGCTGATCGCCGAGCCGCGCGACAGCGACGAAATCGCCGCGATCGTCCGCCAATGCGAAGCCGACAAGGCCACGCTTGCGCCGCTCGGCGCCGCGCGCACGCTCAGCGAAATCCGCCCCGCGCCCGCGGCGCTCGGCCTCTCGCTCGCCCGCATGGACCGTATCGTCGCCTACGAGCCCGAAGACCTGACGGTGATCGCCGAGGCCGGGGTGACGCTCGGCGCGCTCAACGCGCACCTGGGAGCGAAGGGCCAGCGCCTGCCGCTCGACCCGCTCAATCCCGGCGCGACCATGCTCGGCGCGCTGCTGGGTGCGGCGCAGGCCGGGCCGCTCAGGCTTTCCGAGGGCACGCCGCGCGACCTGCTGATCGGCGTGCGCTTCATCGGCCACCAAGGGCGCGCGGTGCACGGCGGCGGCCGGGTAGTCAAAAACGTCGCCGGCTATGATTTGATGAAGGTGATGATCGGATCGTTCGGGACACTCGGAATAATCACGGAGGCGGCTTTCAGGCTGCGGCCGATTCCCGCAGGCTACACGCTCGGCACGGCACCCTTTGCGCGCGCGGCCGACGCTTTCGGCGCGGCGCTGGCGCTTCACGACGCGCTGCCGCTGCTGCACGCCGAGGTGCTGAGCCCCGCGCTCGCCGCGCGCTTCGGCCATCCGGGCGCTTTCCTGATGCTGGCCGCGATCGCCGGCAGCGCCGCTGAGTTGGACTATCAACGTGGCCATATCGGCCGGCTGGCCGGGACCGCCTTCGCCGACGGCGCG
The DNA here is from genome assembly GCA_021827495.1 of Deltaproteobacteria bacterium. Classification (GTDB taxonomy): domain Bacteria; phylum Desulfobacterota; class Binatia; order Binatales; family Binataceae; genus JAKAVN01. The sequence continues at coordinate 39 of JAKAVN010000144.1, read as the reverse complement.
CGCGCCGCCGAGACTTACGAGCAATTGCGCGATCTCGAG
>JAKAVN010000143.1 GCA_021827495.1 Deltaproteobacteria bacterium | reverse complement strand
GGTGTCAAGAAGCTATTACCCCGTGCCTTCGGGCTGCCGCCTGGAATGAAACTGAAGACCATCTTCGACCAGTCCACTTACATCATTGCGGCGGTTAAGAGCCTCGAGCACGAAGCGGTATCCGGCTCAGTGCTCGCTTCAGTGATGATCCTGATCTTTCTCGGAAGCTTTCGTTCAACGTTCGCGATCTTCCTCTCGATCCCGCTCTCGATCCTGGCCGGAGCCTTCGGCCTGTATTTGAATGGTTCGACCATCAATATCATGACCCTTGGGGGCTTCGCGCTCGCAATCGGCCGCCTGGTCGACAACTCGGTCATCGTCCTCGAGAACATTAACCGCCACTTGGCGGAAGGTAAGGAGCCGGCCAGGGCGGTCAGCGAGGGGGCGAACGAGGTCTCGCTTTCCGTGCTCGCGATCACCGTTACCACATGCATCGTGTTTTTTCCGGTGATGTTTCTCTTCGGCGTAGCCAGGTACCTGTTCAGCGCGCTGGCGCTCGCCGTGGTGCTTTCGATCGCGGCTTCCTACATCATAGCAATGACGGTCATCCCGATTTATTGTGCGCGCTTCCTTAAAAGGGAAGAAACGCATGCGACGGAGGCCGGCGGAAACCTGTTTGCCGGGTTCCAGCGTAAATACGACCATTTCTCGCATAGGTACGAAGGATGGCTCCGGCACGCGCTGGACCGCAAATTCGCAGTTATTGCCGTTGTAACGGTGCTGTTCGTGTCGAGCGTGGCGATATATCCGTTGCTCGGCACCGAACTGTTTCCAGAGACCGACGCCGGAGCTTTTACCATCAACTTTCGCGCTCCGGCGGGAACGCGCATCGAGCTTAGCACCGATCTCGCGCGCGAAATCGAAGCGATCATCCGGCAAGTGATACCAGCACACGATCTCGACATGGTGGTCTCGAACATCGGCCTGGCCCCGAGCATCTCGGCAATTTACTCATCCAATGCCGCTGAGGACTCGGGATTCATGCAGGTTGAGCTGAAGAAAGACCACGCACAACCGACTTCGTACCACGTCGCACGCCTAAAAAAAGCGCTGGCGCGGAAGCTTCCGGAAGCACGCATCATGTTTTCATCGGCCAGCATCGTTGACGCGGTGCTCAACTTTGGCATGATGGCGCCTATTGACGTGCAGTTCAGCGGGCCGCGTTTCGGCGAACTCTATCGGATCGCGCGCCGGTCGCGAAAGCGGCTCAAGACTTCACCCCAGGTTTCTCAGACATTTATACCCGAGGAGTCTGACTATCCCACGTTTGACATCAAGGTCGACCGCGTGAAATCCGCGCGGCTGGGAGTTGATCAGAAGGATGTGATCTCGAATGTTATCACGGCGCTTAATTCAAACCTGTATATCGCGCCGTCGATCTGGATCGATCACCAGAACAACAACGACTACTTTCTCACGGTGCAATATCCGGGAGCGGAAAAGGGGTTCGATTCCACGGAGGTGCTTCAAAACATTCCGGTTCACGGCTATGCGAATGAAACCGGCCACGCGCAAAGCCTGCTGCTGCGCGACGTCGCTTCAGTCGTTCCTGAATATCATCCGTCGGAGGCCGAGCATTACAACATCCAGCGCGTGATCGATTTGCTGGTGTCGCCCGGCACCCAGGATCTGGGCGGCACCCAGGCCGCAATTCAAAAGGCCTTGAGCGATATCAAGTTGCCCCACGGCGTCGCCATCAGCTATCGAGGCTCAATCGCTGAGATGCGGTCTTCCTTCGCCAGCATGGGCTTCGGATTGGGCATTGCCGTGGTCCTGGTTTATTTGGTTATGGTGGCGCAGTTTCGCTCTTTTCTGGACCCGTTCATCGTCATGTTCGCCGTTCCGATGGGGCTGATCGGCGTAACTTGGACCCTGTGGCTGACGGGCACCACCCTCAACATCGAGTCGTTCATGGGAATTATCTACATGGTTGGAATCGCGGTATCGAATGCCATCCTCTTGGTTGATTTCGCCAACGAACGGGTTCGCCAGGGTGATGAGTTGCGCAGGGCTGTCGTTGACTCCGCCCGTATCCGGATGCGCCCAATCCTGATAACCGCGTTGGCGACGGTTGTCGGGCTTCTGCCAATTGCGCTCAGCTCGGAAGCCTCCGCACCGCTGGCCCGCGCCGCGATTGGCGGCCTCGGAGCGTCTACCGTACTGGCATTGGTGCTGGTGCCGTGCATGTACGAACTTCTCTACTCACGTGTTGAGAGCGAGGTGGGTCGGTGAGTTCCACGACATTTATGACGCTAGGCATTGCGCTGACTACTGCGTTCCTGGCATGCGGCTGCGCGCGGCGGGCCGTTTCGATGCCAACCACTGCCGAACCGATCGTCAGCGTCATTCATCCGCAACGCGGTGACATGGTGCGGACTCTGGAGCTGCCCGGTGACGTGGTGGGCTTTTATGAAGCGGCACTGCACGCCAAGGTCACGGGATACCTGAAATCAATTAGCGTTGATAAAGGTAGCTGGGTAAAGGCCGGACAGGTATTGGCTGAAATCGAAGTGCCGGAGCTCCACTCCAACCTTGCGCGGGCACAAGCGAATCTGGAGATACAACGCGTTACCTACGAGCGGCTGAAACGGGTGCAACTAAGCGATCCGCGCCTTGTATCCCAGGAAGACGTTGATATAGCCTACGCGAGGTACCAGGAAGCCAAGGCGGCTTCTCGCACGCTGACGACGATGGTTGGTTATACCAAGATCATCGCGCCGTTCGACGGTGTAATCACGGGACGCTTCGCTGACCCTGGCGCCTTGATTCGCGCGGGTGGCGGCGATTTTGGAGTCAACGAAACCTCTGGTTTGATATCGCCGGGTGCGACCGAAGGATCCGGCGGCCATCGGACCGGGGGGGGGCCGGTGCTCACGATTGCCGACATCGACAAGCTGCGGGTCTATGTCTACGTCCCTGAGGAATCCTACCCGCTTATTCGAAACGGTACTCAGGCTATTTCGCGGTTCGACGAGTTTCCACACAAGGTATTTGTGGGGTCGGTGGCTAGATACGCGAACGCGCTTGATCTGAGAACGCGTACTATGTTGACCGAAATCGATCTAGCAAATCCGAAGCATATACTATATCCGAGATCCTATGCGCATGTAACGCTCGACTTGATCCGCCATTCGGACGCGCTGCGGCTTCCAACCGCAGCCGTTCGAGGAACTGGAAGTTCGGCGCACGTGTTAGTGGTGCGCGATGGCCGTGTCGACGAGAAGCCGGTAAGCACGGGCATCGACGATGGCAGTTATGTGGAGATCACTTCCGGACTTACCGAGCACGACCTGGTCGTCAGCACTTTCAGTACGGCGTTCACCAATGCCGAAAAAGTTCGCTCCACGACGGCGCCGGCGTCCGCTTCTCGTTCAAGCACTATGTAAAATAAGCAAAGAGCGCAACAATACCTGCTATGGTTTTCAACAAATGAGACGTTACGAGAGCATGTTCATCGCTGGCTGCCTGTGCCTTATCTTTTCAGGTGTGGCCGTGGCCGGGTCGGGCGCCGTGTCACCAGGACCGACAACCACGCAGAATCACCTCGTCACGGCCGCTGCTGGCGGGCCTTTAGGCCCAAGGGCATCTGGTGTGATCCGCTTACCCAGGGTGGCTGGCCAACCTCCGGCTACAACGCCGGGTCAGATAATGCCGGACCTCACACTGCGCGCGGCGATCGCGATCGCGCTGAAATACCATCCGCGGCTTAAAGAGGCTGCGAGCGAAGCTAACGCAATGCAAGAAAGAGTGGGGGAGGCGCGTTCGTTTCTTGGCCCTCAGGTCTTCGGCATCACGCAGTACCTGCGCACAACCGACAACGGGATCGCTAACACCAGCTATTACGATGCGCAAGGCGCGTTTCCGCGGGAAACCGGCCGCAATCATAATTTGCCCGGCAATGATTTTTCTCAGAGCTTTAGCACTAGCAACAACTATATGGGTGGAGTGGCTCTTTCGCAGTTTTTGTTCGACTTCGGCCGGCGCCATGAATTTGTGGTCCAACGGAGATTCGAAGCCCAGGCCGCCGACGCAAAACGACAACTGACCGAGTTGGATCTGATTTTCGAAGTGTCGCAGCGATACTTTGCCGTGTTGCGGGCGCAGAAGTTGGTCGGAGTCTACAAGCAAGCGGTCGAACAGCGGAATTTTCACCTGCACGAAGCTCAGGTAAAGGCGCATGCTGGCTTGCGGCCACAGCTCGACGTCTATGTGACGGAGGCGGAAGTCGAGCGCGCGGAGCTGCATTTGGTTGATGCTAACAACCTAGAGGCCACCGCCAAGGTGGGGCTGGATAATGCTCTCGGCCTGAGCGAGACAATGCCGAACTATCAGCCCGCCGACGTACTGAAATATTCCCCGATTAGCGAGACGCTGCAACCGTTGCTGGCAGACGCCTTTCAGGCGAGGCCGGATCTCAAAATGCTCGAGAGCGAGGCGCGCGCCATGGGAGCGAAGGTCGCCGAATTCCGCAGTGATTATTTGCCAACTGTGAGTGCCGTGGCCGGATATGCGGGTATGGGTACGGGGTTGCCCGCTGCCAACAATTTCAACGCCGGCATCGTGATTGCTTGGCCTATTTTCAACAGCTTTTTGACGACTGACCAGATCGCCGAAACCAAGTTCAGACAACGAGCGATTCAGCACGCAATGGAGGACTTGCGCCAGAAGATCATTCTTCAAGTGAATACGGCCTTGCTGGACTGGCAGGCTTCAGTGCAACGCATCGAACGCGCCCAGAAGGCGCTGGCGGCGTCGCGTGCTGAACTCGAATTGGCCGAGCAGCGCTACCAATCAGGCCTCACAAATATCGTCGAACTGGAGGATGCCGAGCGTCACTATACGTCAGACGATGCGCAATACGCTGAGGCCCTATATGGCTACTCGGTCGCGAAGGCCGCCGTGGAACAAGTGACCGGGCAATCGCTCTCACAGGTGTGATCTTTGTCGAATTGAGAGAAAAGCGTAAATGGCATGGGGCGCGATAGTTGGAAATAAGAGAGGCTGCGATTGGGTATGTAGGTGACTTGGCGGGAACACTTATGATTCACGGAGCGGTGGTGCGAGTTCTTCGTTCGGCGAAAGGATTTCATTGGGTGGGGTAAGCCATAAGGGCTAAAACCGAGGCGAACCGCATTGGCCGCATATCGCGGCGGAATGGAGGCAAGACTCGGCAGACTACACGGCACGGCTGCGGCAGATATGGTTAGGGGATCCGATGCAGGGGCGTCGCGGAAGAAGTGAATTAGCGTCGCGCAGGTTCTGCTTTTGACATCTGGCTCCAAAAGGGGCGGCCCGAGCGGCTGGCAGTTTCCCCCCACTGCCGTCCGTTCTTCCTCACGGAAGGCGGGCCGCCCCGCAATCTTCCCGGGGTGGATCTGCGCGGACAGGCCGCCGGTCAGCGCCTTCGCTCTGAAAGGAGCACCTTTATTTACGCGAACTGAGCGCGGGCTGCGCCGCCCCGTGTTGCAATGGCGGGAGATGTTGCAGGAGAAGGGACGAACGCGTATTTCAGTGCAATGCGAACAGTGCGTTCGAACAGCATATTCTGAGCCCTTCCCAGCAACGGGGACGGTCCAAAAGGCATGCGGGCGACGATCGGGCGGGCCGGATTAGATCAGGCGCAATTCTTTCATCACCGCGTGCAGCTTGTCGGCCGGGCCGGGCGACATCTGCGTCAGCGGCATCCGCATCTCGGCCGTGCACTTGCCCATGAAGGCCAGCGCCTGCTTGACCGGGATCGGGTTGGTCTCCACGAACAGCGCGCGCACCAGCGGCAGCAGCTTGTAATGCAGCTCGCGCGCCCGCGCATAGTCGCCCGCCAGCGCCGCCGCCGCCAACTCATGGGTCTCGCGCGGCATCACGTTGCTCACGGTCGCGATCACTCCCTTGGCCCCGAGCGCCATCAGCGGCACGGTGAGCGAATCGTCGCCCGAGAGAATCGTCAGCCGGTCACCGCACAGGCGGTGGATGTCGGAGGTCTGATCCATCGAGCCCGAGGCTTCCTTGACGCCGACGATGTTGCGGATCTCGCTCAGCCGGGCGAGGGTCTCGGGTGCAATGTTGGAGCTGGTGCGGCCCGGTATGTTGTAGACGATGAGCGGCAGGTCGACCGCCGCCGCGACCATTTTGTAGTGTCTGAAAATGCCGTCTTGGGTGGGTTTGTTGTAGTAGGGCGAGATCAGCAGTGCGCCGTCGGCGCCGGCCTCGCGCGCGGAGGCGGTCAGGCGGATTGCCTCGGCGGTCGAGTTCGAGCCAGTGCCAGCCACCACCGGCACGCGGCGACGCGCCTGCTCGATGACGATCTTGATCACCTGCTCGTGCTCGGAATGGGTGAGCGTGGCCGACTCGCCGGTCGAACCGCAGGGCACCAGGCCGTCGACGCCACCCTGGATCTGGAACTCGACCAGCTCGCGCAGCGCCTGCTGGTCGACCTCGCCGTCGCGAAAGGGGGTTACGATCGCCGTCAGTGCTCCGTTGAACATTGGTTCGCCCTCCAAGCTCACGCGACGACCGCCAGCAGTTCGCCGTCGCCAACTTCGACCTCGCCGCTGAACACTTCGACCGCTTCGCCGGTCATCATCACGTGATTGGCGCTTTCGCCGCGCTCACGCCATTCGATTTCGAGCTTTCCACCGCGCAACTCCAGCGTCGCCCGCCGCTCGGCCCGCCCGGTCAGCACCGCCGCGACCAGCGCGGCGCAGGCGCCCGTGCCACAGGCGAGCGTTTCGCCCGAGCCGCGCTCCCATACCCGCATGCGCAGCCTGGCGCGCGAAAGCGGCAGGATGAACTCGGTGTTGACGCGGCGGGGGAAGAATGGATGATGTTCGAACTGGCGCCCGATGCGGGCGAAATCAGAATCTTCCAGCGCGAAGACCGCGTCGTCGTCGACGAACACCACGCAATGCGGATTGCCCATCGAGACCGCGGTTATCCGCCAGGTGCGGCCGCCGGCTTCCAGCGGATGGCCGATGACACGGCCGTCCGCGGCGGCTGGAATTTCGCGCCCTTCAAGGATCGGCTCGCCCATATCGACGGTGGCGGCGCTGACCCGTCCGCCGTCGAGCTTCAGTTCCACGGTCTTGAGCCCGCAGTCGGTCTCGATGACCAGCGGATTGCGCGGTCGCGCGGCGCGTTCGTAGTGCAGGCGCGCCACGCAGCGGATGCCGTTGCCGCACATCTCGCCGCGGCTGCCGTCGGCGTTGTACATCTCCATCCGCACGTCGCCGCGCTTGGAGGGCGTGAGCATGATGAGCCCGTCGCCGCCGATGGCGAAGCGGCGGTCGGAGAGCCGGCGCGACAGCGCGGCGGGATCGGCCGGGCGCACGCGGTCGGCAATGACATAGATATAGTCGTTGCCGCAGCCCTGCATCTTGGTGAAGTTGAGCTTCGCCATCAGGCGGACCCTCCCGGCGGCAGGCTGACAATTTTTTCGCCGCGCACGAGGTCCTCGAAGCTCTCGCGCTCGCGCACCAGGTGGGCCTCCGCGCCATCGACCAAGATCTCCGGCGCGCGCGGGCGGCTGTTGTAGTTCGACGCCATCACGAAACCGTAGGCGCCCGCGCTCATCACAGCCAGCAGGTCGCCGTCGCGCGGCTCGGGCATCTCGCGCTCGCGCGCGAAGAAGTCCCCGCTCTCGCATACCGGCCCCACCACGTCGGCGGTCACCGCCGGCGCGCCGGCGCGCCGCTCGACCGGCAGTATCTGATGGTAGGCCTCGTACAGCACCGGCCGGATGAGATCGTTCATCGCGCCGTCTACCACGATGAAGCGCTTGACGTCGGTCTCCTTGACGTAGAGCACGCGCGTCACCAGCGCGCCGGCGTTGCCGACCAGCACGCGGCCGGGCTCGATAATCAGCTTGAGCCCGAGCCCGCGCAGCGGGCCGAGCAGCGCGGCCGCGTACTCCGAGGGCGGCGGCGGCGCTTCCTGGTAGGGGATGCCCAGGCCGCCGCCGAGGTCAAGGTAGCGCAGCGCCACGCCGCTTGAGCGCAGCGCTCTGACGATTATCGCGACCTTGTTGGCAGCCTCGGTGAACGGCGCAGTGTCGGTTATCTGCGATCCGATATGGGTGCTGAGGCCGACCAGATCGAGGTCGGGAAGCGTGCGCGCCTCGGCGTAATACTCGTGCACCTGCGACAGCGGCACGCCGAACTTGCTGTCGCGATGGCCGGTCGAGATGTGCGGATGGGTGCCCGGGTCGAGGTCGGGGTTGACGCGCAGGCTGACCGGCGCGCGTCGGCGCAGCCGTCTGGCGACCAGGGCCACGCGATGCAGTTCGGGGCGGGACTCGAGGTTGATCATCAGAATCCCGGCCTCGATCGCGGCTTTCAACTCCTCGTCGCTCTTGCCCACGCCGGAAAACACGATCTTGCGCGGGTCGGCGCCGGCTTTGAGGCAGCGCATCAGTTCGCCCACCGAAACGATGTCAAAGCCCGAGCCCATCGTGGCGAACAGCTTGAGCACGCTCAGATTCGAGAGCGCCTTCATCGCGTAACAGATCAGATGATCGGTGCCGGCGAAGGCCTCGTCCATCACGCGAAAATGGCGGCGCAGCGTGCGCGTGCTGTAAACGTACAGCGGGGTGCCGAAACGCGCGGCGAGGTCGGCCACTGCGACCTCCTCGGCGAACAGCCGGTTATCCTTGTAAGCGAAGTGGTTCATGTGTGAGCCCGCGCCGCGACCCGCGCCTGGCGCCGGTGAGCAT